>JAEMQS010000020.1 GCA_016463765.1 Solirubrobacteraceae bacterium | reverse complement strand
GATGTACTGGCGCAGCTCCGGCCCGATCGACTCGAGCAGGTAGCGGAAGTGCCCGGCGACGGGGAAGTTGTGCAGGATCGCGTGGCGCCGCTGCAGGACGTCGTAGGCGACGACGCCGCCGAGCGCGGCGGTGACGCCGGCGCCGATGCGCTGCAGGGTCCGGGCACGTGCCATCTCGCGCGAGGCTACCTAGGTGGCGAGGGGGACCGCGATGGCGAAGTACACGATGATCGACAGGAGGTCCTGGACCACCGTGGCGAGCGGCCCGGATCCGAACGCGGGGTCACGTCCGAGCCGGTGAAAGAGCATCGGCAGCCCCATCGCGACCACCGTCGCGACCGAGCAACTCGCGACGAGCGCCAGCCCCACCGCCACGGCCACGCGCGCGTCGCCCCAGATGAGGAGACAGAACGGGACGAATGCGCCTCCGACGAGGAGGCCGATGACGAGGCCGGTGAGGGCCTCCCGTCGCGCGACCTCCCGCAGGTCGATCCCGACAGACAGGCCGCGGATGAGCACCGTCTCTGTCTGGGTGCCGACGGCGTCCGCCATGTACACGACCGCGGGGACGAAGAACGCGAGAAGGACCTTCTGCGCGAGCTCTTCCTCGAACGAGCCGATGATCAGCGCCGAGAGCATCGCGCCCACGAGACCGATCAGCAGCCACGGCAGCCGGTGCCACAGGCGCCGCCCGACGAGCTCCTCGGCTGCGGTCCGGGCACGTGCGGTGCTCGCGAGGTAGCCGCCGATCCGGGCGAGGTCCTCGTCGTGTTCGGTGAGGAGCACGGCAAGCATGCGGTGCGGCGGGATCAACCCGAGGAACACGCCGTCCTCGCCGACCACCGGGAGGCTCGACTCCCCGCGCCGCACCATCTCCCAGGCCGCCCGTTCCTGCGCTGCGCCGGGAGGCACGGTCGGGGGATCAGGATCCATGATCGCGTCGATGCGGGCGTCCGCAGGTGCCGCGAGCAGCCGCTCGATCGGCAGGAGTCCCACGAGCGTCCCGCCGTCCAGGACCACGATGTCGTCCGCGCAGTCCACGACGAGGCCCGCAAGGCCGGCCCGAAGATCACCTGCCCGGTCGTGCGGCGCGGCGCGCGGAACCCGGGCCGTCGCGTGGTCGGCGGCGGTACGCAGGAGCGTGGCGTCCTGCAGGGGTTGGTCGACGGCCGCCATCACGCCGACGATGACAAACGCCGCGAACGGAACCCGCCGCGCGGACGTGCACGCGGGTGTAGGGTCACGCTTCAGGCCGAACCGTTGACTGTGGAGGTCGCGTGATGACCCAACTGCAGGCCCTGCCCGCGCTGGCCGCGTTCCAGCCGTTTCTCGACCCCGTCGACGACGAGGTCCGCGTCGCAGACGTCCCCGTCGAGGGCGCGCTGCCGCCGTGGCTCGCCGGCACGCTCGTGCGCAACGGTCCCGCCTGGTTCGGCGAGGGCGACCACGAGGTGCGCCACCTCCTCGACGGCCTGGCGATGCTGCACGCCTTCACGTTCGATGACGGGCACGTCGGCTACGCCAACCGGTTTCTGCGCACGAAGGCCCACCGCGCCCAGCGCGAGGACGGGCGCATCGGCTACCGCGAGTTCGCCAGCGACCCGTGCCGGCGCCTGGCCGAGCCGATCGCGTCGATGTTCTCGCCGCGGATGACCGACAACGCCAGCGTGAACGTCATCCGCCTCGGCGAGCAGCTCGTCGCGCTGACCGAGACGCCGGTGCCGATCGCGTTCGACCTCGACACCCTGGAGACGCTCGGCGTCGCCTACGAGCCGCCCGGTCGCGGGCCGCGCTCGCCCACCGCCCACCCGCTGACCGACCCGCGCGACGGCGCGATGCTCAACCTCCAGGTCCACTACGGCCCGCGCAGCTCGTACCGCTTCTACCGCCGCCGCGGCGACGGACGGTTCGACCTCGTCGCACGCGCCGGTGCCGCGGAGCCGTCGTACGAGCACAGCTTCGCCGTGACCGAGCGGCACATCGTCCTCGTCGAGCAGCCGCTGCGCCTGAAGCCGCTGAAGATGGTGACGAGCGGCCGGCCGTTCGCGGAGAACCTGGAGTGGGAGCCCGAGCGGGGCTGCACGTTCCTCGTCTTCGATCTCGCGACCGGCGCGCTGGTCGCCCGCCACGAGGCCGACCCGTTCTTCGTCTTCCACCACGTCAACGCGTACGACGACGGCGACGAGATCGTCGTCGACCTCTGCGCGTACGAGGACGCGGGCATCATCGACGCGCTCTACCTCGACAAGCTGCGGTCCGAGACGTCGGTCGTGCCGACCGCCGAGCTGCGCCGCTACCGCCTGGCCGCGGGCCGGCCGCCGGCGATGACGGTGCTGGGCGACACGCCGATGGAGTTCCCGCGGATCAACTACCGCCGCAACCACGCGCGGCCGTACCAGTACGCGTATGGCGTGGGCGCGTCGGTCGTCGACGGCGAGCCGGTGTCGACCATCGCGCGCGTCGACGTCACCGACGGCGAGACGCGGTGGTGGGGCGCGCCGGACCTGTTCCCGGGCGAGCCGGTGTTCGTGCCCGACCCGGACGGGACGGCGGAAGACGACGGGGTGCTGCTCTCCGTGGTGCTCGACGGCGGCGCGGGAACGTCGTTCCTCGTGGTGCTCGACGCGCACGACCTGTCCGAGCTGGCCCGCGCGCACGCCCCGCACCGGATCGGCTTCGGGTTCCACGGGGACTTCTTCTCCGCATGAGCGCCAGCCTGGCGGGGAAGGTCGCGGTCGTCACGGGCGCGGGGTCCGGCATCGGCCGGTCGAGCGCGATCCTGTTCGCGCGCGAGGGCGCGACGGTGCATGTCGCCGACCGTGACGGCGAGCGTGCGGCGGCCGTCGCCGCGGAGATCGGCGCGGCGGCGACGGCCCACACGGTCGACGTGACCGACCCGGCGGCGGTCGCGGCGCTCGCCGACGCCGTGTTCGCGGAGGGGCGCGGGGTCGACGTGCTCATGAACAACGCCGGCATCGGGCACGCCGGCCCGACCGCCGAGACCCCGCTGGAGGACTGGCGCGCGATCGTCGAGGTCAACATCATGGGCGTCGTGCATGGCGTGCACGCATTCGTCCCCCGGATGCTGGCCCAGAGCCGCCGCGCGGACATCGTCAACACGGCATCGATGGCGGGGCTCGTGCCGGTGGCGACCATGGCCCCGTACGTCATGAGCAAGCATGCGATCGTGGGACTGAGCGGGTCGCTGCACGCCGAGCTGTCGTCCCAGGGCATCCGCGTGACGGCGCTCTGCCCCGGCGTGATCGACACCGCGATCGTCGCGGAGTCGACGATGCGCGGGGCGATGGCCGAGTCCGCCCCGAAGGCGATCGCCTTCTACCGCAAGCGGGGCGTGTCGCCGGACGTGGTCGCCGCCGACGCCCTGCACACGATCACGCGCCGCCACCGGGTCATCACGGCGTCGCCGCGCTGGCAGGTCATGCCGGCGTGGATCCTCCAGCGGATCTCGCCGTGGGCGGCACAGATCTACGCGCGCAACGCGACGAAGGTCATGGGCGGGTAGATCCACGCGTCACCGCCGCCGGGCGAGCTCGGCGGCGGCGCGCAGGTCGATGAGCGTCCGGTCGGCCATCGCGCCGAGCAGCGCGGTCGCGTCGAGCACCGCGTGCGGACCGGCCGCGTCGGCCACCGGGCGGATCGAGCCGGCAAGCATGTCGACGAGGACCTCGGCCGGGCTCTCCCCGGGAAACGCGTCGTCAGGGAGCGCGTCGAGGATGTTGCCGAGGAGGTCGGTGAGCATGAAGCCGGTCCGCAGGACGGTCTCGACGAACTCGCGGACCTCGTCGCGGTCGTCGGCGAGCGGGTGGGGCTGTGGGGTTCGCATGACTCTTCTAGGTCCGGGCCGCAGAAGTTCGCCCCCTGCCGCGTCAAGATCCCGTTCCACCGTCCGACTCTCGCGGGCGTGCGCATGCTGACCCCGGTGCTGACCGCCGTCCTCGCCCTCACCGCTCCCGCCGGCGCGTCGGCGGCCACCGTTCCGAAGGCCGAACTGCGCGAGGCGCTGGTCGACGTCCGCGACGAGGAGGGCATCACCGCCGTGTCCGCCGCGGTCGTGCGCAGCGGCAAGGTCGCCTGGTCGGGCGCCGTCGGCCGCGCCGTCGACCCGGACGGGGTCCATCCGCGGACGGGTCGCCCCACCACCCGCCGCGCAGTCGCCGCCAGGCCGTCCACCCGCTTCTCCCTGGCGTCGGCCTCGAAGACGTACACCGCCGCGATCGTCCTCAAGCTCGTCGACGAGGGCAGGGTCGGCCTCGACGAACCGCTCGCGCGCTGGGCGCCCACCATCCCCGGCGCGGACCGCGTCACGGTGCGGATGCTGCTCGACCACACCGCCGGCTACCCGGATGTCGAGACCGAAGAGCCCCTGGTCTCCGAACTGACCATCGGCAGCGGCGCCTTCAACCCGAACCGTCCCTGGAACCGCGCCGAGATCCTCGCCCGCCAGCAGGCCCCGAAGTTCACGCCCGGCACGAAGTACGAGTACTCGAACTCGAACTACCTGCTGCTCGGCGAGGTCCTCGAGCGCGCGAGCGGCGGCACGGCCGACACCGAACTGCAGCGCGCGATCGCCGCGCCTCTGGGCCTGCGGGAGACGACCTATGCCACGCGCCCCGGCCTCGCCCGGAAGATGGCCCGCAGCTACGAGTGGTACGACGACCGCGCCAACGACCACTGGGCCGGAGCCACCGGCGTCCCCACCGACATCATCGGGCCGGCATGGACCGACGGCGGCGTCGTCACCACCGCGCGGGAGGCCGCCCGGTTCGGGGACGGCCTGAACCGCGGCCGGCTGATCTCCCCCGCCATGCTCGCCCAGATGCTGCGCCCCACCCCGCAGAGCGACACCGACCGCTACGGCCTGGGCACGTACGCCTTCACCGAGGCGGGCCGCACGTGGCAGGGCCACGACGGCAACTACGGCGGGTACCAGAGCATGGTGTTCACCGACCGGCGCGCGAAGCTCACCCTCGCCGTCCTGACGAACACCGACGGCGAGTCGGCCGAGGCGGCGTTCAGCGCCCTGGCCGACACCCTCGACCCGCGCTGATCAGCCGCCGGGCGTGTCGTAGAACGCCCGCACGGCCCCGCCGGGCGCCAGCCACGGCGCGACGCAGGCCTCCGCCCGCGCGGGTTCGGTGTGGAACAGCCGTACCCGCGCGGCGAAGACGATGTCGAACCGGCGGTCGCCGAGATCCAGCGCCTCGAGATCGCCGACCAGGAACTCGGCAACCCCTGCCTCGACGAACGCGGCGTTGCGCTTCACCGCCGCCGCGATCATCTTCGGCGACCGGTCGACCGCCGTGTAGGTGCCACCGTCGAGCCGCTCGCAGACCAGCGTGGCGGCCACGCCGTGCCCGCAGCCGATCTCCAGCACGCGACTGTCAGGCCGGATTTCCAGTGCATCGACGACCAGCGCAAGACGCTCCATGAGGGCGGAAGATAGCCCCGGTTCACATGCTCCATGACCGGGTAGGACGCGTCCGCCGGTCAGGCTCATTCCATCGCCGGGAGGACCCGTGAAGCGCACGTCCGTCGTGACCACCTCCATGCTCGCCGCAGCGGCCATTGCCGCGGGCCCGGCGCAGGCGGCACCGCCCGCGCTCGACGTCTATACGGGGGAGGTGACGCAGCCGCAGCTCGCGGAGATCGTGGACCTCGGCATCGACCGGCACGAACTCAGCATCACGCCCATCCGCGGCGAGCGCGGCGCGAAGGCGAAGGTGCGCGTCGAGGCGATCCTCAGCGCGCCGCAGGTCGCCGAGCTCGAGGACGACGGCATCGACCTCGCGCCCAAGGAGATCGAGGGCGACACCGTGGCCCAGCGCGCGACCGCGCTCGCCGAAGAGGGCCTGAGCGTCTTCAAGCGCTACGCCGGCCCGGGCGGCCTCAAGGCCGAGTTCGAGCAGGCCGCGCGCGACAACCCGAAGATCACGAAGCTCACCACGGTCGGCACGAGCCTCAACGGCCAGGACATCGTCGCGCTGAAGGTCAGCAAGGACGCGCGGCGCTCGCGTGACGGCCGCAAGCCCGCCGTCCTGTACCTCGGCGCGCAGCACGCCCGCGAGTGGATCACCCCCGAGATGATCCGCCGCCTCATGCAGCACGTGCTCGCCGGGTACGGCAGCGACCGCACCATCACGAAGCTCATCGACGAGCACGAGCTGTGGTTCGTCCCGGTCGCCAACCCCGACGGCTACGACTTCACCTTCGAGCCCGGCCAGCGGCTGTGGCGCAAGAACCTGCGCGACAACAACGGCGACGGCCAGATCACCCCCGGCGACGGCGTCGACCTCAACCGCAATTACCCGACGAAGTGGGGCTACGACAACGAGGGCTCCTCCCCCGACCCGGCCAGCGAGACGTACCGCGGCCCGTCCCCGGGCTCCGAGCCCGAGACCAAGGCGCTCGACCGCTTCGTCGGGCGCATCGGCTTCGAGTTCCTCGTCAACTACCACTCCGCCGCGGAGCTGCTGCTCTACGGCACGGGCTGGCAGGTCGCCACGCCCACCCCGGATGACCTCATCTACGAGACGCTCGCGGGCGATGACGCGAACCCCGCGGTCCCGGGCTACGACCCCGACCTCTCCGCCGAGCTCTACACCACGAACGGCGACACCGACACGCACATGACCGCGAAGCACGAGACGCTCGGGTTCACCCCCGAGATGTCGACGTGCGAGGCGGCGTCGGACTCCGTCCCCGACGACGAATGGAACGCCGAGGACTGCGGCAGCGGCTTCGAGTTCCCCGACGACGAGGCGCTCGTGCAGGCCGAGTTCGAGAAGAACATCCCGTTCGCGCTGTCCGTCGCGCAGTCGGCCGATGACCCCGCCGACCCGGAGTCCGTCGTCGGCCGCACCGCGCCGGACTTCGAGCCCGACTCGTTCGATGTCTCCTACGGCGACCCGCAGGAGGTGGCGGTCATCGCCAAGCGCGCCGTGCGCGGCGTCCGCATGCAGTACCGCATCAACGGCGGCCGCACCCGCACCGCGCCGGCGAAGGAGTGGCGCGGCGGCGAGCGCTACGGCGACGAGAACGACGACTACTTCGCCGAGCTGCGGGCCGAGGTCCGCGGCACGAGGCCGGGTGACCGCGTCGAGGTGTGGTTCGCAGGAGCGAAGCCGCGCAAGGGCGTCGTCACCAGCGAGCGCTTCACCTACACCGTGAAGTCCGACACCCGTTCCGACGTCCTCGTCCTCGCCAACGAGGACTACACCGGCGTGAACCCGACCTACCCGGCCGGGACGACCGCGCCCAAGTACGCCGCGGCCCACGTCGCGGCGCTGCGCGCGGCGGGCTACAAGGCCGACGTCTGGGACGTCGACGCCCAGGGCGTGCCGCACCACCTCGGCGTGCTCGGCCACTACAAGGCCGTCGTCTGGTACCTCGGCGACAACCGCATCACGCAGGACCCCGAGGACGAGCTCATCTCCACCCCGTTCGGCGAGCTGCCGGACATCGGCGTGGCCGAGCGCCAGCAGTACCTGACGATCTCCGTCCGCGACTACCTCAACGAGGGCGGCAAGCTCATCCACGCGGGTGAGACCGCGCAGTACTCCGGCCTGCCGGGGATCAGCGACGCGGTCGGCGGCCTGTTCTATGCCCGCAACGGGGACGACACGTCGGAGTGCGTCGTCGACACCGTGGCCGGCTTCTTCGAGGACTGCCTCATCCTGGCCGACGACTTCCGCCAGTACTACCTGGGCGCGTTCAACCGCACGGACGTCAGCGACCCGGACGCGGTCACGGGGACCGGTGTCCCGCTGACGGGCTACAGCGCGGCGCTGGGCGGCCCGGTCGTCGAGGGCGACAACCCGCTCGACGAGGCCGGGGCGTTCCAGGCGACCAGCGACGTCCTGCCGGTCGAGGAGTTCCCGCAGTTCGCCAGCCGCGGGGCGGCGGAGTACCCGCTGGAGGAGGGCAGCCCGCTCGCGCCGATCGAGGGCGAGCGGTACGCAGGCGCGCTGCACGCCGACAGCTCGTACATGCGGTTGACGAAGACCGTCGACCTCACGACGGCGGCGGCGGCGCAGCTGCAGTTCCAGCTCTCCTACGACACCGAGCCGAACTACGACAGCGTGATCGTCGAGGCGCGGACCGCGGGCGGCGACGACTGGACCACGCTGCCGGATCTCAACAGCGGCACGGTCAGCACGCCGCCGGCCGAATGCGAAGCGGGCGGGTTCCTGCTGACGCTGCACCCGTTCCTCGAGACCTACCTCGGCGGGCCGGACTGCACGACCGGCGAGTGGAACGCGTTCACCGGCGCGGGCGGCGCGTGGCAGCAGGCAGCCTTCGACCTCTCCGCCTTCGCGGGCGGCCAGGTCGAGCTGTCGATCACCTACGTGACCGACCCGAACACCGGCGGCATCGGCGTGTTCGTCGACGACACCAAGGTCGTCGCCGACGGGTCCGTGATCGACGCGGACGGGTTCGAGGCGGACACGAGCACGTGGACGCCCGGCGGTCCGCCCGAGGGCAGCCCGGCGAACTCCGGCACCTGGGAGTTCGGCGAGCGACTGCTGAAGTTCAACGCCGCGACGGCCACGGACGACACGCTGCTGCTGGGCTTCGGCCTCGAGCAGCTCGCGACCGACGGCGAGCGGGCGGACCTGCTGCGCCGGGCGCTGCGGGGGCTGATGACCCGGCGCTGACCGGACGGATCAGGCCGGCGCGACGACCGCACGCAGCTCGCGCCGGCCGCTGATCCCGAGCTTCACGTACGAGCGCCCGAGATGGTTCTCCACCGTCTTGGGCGTGACGTACAGCTCCCGCGCGATGTCGCGGTTCGTCAGGCCGCCCGCCGCGAGTTCGGCGACGCGGCGCTCGCTGGCGGTCAGCGCCTCCACGCCCGAGAACATGAGCTTGCGTGGCGTATGCCCGAGCGACGCGAACGCCTCGACGGCCTGGCGCTGCAGCTCGGTCGCGCCGCACGTCGTCGCGAGCTCCGCGGCGCGTTCGAGGGGCGCACGCGCGTCGGTGCGCCGGCGCTCGACCCGCAGCGCCTCGCCGAGCCGGCGCAGCGCATGGGCGAGCGTCAGCCGGGCGGGCGACGGCTCGAGCAGCATCACCGCCTCCTGGAGGCACGCGAGGCGGCGGTCTGGGTGCAGGCGGGCCTGGAGCATCAGCGCCTCGGCGATCTCGCGCGCCAGCCCCCACCGCCGCGCGGCGGCGAGCTGCTCGTCGGCGAGCGTGCGCGCCTCGACGTCGTCACCCAGGCGGTCCGCCGCGAGCGCCAGCAGCACCCTCCAGCTGACCGTGGCGTTCACCGCGCCGGCCCGCAGCTCCGACTCGCGCAGCGCCGTGGCGTGTGTCCGCGCGAGTGCCGGGTCGTCGCGGGTGAGCGCCAGCGCCGCCCGAGCCTCGCGCAGGCGTGCCACGGGCACGGTGTCGGGCGGGTCCGCAGCGTCGTGCGCGGCCAGTGCCTCGTCGGCGGCGGCGAGGTCGCCCCGCTCGATCGCGCACAGCACGAGCAGCCGCGTCACCACGGCGCGCCGCGCGTCGGCCATCGGGCCCGGCTCGCCCAGCCGCTCGGCGTCGAGGCACGCGGCCGCCTCGGCCTCACAGCGCCGCAGGTCGCCCGTCCGCCACGCCACATTCGCGGCGATGGTCGCGATCGTGCTGAAGTCACCCGGCGATCCGCCCGCCGCGAGCGCGGCCCGTCCGCGGCGCAGCTCCTCCTCGCCTTCGGCGATGCCGTCGGCGTTCACGACCGCGAACGTCGCGAGGCCCCACGGCAGCAGGCTGACGTCCCGGTCGGCGCACAGCGCGCCGTCGGCGAGCGCGCGGCGGCCGAGCTGGACGACCTCCGCGGCCGGCCGCCCGTCGTTCAGCGCCCGCTGGGTGAGCATCGCCAGCAGCGCGCGTTCCTCGACGGTGCGGCCCTCAAGGTCGGAGAAGGCGGCGAGATGCTCTCCCGAGCCGGGCGAGCCCTCGAAGTGGAACGCCCCCAGATGCGCCAGCCGCGCATCGAGGACGAGCCGCGACGCGCGCTCCCCCTCGGGCCACGCCGCGAGCAGCCCCCGCACCTCCTCGGCGGCCGCAAGCGGTCCGTCGAGGGCAGCGGTGGCGTCGGAGGCCGCCGCCAGGAGGCGCGCCCGCTCGTGAAGATCCGTCGCGTTCCGGGCCGCCTCGCGGAGCAGCGCCCGCCCCTCGCCGGACACGCCGGCGCGCACCAGCGCCCGCCCGAGCTCGCCCTGCAGCCCCGGGGTGCCCGGCGCCTCGTCCAGGGCGCGGCGCAGCAGGCGCGCCGCGGTCGGCGCGTCGCCTCCCCCGAGCGCCTCCAGGCCCGCCGCCCGCAGCAGCGCGCCCGCGTCGGGCAGCACACCGGGGGGAGCCTCGGCCAGGTGGCCCGCGATGCGGTCGGCCGGTGCGCCGGCGTCGCGCAGACGGCGGGCGGCCTCGGCGTGCAGCTCGGCACGCCTGCCCGTGTCGAGGTCCGCGAGGATCGACTCGCGGACCACGGGGTGGGTGAACGCGCACGTCGCGGCGTCAGGACTGAGCACGCGGCCGACGTGCAGCTCGCGCATCGCCTCCGTGGCGTCGGCGCCTTCGAGCCCCGCCACCCCCGCCGCGAGGCTGGCCGGGCTGCTCCAGCCGAGCACGGCAGCGGCACCCGCCAGCCTGACGGCATCCGGTGAGAGCCGCATGAGCAGTGCCCGGGAGATCGCGCGCGGCGCCAGGCCGGCGATCGCGTCCACGGTCGCGCGGTCATCCAGCTTTCGTCCCTCGCGGTCGAGTTCGGCCATGAGCTGCCCCACGTAGAACGGGTTGCCGCCGCTGGAGACGTGCAGCGCGCGCACGACGTCGGGCCGTGGCGTCACGGCGTGGCCGTTCGCCGCGAGCGTCGCGATCGCCTCCTCGGACAACGGCGCGGGGAGTAGATGCGCCTGCGCACGGAGGGTCGAGAGCTCCGCGAGCGGCCCGGACCCGGCGACGACCGGCCGTGTCGCGACCACCAGCGTCACCGACAGGTCCTCCAGCCGTCGTGCGAGATACGTCAGGAAGCGCTGGGACGGCAGGTCGGCCCAGTGCGCGTCGTCGACGGTGATGAGCAGCGGACGGTCCGCCGAGAGGTCGGCCGCGACCCACCACAGCGCGTGCAGCGTGCGCGCGATGGTCGCCTCGTCGGCGCCCGATTCGCCCGCCCCGTCGATCGCCGTGAGCGCGTTGCCCGCGGGCCCGGACAGGATCGCGTCGCGCGTCTCCCCCGAATAGCGCAGGATCGACCGCTCGACGAGCTGGCGCATGACCCCCCAGGGCAGCGCCTGCTCGGCCTCGTCGCCGACCGCCTTGATCCGCGCGAAGCCCCGCGCCTTGGCCAGGTCCCGCGCTCCTTCGACCAGCCGGCTCTTGCCGATCCCGGGCGGACCCTCGACGACCAGGAGCTGGCCGCTGCCGCCCGCGGAGTCCTCCAGCGCGGTGGCGATGCGCTCCAGCTCGGCCTCACGTTCGAGCGTCTCCGTCACGCGTCGATCCGTGGACACCCCCACACGGTACCGCTGGGGGAGGCGATCTGGGGGATCACCCCTCATGCGCCTGGGGGTTCCCCGCGCGAAAGTGCCTCACACACCCCGACCAACCCCCGCCCCAGGAGGCTCCTCATGTCCCGCACCACCCGTTTCACCCGTCATGCCATCGCCGTCGGCCTGGTCATCGGCGCCGGCGCCGCGACCGCTGCTCCCGCGCAGGCCCTCGTCGTCGCCACCGGCCCGGAGGGGCTGCAGATGCGTGAGCCCAACAACACGCTTAATCGTGTGACGCTCGCCCTGGTCGATTCAGGAGGGGTGACGAAGTACCGCGTCGAGATGCCGCAGTTCGGCGGCCGCGGACTGCAGAGCGGTCCCGGCTGCGTGCAGGAGGAGCCCCGGCCGGGCCTCGACGTCGCGATCTGCGATCGCGTCGCCCCGAAGGTGAGCGTCAGCCTCGGGCCGATGGACGACACGTTCGTCGTCGACCCGTCCTTCCCGGACCCCATCCAGGCGTTCGGCGGGCTGGGCGCGGACCGCATCGTGCTCGGCGCGGGTGACGACACGCTGCTCTCCAGCTCGGGAGGAGGCACCGTGGACGGCAACGGCGGCAACGACGCTCTCACCAGCATCAGCGACAGCACCCTCAACGGGGGCGACGGCGACGACGTCCTGACCGGCGGCGCCGGCACCGTGATCGACGGCGGGCCGGGTAACGACAACCTGGTCATGGGACGCCCCGATCTCGACCTCGCCCGCGGCGGCGAGGGCACCGACACGTTCACCGGCGAAGGGTCGGCGCGCGTCGTCGACGCCCGCGACGGGAACGCCGAGGTCGTGGCCTGCGGCCTGCGGTCCAACCGGTTCGCCCAGCGGTTCACGTTCGCGATCGTCGACCTCGTCGACACGCCCGACGACGCCGGCATGGCCGCCTCCGGCTGCTCGAACGTCGACCGCGCACCGGCCAACGAGACCACGTCGGTCCAGCTGAAGAACCGCACCGTGCAGATGCGCGCGGGTAAGGCCCAGCTGCAGATCCGCTGCACCACGAAGCGCGCGTGCGTCGGACGCGCCTGGGTCTCGGTGGGCGGCAAGCGCGGCACCGTCGCGTACCGCATCGCCGGCCGCACCACGAAGACCGTGCGGGTCCCGGCGGCAGGCAACGCGAAGACCGCCAAGGTGACGATCTCCGAGAAGGGCAAGAAGGGCGCGCGCACGATCCGCGCGACGCTCACGACGAAGCGCTGACCGACCATCAGACCGCCGAGCGGCAGATCGACGTTGCCTGAGCGACGTCGATCTGCCGTTCAGCTCGGCGGCTACCGCACCGGAATGCGAAACCGCTGCCGGTAGGCCCGCGGCGCCATCCCGGTCACCCGCTTGAACAGCCGCCGGAACGACGCCGGGTCCTCGTAGCCGACGGCCCAGCTGATCTCGTCCACTGTCTCGCCGCTGGTCTCGAGCAGGCGCTTGGCCCGCTCGACCCGGATCCGCTGGACGTAGTCGATCGGCGTGTGCCCGGTGACCGCCTTGAAGCGCCGGGCGAACGTCCGGGGGGCGAGGCCGGACCACCGCACCATCTCGTCCACCGGCGATGCGACCGCGTAGTGCTCGGCGATGCCGCGCTGGGCGGCGAGGATCGCGGCGTCCCCGTGGTCGGTGGCCGGGTCGAAGACCTGGAACGGCGCCTGCCCGCCCTGGTGCCACTGCCACAGCAGGAACCGCGCGACGGCCTGCGCGGTCGACGGGCCGACGTGGGTGGAGATCAGGTGCAGCGCCAGGTCGTGCCACGCCGACGACGCGCCCGAAGTCACGATCCGCCCACCCTCGCCGGAGATCACGAGCGCGTCGGCGGGCCGCAGTAGGACGTCGGGGTGGCGCCGGCGGAAGTCCTGCTCGGACGCCCAATGGACCGTCGCCTCGTTGCCGTCCAGCAGCCCGGTCTCCGCGGCGAGGTTCGTGCCGGTGCACGCGGCGCAGAGCGTCGCACCGCCCGCGTGCATCGCCGCCAGCCACCGCACGAGCTGCGGGTAGCGGCCAGGCGTCCACTCCTCCTCGTGGCCGAACGCCATCGACGCGATGATCACGACGTCGGCGTGGTCGACGTCGGCGATCGCGCGGTGCACGGTCACCTCCAGGCCGCTGGCGCTGGTCAGCGGTCCGGCCCGCTCGCCCACGACCTCCACCTCGAACGGGTCGGGCCGCGACGCGACGCGCTCCTCGGGCGCCGTGAGCTCTCCGATCGACCGCAGCGCCTCGAACAGGCCGCCGATCGGTGACGCCATGGAATCGGGGGTCGCGACGATGGCGACGCGGGTCGGGGAGGTGGTGTCGGGCACGAGATGGCGGAAACGGACCGGTCGTGCGCAGTATCGCTCTTCTGCGGGCGCGCTCCCTCGCCGAAGCTGGCTGCGTCACCAGTCCACGCGAAGGAGCATCCATGTCCGTCAACGTCAGCATCCTCGACCCCGCCACCGCCCTGGCCGGGCACCTCACCGGCGACGTCATCGCACCAGGCCACCCCGAGTACGACGCCGCCCGCAGCGTGTGGAACGGCATGATCGACCGCCGTCCCGCGGTGATCGTGCGCTGCGCCGACGCCGACGACGTGGCCGTCGCCGTGCGCTTCGCCGCCGAGCGCGGCCTGCCCATCGCCGTCCGCGGTGGTGGGCACAACGTGGCCGGGACCGCGGTGTGCGACGACGGCCTGGTCGTCGACCTCTCGGCCATGCGCGCCGTGCGCATCGACCCGTCGGGTGCCACCGTCCACGTGCAGGGCGGTGCGACCTGGGCGGACGTCGACGCGGTCACCACGCCCCTCGGCCGCGCCACGACGGGCGGCGTCGTCTCCGAGACGGGTGTCGCGGGCCTCGCGCTGTCCGGCGGCGTGTCGCACCAGCGGCGGCGCGACGGGATGACGATCGACAACCTCGTCTCCGCCGAGGTCGTTCTTGCCGGCGGCCGGCGGGTGCGCGCGAGCGCCGACGATCATCCCGACCTCTACTGGGCCCTGCGCGGCGGCGGCGGGAACTTCGGCGTCGTCACGTCGTTCGAGCTGCGCCTGCACGACCTCGGCCCCGAGGTCTTCACCCTGAACGTCGCCTACCCGGTCGCCGATGCGGCACAGGTCCTCGCGGGCTGGCGCGACGCGGTCGCCGATGCGCCCGATGAGCTGTCGACCTCGGGCTTCATCTGGTCGCTCCCCGACATCGAGGAGCTGCCCGCCGAGCTGCGCGGCGTGTCGTACGTCGGCATCGGCGGGATGTGGGCGGGCGACCCCGCGGAGGGCGAGCGCGTGTGTGCGCCCCTGCGCGAGCTCGCCACCCCGCTGGTCGACATGAGCGGCCCGGCGGAGTACGGCGCGTTCCAGCAGTCGCTGGACCCGTACTTCCCGGCGGGGCTGCGGTACTACTGGAAGGCGCTGTACCTGCGCGAGCTCAGCGACGCGGCGATCAAGACCACGGTCGCGCGCTCGATGCGCCGGCCCTCGAACGACACGCTCGTGATCATCCGCCACTGCGGCGGCGCGATCTCGCGCGTCGGCGCCGAGGACACGGCGTTCGGGGACCGCAGCTCGGAGTGGATGCTGAGCATCGACTCGACGTGGAGCGACCCGGCCGCCGACGAGGAGAACATCGCCTACACGCGGGCGTTCTTCGACGCGGCGACGCCGTTCTCGACCGGGCAGACGTACTTCAACTTCCCGGGGCTGCTGGAGAACGGTGACGCCGAGGTGAAGTCGACCTACGGCGAAAATCACGACCGGCTCAGGCGGGTCAAGGCGCAGTACGACCCGGAGAACGTGTTCCGGCTGAATCAGAACATCCAGCCGGCGTAAGCGCTCGGGGGTGTGACGTCTGCGCGCGGAAGGACTGCGCGCAGGCGTCACACGTCGGCGCTACGCCTCGTACGGCGGTGCCACACCCCAGCCCCAGCGCGGGACCGGCGCATGCGCGACGGGCGCGGCATCCGGCGCGGAGTTCTCGACCGCCAGCCGCGTCCCCCACTCCGCGTAGCCCATGATCGCCGCACGGAACTCCGGGTCGGCAGGCAGCCCGGCGAGGTCCGCAGCGCGGCTGAGCAGCGTCACGAAGCGCAACCGCTGATCATCGGACACCGCCAGTCCACGGTGCTTGGCGAGCATGTGCTCGTAGCCGCCGTGCTCGGCCGTGTACCGGCCCGGGCCTCCCATGACCTCGCACCACCACGCCGTCACATGGTCGCGGTGCTCGGTGGTGACCTGGCCCTCGAAGACCGGCGCCAGGAGCTCGTCGTCCTCGACGAGGTCGTAGAACACGTCGAGCCAGCGTTCGAAGGCCTCGCGGCCGCCGGCCCACGCGTAGATCGTCGGCGGATCGGCCATCACCCGATCCTATCGGCGCGCGGTGCGCCCGGGCCGTCAGTAGAAGCTCGGGAAGACGCCCGTCGCGCAGACCCCGTACGTCGTGCCGGCGACGGGACCGGGGAGATTCGGAAGCCCGAACGTCGTGGCGTCGCCGCCGAAGGCGGTCCCGACGGTCTGGTAGACGAGCACGTTCGTGTAGATCGACAGGATGCGCCCGTCGGCCGGGAGGTATCCCGGTCCGACCGCGCCGCCGCCGAACAGCGTCACCTGGCCGATGGTGCACAGCGGCGGGGAATCCCCGGGGGGCCCGCCCGCGCACTGGTACCAGGTCAGCCCCGGGGCGAGTGGCGCGATATCGCGGCGAGCGGTCCAGTTGGATCCCGGCACGGTGGGGAACGCGTTGATCTCGTTGGTGGCGCAGTCGTTGGCCGCGCCGGGACCGAAGGGGAAATCTCCGTACTGGCAGATGACATACGTCATGCCCGTTGGCGCCGGGAGGGTCGGGATCCGGAACTGCCCCGCCGGCGCCGCGCCGAACGTCGCGAAGTACAGGCTGTAGAGCGCGTCGTTCTCGTCGATCGGGAGCGTCAGGCCGACCGCGGGTAGGAGGCCGGCCGGGAGCGCGGTGCCCTGGCGAGCGAGGAGCGCGACCTCGCCGAGACTGCACCCTCCGCCGCTGCCGATCTGCCCGTCGTCCTCGCCGTCGTCGATGAACAGCGCGGCGTCGCCGAACCGGCGCGGGAGCTTCGCGTCGACCTTCCTGCCGTGGCGGGCGAGCCCGGCCGACAGGGAGCTGAGAGCCTTGGCGCCGAAGCGGACGGTGCCCGTACGGGGGCTGTAGCGCGGTGTTCCGAGCTCGAGTGCGGCGGTGTCAGCCTGCGCGCGTCCGCCGGAGAGCGTGAGCACGGCGTTCGGCGGGTCGGCGGCGAAGCCCAGCGCCTTCCAGGAGGAGAAGAGCGCGGCGGGGCGGACGGAGCCGCTCTGCCGCGCCGGCCGGTCGGTGAACCACACCCCGCGTCGGTCCAGCTTCGACAGCGTGAGGACGAAGCGGCCCTTCTTGCCGGCGACGGGCGTGAGCGTGCCGCCGTCGGCGTTGAGCGCGAAGAGGGCCGGCGTGTTCGCGGGGATCCCGAGCGCCGGCGCTGCCTGCGCACCCGGCGCCAGCAGCCCGCCCCCCAGCAACGTCGTGGTCAGGGCAAGCAGGGAGCGGCGCACGCTCCCCGTAGTCGGCCCCCGCGCCGCGAGATGTACAGGCACAGGTCCGAGAACGGAGAGAGAGGGATTCGAACCCTCGGTGGACCGTAAAGCCCACACACGATTTCCAGTCGTGCCCGTTCAACCGCTCCGGCACCTCTCCTGGGACATCGCAGGGTAGCGCGAGATTCCGTCGCGCTACACCTGCCAGGCGCCGCCGATGAGCACCGGGACCTCGTCCCCACTCGCCGTCACGCCGAACACGTTGACCTCGGGCGAGCCGATCATGAAGTCGATGTGGATGATCGACTCGTTGATCGCGCCCTTGTCCTCGTCGCCCACGCACATCGCGTACGCGCTGCCCAGCGCGATGTGCGACGCGGCGTTCTCATCCAGCAGCGTGTCGTAGAAGACGGTGCCCAGCGGTCCGATCCGGCCCTCGCCGTCGACCAGCGCCACCTCACCGAGCCGCGCCGCGCCCTCGTCGCGCTGCGTGATGCCACGCATGACGTCGGCGCCCTCGTCGGCGTCGATCTGCGTCGCCACACCACCCTCGAAGGTGACCGAAAGGCCCCGGATGATGTTGCCCGCGACCACCAGCGGCTTCGTCGAGGTCACGTGGCCGTCGACCCGCTGCGGGTCGGGCGTGGTGAAGATCTCCTCGGACGGCAGGTTCGGCATGTGGACCAGCCCGTCGACCGTCTCGAACCGCGCCGCGATCCACTCCGATGAGGGGAGCAGCCCGACCCGCAGGTCCGTGCCCGGCCCGACGAACCGCAGCGCGTCGAAGCGCCGCTCGCTCAGCCGCGCTGCGACGCCGACGATCTTCTCCGCGCGCTGCCCCCAGGCCGCGACCGGGTCGTCCTCGTCCAGGCGGCACACGTGGAGGATCTGCTCCCACAGCTTCTCCAGCGCGGCGTCGGGTGCCAGCTCGGGGAAGACCAGCTCGGCCCACGCCGGGGTCGGGCACGGCGCCGCGCACCAGTTCGTCGTGCGCGCGTTGACGATCTCGATCGTCTCCTTCAGGAACGGCAGCTGGTCGCGCGCCACGCGCTGCGGGTCCAGGTCGTCGAGCAGCCCCGGGGCGACCGGGCCGGTGAGGCCGATCCGCGCGCCGTGCATGTCGGCGAGCTGCGTCATCCGATCGCCGAACCACGGCGGCACGTAGTCGAGCGTGTCCTCGGCGGCGTGCGCGATCCGCGCGCGCTTGACGTGCAGGTCGAAGTACGTGACGTCGACGAACTTCGCGCCCGCCTCGTACGCCGCCGTCGCGATCGCCCGCGCGAGGGGTTCCTTGCCCGGCTCCGCGCCGACCGCCACCACCTGGCCCGGCTGGACGTTCGCGCCGAAGCGCACGATGAGCTCGGCCAGTCGAAGCACCGCGTCGTCGTTCATCGCAGGCACCCTACGCGAGGGACCTGCGGACGGGCGTCAGCGCACCGTGAACCGCACGGTCGCGTGCTGCGCGCCGAGGCGCAGAACGGCGCGATACGTCCCGCGGGCGAGCTTTCGACGGCCGACCTCGGGCCCGATCGTCAGCGTCGTGCGGCCCCCGAGGACCGGGACGCTGCGCCGCGTCGCCACCGCGAAGCGGCACGTCTTGCGCACGCAGCTGCGGCGCTCGTACACCAGCTGCACGGTGGTGGCTGCCGACACGGTGAAGCTGAGCTTGACCTGCTTGGTCTTGCACTTGGGCTGCTTGCGCGACGTGCGGCCCTTCCTCGCCGCGCGCTTGCACCCCTGGACGACCGTGCCGTTGCGGTGCACGGACCGCAGCGTCACCGCCGCGGGCGGCACGGGCACCGCGACCGGCGCGTCGGTCGATGCCGGCGGCACCGGCGTCGGGTCGCAGGCGTCGCCGAGCCCGTCCCCGTCGGCGTCGCGCTGGGCCGGGTCGGGCGTGCCGGGGCAGAGATCACCGCCGTTGGGGACGCCGTCGGCGTCGTCGTCGCGCGGAGGGGCGGGCGCGTTCAATGCACCGGCCGCGTCGAGTCGCCCGCCCGACACGGAGTGCCCGGCGAGCGCCGGGATGCGATCCGCACCCGCGAGAAGCTTCGCGCGGGCCTGGCCCGCCGAGAGCGTGGGGTCGGCGGCGAGCATCAGCGCCACGACGCCACTGACGTGCGGCGAGGCCATCGACGTCCCGCTCGCGGTGACGTAGGAGCCGAAGCTCTTCCAGGTCGACAGGATCTTCGAGCCCGGAGCGTGGAGGTCGACCGCGGTCGCGCCGCGGTTGGAGAACGACGCCGGGTTGTCCGCGGCGTCCGTGGCGCCGACGCAGATGACGTTCGCGAGCGGGAGTGCGCAGGGGTAGGTCGGAGTGGCGTCGACGTCCTTGCCGTCGTTGCCGGCCGCGACGACGAACGCCGTCTCGGGGTACGCGGCGATCACGTCACGCAGCGACTTGGTGTAGGCGGACGCGCCGAGGCTGGCGTTCACGACGCGGATCCCGAGCCGGCCCGCGCGGTCAAACGCCTGGATCACGTCGGAGACGAGCCCCTCGCCACCGCTGCCCATGACGCGGAGCGGGAGCACCTTCGCACCTGGAGCGACGCCGGCGATCCCGACCTGGTTGTCGGCGAGCGCCGCGATCGTCCCGGTCACGTGGGTGCCGTGGCCGTGGGTGTCCTGAGGGGTGGTGTCGCGCTCGAGGTAGTCGTACGCGTTCGCGAGATCGAGCTGCCCGGCGAGATCGGGGTGCGACGACGTCACGCCCGAGTCGACGACGGCGATCGTCTGCCCGGCGCCGCGCGTCACCGCCCAGGCCGACTGGACGGCGATGTCGGCCCCGGCCGTCGTGCCGCGGTTCTTGCCGACGTTCTCCAGCGCCCACATCTCGCTCCAGAGCGGGTCGTTCGTGCCGTACGCGGTGACGGGGACATCGACGTCGACGTGCACCACGTCCGGGTCGTCGCGCAGGGCCTCGAGCGCCTCGGAGAGCCCACCCCGGTCGGCCTGGACGACCTCGGTGTCGGGCAGCGGCAGGAGCTCGTCGAGCTCGACCTGCGCGTCGTCGCGGACCTGCTCGCGCTCATCCGCGGTCAGGCCGGGCGCGCGCTGCACGATGAGCCCCGTCGCGCCCTCGCGCTCGAGCTCCTCGACCGTGGCAGCAGAGGCCGAACCGGCGCACGGGAGGGCCAGCGGGAGGAGCAGAAGGGCGAACACCTTCGTGGGCGAGGGGAGCCGCACCCCCGCGTTATCGGCACCGTCGCACCGGGTCTGTAGTCCCCGGAAACGTGGACCCTCAGGCCGCCGACTTCACCGCGCGCGCGGCGACGATCACCTCGAAGTCGATGTCGCGGTCGGCGAGCTCCGCGGGGCGGAGGTCCTCGGCGGCCAGGCCGTGGACGAACGAGACCGCGCTCAGCACGTTGCCGTAGCTCTCGACGTAGACGTTCTCGGCCTCGAAGACCTCCTCGAGCATGCGCCGGACCGCGGAGCCCGTGAACCGCCACCAGTCGCCCCACTCGTCGCGGTCGCGCGAGCACGCGCGCGTGATCCCGGGCGTCGTCAGCAGCAGGACGCCGCCCGGCGCCAGCGCGGCGTGCAGCGCGCGCAGTGCCGCCTGGTAGTCGTAGATCTCGTGCAGCGTCTGCGTGCAGATGATGCAGTCGAACGTGTCCGCGGGCAGGACGGGCGGGCCGGTGAGGCTCCCGACGATCGTGGCTTCGGGGTTGGCCTCGTTGACGTGCAGGACGTCGACCTGGGTGACGACGCCCAGACCGGGCGTGTCGTCGAAGGCGCCGAAGCGATCGATGTAGTACCGGCCGCCGATCTCCAGGACCCGCCCCTGGATCGCCCCGCTCGAGTAGCCCTTGACGGCGCCGAACCGGCTGAGGTACTGGTCGATGTAGTACCGGTCGATCGGCGTGCCGCGGCCGCCGCCGAAGACGCTCGTGGGCGTGCGCCGGAACGGCAGCCGCAGGCGCGCGGCGTACCCGAGCAGGAGGCGCACCGGGCGATACGCGCGGCGGGCGATCCCCCGCGCGACCCTGCGGACGTCAGGCGTCGTGTCCATCGGCCGGAGTCTATGGTCCGCTTCCGGCGTCCAAGCGGCTCGCTACCCTGCCGCCGTGCCCCGCGCGGTCGTGCTGTCCCCGGACCCCGAGAACCGCTCGGGCGGCATGGAGCGCTTCTGCCAGCTCCTGGCCGGCGTCCTGCGGACGGCCGGCTGGGACACGGAGCTCGTCGGTCCGGGCCCGCCCCCGTCGCGCTGGGTCGACCGGCTGGGCGGCGGGACCTTCTCGCGCTCGCGCGCGGCGGTCGCGCAGGCCACGGCGCTGCAGCCCGACCTCGTCGTGGGCAACAACCATCTTGGCTGGGGCACGCCGCGCGACGTCGCGCACATCC
The DNA here is from genome assembly GCA_016463765.1 of Solirubrobacteraceae bacterium. GTDB lineage: Bacteria > Actinomycetota > Thermoleophilia > Solirubrobacterales > Solirubrobacteraceae > Svornostia. Next base: position 42,865 of record JAEMQS010000020.1, on the reverse strand, counting down.
AGGTCTACCACGGCACGATCGCGGGCCTCACCCGGGCCGCGGGCGGCGGGCTGCCCGCCCAGGAGCGCCTGCGCCGCCGGGTGTTCGCCGCCGGCTGTGAGTCGCTCGCCGGCCGGCGGGCGACCGTCGTCGCCGTCTCCGCGGGCACCGCCGACGAGCTGCGCCGCCACTACCGGCTGACCGCCGACGCCGTCATCGGCAACGGCATCGACACGGACCTGTTCCGCCCGCGCGACCGCGACGCCGCCCGGGCGCGCTTCGGGTTCGACGGGCCGACCGCGCTCTTCGTCGGCCGCGCCGAATGGGGCAAGGGCACCGATGTGCTCGTCGACGGCGCGACCGCCGCCGGCTTCGCCGTCGCCCATGCCGGGGACCGGGACCTGCCGGGCTCGCGCCCGCTCGGAGTGCTCGATCCCGACGCGCTCGCCGAGGCGCTCAGCGGGGCCGACTGCCTGCTGGCCCCCACCCGGTATGAGGCGTGCAGCTACGCGATCCTCGAGGCGATGGCGTGCGGGACGCCCGTCGTGACGACGCTCGTCGGCTGGATGGAGGACCTCGTCGCCGCCGTCCCGGCCTATCGCGAGCTGCTCATCGAGCCGTCCGTCCCGTCCATCGCCGCCGCGCTGACGCGCCTGCAGGGCGGCAACCCCGCCGGCCTGACCGCCGCCGCGCGACGTCAGGTCCTCGAGCGCAACTCGCTCGACGCGTTCGCAGACGCGTGGCTCGCGTGCTGCCAGGCGGCCGTGGCCGCGCGGCGAAAGGACTGACCATGCGCCTTGCGATGGCCGGCCGCTACTACAACCGCCAGGGCGGGGTGTCGCGCGTGCTCGCCGAGCTGGCCGACCGCGCGGCCGCCGCCGGGCACGACGTCGACGTGTACACGCACGAGGCGCTGGACGTCGACCCCGCCTCCCGCGTGCGGTTCGTCGAGGTCGAGATGCGACGCCGGCCGGTGTGGCGGGAGACCCAGAGCTTCGCCCGCCACGTCGGCGGCGTGCTCGACCCCGCGGCGTACGACGTCGTGCACTCGCACGACGGGCAGGCGCGCCACGCGAACGTCATCACCGCGCACTCCTGTTACGCGGCGTGGCTGCACGACGTGCGGCACGACGCGGGCATCAAGGGACTGGCGAGCCGTGTATACCCGCGCCATGTCTCCACCGAGCGGTGGGAGCAGGGGACGTACCGCGACCCGGATCCGCTGGTCATCGCGATCTCCCGCGTCGTGGCCTCCGAGCTCGAGCGGTTCCACGGCGTCGCGCCCGAGCGCGTGCGCGTCGTCCACAACGGGGTCGACGTCGACGGCTTCCGCCCGCCGGCGTCGCGTGAGGCGGCGCGTGCGGCGCTCCCACCCGCCGAGCGCCCAGCCGATGAAGGGATGGTGTTCCTGTTCGTCGGCATGTACTTCCGCCGTAAGGGCCTGCAGACGCTGCTGCGGGCGCTCGCCGGGCTGCGCGATGACCCCTGGACGCTGATGGTCGTCGGCGGCGACGACGAGGAGCCGTTCCGCGCGATCGCCCAGGAGGGCGGCATCGCCGACCGCGTGCGGTTCCTCGGTCACCGTCCCCAGGTGACGCCGTACATGCAGGCCGCCGACGCCTTCGTGTTCCCCACCGAGTACGAGCCGTTCGGGCTGGTCATCAGCGAGGCCCTCGCGTGCGGCACGCCGGTGATCACGAGCGCGCGGGCCGGCGGCGCCGAGCTCATGGTCGATGGGCGTGACGGGCTGCTCCTCGAGGACCCGGCGTCGGCCGACGAGCTGCGTGGCGCGCTGCGGCGCTTCGCCGCGCTCGACGGCGAGCAGCGCGCCGCGATGAGCGCGGCGGCACGGCTCAGCGCCGTGGACACGAGCTGGGACGCCCAGTGGCGCCGCCACGAGGACCTCTTCACCCAGGTCGCCGCCAACCGCCGGGCGGGACGGCCGGCGTGGGCGTCATGAGCCGGGCGGCCGACGAGCGCGCCAGCGCCGCGCTGCTGTTCAGCGACGAACTCGAGACGGGCGCCGTCGACCCGGGCGCCCTGTCCCGGCCCGAGGTCCTGCGCGCCGTCCGCTCGCGCCGCGTGTGGTCGCCGCCGCGCCGGTTCGTCGAGCGCAAGCGCTACGAGCGCGGCGGGCGCGGCTACGTCGACGACTCGCTGCCGGCGTTGCGGGCAGCCCGCCGGGCCGTCCTCGGCGACGCGGCGGCCGGCCCGGCACGCCTGCTCGTGCGCGTCGACGAGTTCCCCAACTACGACAGCCTCGACGTCCCCGCGCACGGCATCGACGCGTACTGGCGCTTCCACCAGGTCATGCGCGACGCCGGCGTGCCCTACCTCGTCGCGGTGCAGCCCGCGCTCGCCCATCAGCCGCTGAACCCGGACGCGACCGGCGGCAGGCCGCTGGACGACACCGAACTCGACATGCTCGCCCGGCTGCGCGCCGACGGCGTGGCCTTCGCCCAGCACGGCTACGACCACCGGACCCGCACGCACCACATGCCGGACAACACCGAGCTGCAGGGCCACTCGGACGCCGAGCTCGCCGCGCTGCTCGACCGCGGCCTCGCGTTCCTCGCCGAGCACGACGTCCGGCCCGCCGTGCTCGTGCCGCCGTTCAACACGTTCACGGCCCGGCAGTGGCCGGTGCTCGCGCGCCGCTACGCCGTCGTCACCGGCGGCCCGGAGTCCGTGAGCCGCATCGGCTACCACCGCACCCCGCTGTTCCGCGACGGCACCGTGTACGCGCCCTGTTACCAGCCGCTCTACGGGCACGCGCGCACGATCCAGGACGTCATCGAGGAGCCGCTGACCAGCGGCGACGGCGTGTGGACCACCATCACGCTGCACTGGGAGTGGGAGCTCGAGGACGACTTCGCCGCGCTCCGGGCGCTGCTGGAGCGGATCGCGCCGGCCGTGCGGCCGTGGGCGGACTTCCTCGACGCCGTGGAGCGCGCCCGTGACCGATGACGGCCAGGTCGGCGGGCGCCGGGCCGTCGCCGACATCCTCGTGCAGGTCGTCGCCCGGGCGGGCAACCTCCTGCTCGGCATCGTCGCCACGCTCGTGCTCGTCCGCACGCTCGGCGACGACGACTTCGGGCGGTGGGCGACGCTGCTGTCGATCACCCAGATCGCGATGGTCTTCGTCGACCTCGGCCTCGAGCCGGCGGTCGTCTCGCTCGCGGCCCGCGACCCCGATCGCGAGGGTTCGTGGGTCGGCGCGCTCGTGACCCTGCGGATCCTGCTCGGGATCCCCGCGACGATCATCTCGATCGTCATCTGCCTCATCGTCGCCGACAACGGCGACATGGCGCTCGCGGGCGTCCTGCTGTCGTGCACGATGCTCGCGGCGGCCCCGAGCGCGCTGCGCGTGCTCAACCAGCTGCGCGTGCGCAACGACGTGACGATGATCGTCCTCACCGCGAACAGCGTGCTGTGGGGCGGCGCGGTCATCGGCCTCGCGGTCGTGGGCGTGCCGATGGCCGCCTACGCGGCGGCGTTCCTCGCGGTGACGTTCGCGACCGCGACGCTGCAGGCGGTGCTTTCGCGCCCGCAGATGCGCCAGCGGCTGCGACTTGCGCGTGAGCTCTGGCGCGAGGCGCTCAAGGCGGGGCTGCCGCTGGGCATCGCCGGCGTCATCTCGACCGCCTCGGCCCGAGCCCCGCAGATCTTCGTCTTCGAACTCGACGGCACCCGGGAGGCGGGCCTCTATGGGGCCGCGACGCGGCTGTACGAGCAGTCGCACTTCATCCCCATGGCGGTCGTGACGACGCTGCTGCCGATCATGGCGATCGCGCACAAGGCCGACCCCGCGAAGGCCCGGCGGGTGCTCGAGCTCAGCGTCGGCTACCTGCTGATGGCCTCGCTGCCCGTGTTCGTCCTGACGCTGGCCGCGAGCCCGGAGATCCTGACGCTGCTGTTCGGCGACTCGTTCGCCGACGCCGCCCCCGCGCTGCCGATCCTCATGGCGACGTTCGTCCTCGTCGCCGTGAACTACCCGCTCGACAACATGATCCTCGTCCAGGGCCAGCAGAAATGGCTCGTGGGACGCGCCGTCCTCGCGACGGTGATCATCGTGGTGGGCACCGCCGCCACCGTGCCGTTCATCGGGTTCGTGGGCGCCGCCGCCTCGGTCCTCGTCGCCGAGGCCGTCGTGACCTACCAGACCGTGCGCTTCGTCTCGGGAACCCTCGGCGGGGGGCTGCGCGCCGGCCCGATCCTGCGGATCCTCGCCGCAGGCGCGATCGCCATGGCGGTCCTGGAGGCGCTCGACCTGCTCGTCGGCGCGCCGCTCGGCGTCCTGATCGTCGTGCTCGCCGTCGTCTATCCCGCGGCGCTCGTGCTCTTCCGGGCCCTCGACCTCGACGAGGCGCGCCAGCTCATCCGTCGCCAGCCACCGCCGGATCTGGAGCCCGAGCCGACGCCCGATCCGTGACCGCGAGCACCCCGATGACCGCCCCCAGGATGAGCGTGAAGCGCGAGTCCGCCCCGGTCCATGTCCCGGCGACCTCCGCGACCGCCAGGGAGACGATCGCGCCGGCCGTCCCCAGCCCGACGGCGGCGATCTGCGGCACCGCGTGCCGGCGGGAGACCCGCACGCCGACGATCGTCGCCGCCAGCATGAGCGCGATGTAGCCGAGCGCGCCGAGCAGCGAGTACTTCATCCAGAACCACATCACGGCGTTGTGCACGTAGTTCCGGGCGTCCTCGTGCTCGATCCCGAGCGGGTACACGGCCCGCCACTCGACGCCCTGACCGAGACCGGTCAACGGCTGGCGCTTGAGCTCCGCCCACACGTTGGCGCGTTCGTCCAGGCGGTAGCGATCCTGGGCGTTGGACTGCAGTGAGCTGGGGTCGAGCGAGCTGACCCGCTCGCCGACCGGGCCCTGCAGCGTCACGTTGATGCCGGAGCTCAGCAGGATCCAGACCAGCGCGCCAGCGACGACCACCGCCGGCGCCGCGAGCCGCCGGCCCAGCCGTGACAGGCCGATGACCAGCACCATCGCGAGGCCGACGACGCCCCCCAGCCACAGCGACCGCTTCAGGCCCACCACGAAGGCCACGGTCACGAGCGGGACCGCGGCCCAGACCCACCACGGCAGCGACGCGCCCTTCACCCAGGCCGCGAACACCACCAGGAGGTAGAGCAGGAACATCCAGTTGGCGGTCACCTCGTAGAAGACGATCCCGTCGATGCCTCCGCCGTTGGCGGCGGTCAGCGCCACCGCCGTCAAGGCCTTGACGATCGTCAGGACCGCGGCGACCACGAGGACCGGCCGCACCCGGTCGGACGGCAGGACGGCGGCGACGAGCGGGACCGCGACGATCATCGGGAGCACGTTGCGCCAGCCGTCGATCTGCGCCCCGATGCCGGCACCCGCGAAGTACCCCACCACCGAGCCGGTCACGAAGGCGACGGCGAGCAGGATCAGCGCGGCGCCGATCTCCCACGGAATGGGCGGCAGGCGGCGGCGACGGACGCAGTCGAGCGTGACGCACCCGACCGAGAGATAGACGAGCAGCTCGAACGGGGAGAACCCGCCGATCCCGGAGTAGAGCTGCAGGGAGAGCGGGCCCCTCCCCGCCCCGACCACCTGGTCGACGACGACGCCGAGGAACAGCAGGAGGCCCACCGGGACTGCCGGCCACCGGACGCACGCGAGGAGCCCCGCGACGGCGAGCGGGAGCACGAGACCCATGACGCCGACGGCGAGCGCCGCGACGAGCGTCAGCAGCGCGGTGCCGGCCGCGAGGAGACCGACGAGGGACCCGACCTGCGGATCGGTGCCGGCGAACGCGGCGGGCGGGCGCAGGCTCGGGAGCCGTGGCGCCATCGACGCGTTACCGCGCGGCGCCCACGGGCGCGGATGGCGCCGGCCGCGAGGGCGTCTCGGGCCGGTAGTACTCGTAGCGCTCGATCGGGTCGAGCCCCGTGACCACGAGGCCGAGCGGCTGGCACTCGTGCTGGTCGAGGATCGAGCGGCAGCGGCGGATGTCCTCGCGCTTGGTCTCGTACGCGCGGCCGACGATGATCGTCGCGTTGACCCGCGGGTTGTCGAGCAGCACCTGCGTGTCGGCCACGGGCAGCAGCGGCGCGGCGTCGATGACGATGACCTCCGGTCCGGCCGCGAGCTCCTCGAGCACCTCGGTCATCCGCCCGCTGGCGAGCAGCTGCGGCGCGTTCGGCGCGAGGGGCCCGGCGGGCAGCAGCAGCGCGCCGCTGCCCTTCTCCCCGGGCAGGTCGCGCAGCAGGTCACGGGCGCGGTGGCGGCCGGTCAGCGCGGTCGTCAGCCCACCCTCCCGGTCGTCGATGACCATCCGGTTGCGCAGCGACGGGCGGCGCAGGTCGGCTTCGACGAGGATCGCGGGCTGGCCGGACTGCGCGAACGCGCGGACGAGGTTCAGCGCGACCGAGGTCTTGCCCTCCCCGGAGATCGCGCTCGTCACGAGAAGGACCTTCGTCTCACGCCGGGCCTCGGCGAAGCTGATGGCCGTGCGCAGGATCCGGTACGGCTCGAAGACTGGAGACGACAGCTCGTTGGCCGGGATGACGAACGACGTCCGCGGCGTGGATGCCAGCGCGCGCAGGCCGTACATGCGCTCGAAGTCGTCGAGCGACTTCACGCGGCGGTCGAGCAGGTCGAGCAGGAACGAGACCGTCAGGCCCAGCAGCAGGCCGATGATCAGGCCGAGCACCGCGTCGCGCTTGGGCTTCGGTGACGACGCGGACGTCGCCGGGGTGGCCTTGCTGATGACCTTCGAATCCGTGGCGCCCAGATCCTCGAGCGTCTGCAGCCGCTCGAGCTGGGACCGGACGGACTCGTACGCGGGGGTGCCCTGCTGCAGGCCCGCCAGGCGCTCGTTGTAGTCGGTCTGCGCGCGCTGGATCTGCGCCTGCAGCGTCGCGCGCTCGAACGCGATGTACTCCAGCGCGAACGCGTTGGCGATGTCCGCCGCGACCTGCGGGTCGTCCGCCGACGCGGAGAAGTTCAGGACGTCGGCGTTCGGCTCGGCCTCCACGACGACCGACGCCGTGAGCGTCTCGGGGGAGACCTCGGTCTTCAGCCGCCGCTGCACGCGGGCGCCGACCTCCTCGCTCGTGGCCACGAGCACCCGCGTCGCGGCGTCGCGCTCGGGTGTCGCGGACTGCGAGTTGCTCTGCAGGACCTGGTCCTCGAGCTGGGTCTGGCCGAACACGACCTGCGCGGTCGACTCGAACGTGTCCGCGCGCGTGGAGGAGAACAGGAAGGCCAGGACGCCACAGGCCACGGTGATCCCCGCGATCAGCCCGACGCGTTCTCTGACCACGCGCAGCGCGTAGACCAGGGTGTCGCCCTCGCCGGAACCGCCACCACGCCGCGGAGAGCTCATGCCGTGGATCCTACTTCGGACTGTGGCTGGTCCTCGACGTACGCATCGCGATACGCCTCCGACAGCTGGGGCCACAGCTCACCGGTGTACGGCATCCAGTACTCGGGCCGGCGCAGCAGTGGCTGCTCCACCGCCGCGATCACCTCACCCATGAGCGCGCCGGCATCGTCGCCCGGGGCGACGGGGCGCCCCAGGAACGTCATGGGCCGCCCGCGAACGAACCCGCCGCGGATCGGGACGATGGACGCGCCTGTCGCCAGCGCGAGCCGGGCGAGCCCACTGCGGACCCGTGCGTCCTTGCCGAAGAAGCGCACCGGGGTGGAGCCCGCGACGTCGACCGCCATCGCGGGGAGCATGCCGTCCTGAAGCGCCCGCTCGACCTGCGTGAACGCGTCACCAGCCGGGATCATCTTGCCGCCCCGCCTCGCGACCGCCTCGTTGCGGACCGCGGCCATCGGATCCTCGAAGAACCAGTCGTCGACGACCGGCGCGACCGGCGCACCGGCGTTCGTCAGGCCGTAGAGCGCCAACCACATCCCGGGGCTGTGGACGAAGGCGAGCATCGTGCGCTCGGGCAGGGACGACACATCGCCGTGGACGCCGACGGCCGCACGCAGGACGGGATCGGCCTCGACGGTCATGCAGCGCTGCGTCAGCGCGTAGTGCCGCAGGCCGACACGCTGCACCCGCCGCTGGTGCGGCGTGTCGAGCAGCGGCAGGGCGAAGCGGTGGGCGACCCAGCGCCGGTCCTCGGCGTGCGTCGCCCAGCGCAGCCGCCCGTGGACCCCGGCGACCCGCAGCCGGCCGTGCGACGTCACGTCGCGGAGAGGGCTCCGGACCGCCGCGGGAACCGCCGCGAGAGCTTCGAGCGGCGTGGCGAACGCGGAGTCGAGCAGCAGGGACACGGGCACCATCACCCCGGCAATCGGCCGTGCACCGGCCCGCTTGAACACGGCATACCCGCATCCAAGCACGTGCGCGCGCGACGCGCGGACCGCGGCGAGCTCAGGCGGGGGCGTGCGCGCGCGCCTGCGGCACGTCGTCGTCCCCCAGCGGCGTGCGGCCGGCCAGCACCGCGCCGAGCACGACGGCCCCGATCACCGCGCAGCAGTACGCGAAGAGCCAGGAGACCAGCGCGAAGGCGACGCCGATCAACCCGTAGCGCGCCGCGTTGTCGGTGATGACCTTCGGCATGTAGACCAGCGACGCGACGCCCAGGGCCGACGTGAAGAGCGCCGTGAGAAACCCCGTGGGGACCAGCCGCTGCCAGGGCAGGCGCTGGGCCAGCAGCAGATAGGGCGTCCAGAGCCACAGGCCGGTCGACAGCGCGAGCGACACCACCGTCTCCGCGACGTTCAGCCCGAGCGCGTCGAGCGCGTCGCGGGTCGGGTCGGCGACGGACAGGAACCCGACGACGCTCACGATCCATCCGAGGCGGCGGAGCACCGACCCCTCGGCGGCCTGGAGCTGCCAGGCGTCGAGGTAGACCCGCTCCAGGCTGCGCGCGAGGCTCATCGCGCCGAACACCAGGAAGCCGATGCCCAGGACGCTGATGCCCGCCTTCACGGCGTCGGGCGACTCGAACAGCGTCTCCGTGGCGGTGGCGCCCGAGCCGCTCAGTCCGAACCGGTCGACCATCTCGTCCCCCAGGCTCTCCCCCTGCACGACCGCACCGGTGAGGATCGTGAGCGGCAGCAGCACGACGAACGCCTTCGAGGACAGCGCAAGCCCCCGCTCGACGATGTTGATGCGGAGGATCCCGTCGATGAAGCGCCCCGGGAGCGTGTGCCCGAACCGCGTGATGAGCTCCTCGATCGTCATCGCGCAGCGATCGTACGTGGAAGACTGCGCGGCCATGGACCAGCCCACCCCGGAGGAGCGGCGCAAGCGCGGCCGCGCGCTTCGCACCGCATCGCCCCGCTCCAGCCACGTCTGGCAACCGGGGGACGATCGTCCGGACCCGGTCACCATCCTCGAGCAGCAGGCCGCCGACCGCCTGCCGGAGCTCCTGCCCATCCGGTACGCGCGGATGGCGGCGTCACCGTTCGCGTTCCTGCGAGGCGCCGCCGCCGTGATGGCCAGGGACATCGCGACCGTCACGCCGACGGGGCTGCGGGTGCAGCTGTGCGGCGACGCGCACCTCTCGAACTTCGGCATGTTCGCCTCGCCAGAGCGGCGGCTCGTCTTCGACCTCAACGACTTCGACGAGACGCTGCCCGGGCCGTTCGAGTACGACGTGAAGCGCCTCGTCGCGAGCGTCGCGGTGGCCGCGCGCGGCAACGGCGAGTCGCCGCGCGCCGCCGCCGAGACCGCGCGTGCGGCCGCGCGGCGCTACCGCGAGGCGATGCTCGCGTTCGCGCAGATGCGCCACCTGGACGTCTGGTACGCGCACGCCGACGTCGACGCGGTGCTGGCCACCCAGGCGTCCATCGCCAAGCGGACCGAGAAGAACATCGCCAAGGCGCGAACCCGCACCAGCCTGCAGGCGTTCGCGAAGCTCACCGAGACGGTCGAGGGGCAGGTGCGCTTCCGTGACGACCCGCCGCTGGTCCAGCACCTCGAGATGTTCGAGGACGTCGAGATGGTCAAGAAGCTCCTGCATGAGTACCGGGACACCCTCTCGGACGAGCGGCGAGTCCTCGCCGACCGCTACGAGTTCGTCGACATCGCGCTGAAGGTCGTGGGCGTCGGCAGCGTCGGGACGCGCGCGTTCATCGTCCTGCACCTCGGCCGCGACGAGAACGACCCGCTCATCCTCCAGGTCAAGGAGGCGGTGACCTCCGTCCTCGAGCCGTACACCGGCCGGTCGCGCTACCGCCAGCAGGGCAAGCGGGTCGTCGTCGGCCAGCGACTGATGCAGGCCGTGAGCGACATCTTCCTCGGCTGGATCCGGGGCCCGCTGGGGCGCGAGTTCTACGTCCGCCAGCTCCGCGACATGAAGGGGTCGGCGCAGATCGAGACGGCGAGCCTGTCCGAGCTGACCCTGTACGCCGAGCTGTGCGGCTGGGTCCTCGCGCGCGCCCACGCGCGCTCGGGCGACGCCGCGGGCATCTCCGGGTACCTCGGTGGCGGCGAGGCGTTCGACAAGGCGATGCGCGACTGGGCCCACGCGTACGCCGACCAGACCGAGCGCGACCACGAGGCGCTCGTGGCCGCGATCGACGCCGGCCGCCTGGAGGCCGCCGCCCCCGAGGAGGCGGCGGCTCCCGCGACGCGCTGACGCGTCAGCTGGCCTGCGCCTGGCCCATCACGGTGCACGCGGTGCCGTCGAGGACGTTGGTGACCTCGACGGTCGCGACGTGCTGGACGCCCGCGGCATCGGTGTAACCCAGCTGCCAGGTCACGACCTGGTTGCCGACGGCGTTGGTGACCGTGACACTGGCGCCGGTGCCGACTGCTGAGACGGCGACGGTGTTCGGCTGGGTGTTCGACGTCGACAGCCGCCGCGCGTCGACGGCGACGCCCGACTGGTTGGTGAACTGCGAGTCGGCGTTGCCGTTCGTGCACGTGGTGCTGATCGTGCCGAAGCCGGCCAGGGTCGCGACGGTGGCCGTCTGGCCGTTGGTCAGGTCGGTGTGAAAGCTCGTCAGCGCGCCGCGCCCGGTGACGACCTGCCCGGTCTGGAGCTTGCTGGCCGGGATCGTCCCGTCGGCGATCTTCCCGGCGGTGACCGCGCCGTCGGCCAGTGCGGCGGTGCCCACGGCGCCGGCGCCCAGCTTGCTCGGCGTCACCGCGCCCGAGCCGAGCTTGCTCTCGGTCACCGCACCGGTCGTGAGGTTCGGGCTCTGCACGGCGTTGTCGGCGATCTTGCCGACGGTCACGGCGCGGGCGCGCAGCTTGGCGGGCGTCACGGCGTTCGTCGCGAGCTTCTCGTTCGTCACCGCCCGGTTGGCGAGCTTGCTGGGCGAGACCGCCCGGTTCTTGATCTTCGCGCGGGTGACCGCGCCGTTCTTGAGCTGGCTGGTACCGATGGTCGCGGCCGCGTAGGTCACGCCGCCCAGGGCGACGAACAGCGCGATGCTCGCGATGACGGTGGCAGGATGGAGAAGGTCGGTCTTCCTCCACATATCGGGTCCTCCTGACGGACGTTCGGGGAGGCCCGACAGGTTCTCAGTCGATGAGGCGGATGCGCTGACGCCAGATCGCCAGCAGCCACATCCCCACCGCGAAGATCAGCAGCGCGACGACGTGCCACGCGTCCGCGAGCTCCAACCCGCCGAGCACGAGCGCCCGCACGAGCTGCACGCAGTGGTACAGCGGGTTGATCTGGGCGATGACCTGGATGCCGTCGGGCAGGCCGCTGATCGGGAAGAAGGTGCCCGAGATGAGGAACAGCGGCGTGACGACCGCGCTCGTGACGTAGTTGAAGTTGTCGATCGACTTCGCGAGCGCACTGATGAGCACGCCGAACGACGCGAAGCCGAAGCCCGTGAGGAACCCGACGAAGGGCACGAAGATCGTCGTCCACTCCGGGGTCAGGCCGAACAGCGTGGCCACGAGCAGCGGCGCCATGCAGTAGACGCCGGCGCGGCACGCGATCCACAGGATCTCCGCGGTGACGAGCTCCTCGGTGTTCACGGGCGCTGCGAGGATCGCGTCGTACGTCCGCTGGAACTCGCGCCGCACGAACGTGTTGAACATCCCCGCGAACACGCTGGCGAACAGCGCGGCGCTCGCGACGATGCCGGTGCCGACGTACTCGATGTAGTCGACCCCGCCGACCTCGGTGACGAGCGCGCCGAAGCCGAACCCGAAGGCGATGAGGTAGATCGTCGGCTCGACGACCGAGGAGAACGTCGTGGCCTTCCAGAACTTGCGGAAGATCGTGACGTCGCGGCTCATGACGCCGAGGACGGCGGCGGGTTCCAGTCGTCGCATGATCAGTCGACCTCCGCTCCGGTGAGCATCACGAACGCGTCCTCCAGGGTGGCCGCGCGGCGCTCGCCGTCGGGCGCATCGCCGTCGAGCGTCTCCGCACGGAGGATGGCGACAGCCGGCCCGCTGCGGCGCGTCTGCCACCCGCGCGCGGTGGCGTCCGCGTCGACCTCGGCCAGCCGCGCGGGCGGGCCGTAGACCTCGATGACCTCGCGCCCGGCGTGCTCGAGGACGAGGTCGTCCGGCGTGCCGAGCGCCACGATCTGCCCGGCCGCCATCACCCCGACGACGTCGGCCAGCCGCTCGGCCTCCTCGATGTAGTGCGTGCTCATGAGGACCGTGACGCCCTCGGCGCGCAGCCCGTCGATCAGGCTCCACAGCTCCTGGCGCACCTGCGGGTCCAGGCCGACGGTGGGCTCGTCGAGCAGGACGAGATCCGGCGTGTGGACCAGCGCGCGGCCGATCAGCAGCCGACGGCGCATCCCGCCCGACAGCTCGGTGACCTTCGCGTCGGCGCGGTCGGTCAGGCGCGCGATCTGCAGCGCCCGGTCGATCGCCGCGCTGCGCTCGTGGCGCGGCACCCGATACAGGCGCGAGAAGACCGCGAGGGTCTGGCGGACCGACATCTCGACGTCGAGGTTGTCCTGCTGCGGGCACACGCCCATCCGCAGGCGCGCGGCCTTCGAGTCGTAGGGCACGTCGTGGCCGAGCACGCGGATGTGGCCCTCGTCGGCGAGCGCCTGCGCGGTGAGCAGGCGCATCGTCGTCGACTTGCCGGCGCCGTTGGGGCCGAGCAGTCCGAAGCAGACGCCCGCGGGGACCTCGAGGTCGAGGTGGTCGACCGCGGTGAGCGGCCCGAACCGCTTGACGACCCCGTGCAGTGAGATGGCGGGTTCAGCCGTCACCGGACCCAGCCTAGGACGCCGCGCGTGCGGCGCCTTGGACAGAAGTGACCTACCGGCCCCAGACGATCGCGGCAGCGCCGCGAGCGATGAGCGCGTCGGTCTCGTCCAGGAGGTCCAGCCGCGTGTCGACGAGACCGGCGTCGTCGCTCAGCGCCCGCAGCCCCCCGACGCGCGCAACCGCGTGAATGGTCATGCCGATGCGCCCGGGCCGCTTGAACGTGATGTCCTTGAAGCTGCGCAACACGATCGCGGGGCTGTCGTGCAGCGGCAGCAGCCCGAGGGCGTACGACACGAGGAGCATGCCCTGGGGCGTGCGGTGCCCGACAGGGGTCGTCGCCGCGAACTGCTCGTCGACGTGCACGCCGTGCAGCTGGCCGGTCAGGCCACCGAACATGACCACGTCGGCGTCCGTGATGGTCCGGCCCGTCGTCGTCGTCCGCATGCCGACCTCCAGCTCGTCGAAACGCAGCCGGAACCAGGGGAACGCCGGTGAGGCGGAGGGCCGGGCGAACCGCCCGGTGCGGCGCTGCTGGTCGGTGGTCATGGCCGCCACTGTCGACCTTGATCGGGGCCGCCGCAAGAACGACGTTCATGAACCGCGTTCAGCGGTAGGTGACGGCCACGCCGTCGACACCCTCAAGGTGGCCGTGCTCGTTCAGCGAGACGAGCGTGGCCCCGCGGCGGCCGGTGATCACCTTCGTGATCGAGGCGTTGACCATCGTGCGGTTCAGGGCCGGCCAGTGCGCGGGCTCGACGCCCATGAGGTGCGCGGCGACGAGCGCGATCACCCCACCTGAGCTGACGACGAACGTCGTGCCCTTCGCGGTCTTCAGCTCCTCGAGCGCCGCGGTCGCGCGGCCGTGGAAGTCGGCGTGCGACTCGCCGCCGCCGTCGGCCACCGCGCCGCCCACCCAGGCCGCGAGCGCCTGGTCGAGCGCCGCCTGGAAGACGAGGTTGCGCTCCGCGAGATCCTCCGGCCACTCCTCGACCTGCGGGCCGAGACCGAGCAGCCCGAACTGGTCGTACTCGTTCCAGCGCGGGTCCTCGGCGATCGGGAGATCCGGGCGGCCGAGCCCGGCGAGCAGTCCCTCCGCGGTCTCGCGCTGGCGCCGCAGGCCCCCGGCGATGACCCGCGCCGGTTCGATCCCGCGCGCGGCGAGCACGGTCCCCGTGTGCCGCGCCTGGACGTGCCCCTGGTCGGAGAGCACGTCGTAGTCGTCGGAGCCGAACGAGGCCTGGCCGTGACGGATGAGGAGGATGACGCCCATGGCCGGCGGGAGGATGTCACGCGGGCGAGCGGCGCGATCTGCGACGAGCGGTTGCAGAACGCCGGCCGCGCACAAACCCCCATCTTTCGGGACTTCAGCATGGATGCCGGCGACCGTACTGGCCGAACGGTCACGTTTTCTCTAGACTCCGCGCGGTCTGGAGGGACCGAGGTTGGGGGAGAAGCTGATGGGTCGTTCACACGCCGGGACGCTGCGTGCCCGGGTGCACGCGGTGCTGCTGATGCTGGTCGCCGTGCTGCTGGTCGCGCCGAGCGCGGCGAGCGCCGTGCCGCGGCCATCGCTGGATCCGTTCTACGCGTACACGGACAGCACGCCGCTGGAGGACGTCGCGCCCGGCACCGTGCTGAAGACGCGCACGGTCCCGTATCACCTCGCCGGGGTGAAGTCCCGCATCCAGGCCGTCCAGATCCTCTACCGGTCGACGGGCACGCTCGGCCAGGCGACCACGAACGTCACGTCGATCCTCAAGCCGCCGACGCGGCGCGCGAACGTCCCGCACGTCATCGCGTACGGCTCCTTCTATGACTCGCTGAACCGCAACGACCAGCCGTCGTACGCGATCGCCGGCGGCGTGACCTTCGGCGGGCTCGTCAACACCGTCGAGGCGGTGCTTGTCGCGCCGTTCCTCAACCGCGGCTACACCGTCGCGATCGCCGACACCCAGGGCCAGGAGGCGAACTTCGCCGCGGGCCCGGAGTACGGCTACAACACGCTCGACGGCCTGCGGGCCGCCTTCGGGGCGCCGGAGACCGGCATCACCGAGGCCGCCAAGGTCGGGCTGTTCGGTTACTCGGGCGGCGCGATCGCCACCGAGTGGGCCGCCGAACTCGCGCCCGAGTACGCGCCCGACGTCGACGCGCGCATGGTCGGCGCCGCGATGGGCGGGGTGCTCGTGAAGCCCTCGACGAACCTGCACTACGTCGACGGCAGCCAGTTCTGGGCGGGTGTCATGCCGATGGCGATCATCGGCGCCGCGCGGTCGTTCCAGGTCGACCTCAAGCAGTACCTGTCGCCCTACGGCGAGCGCGTGTACGAGCGCATGAAGGACGACTCCATCGCCGAGGTGCTCGGCCAGTACCCGGGCCTGACGTGGAAGAAGCTCGCCAAGCCCGAGTACGGCGTCCCGGAGTCGATCCCGATCTACGTCGAGAAGGTCAACCAGCTGATCATGAGCACGGGCGGCACCCCGACGGTCCCGCTGTACATCGGCCAGGGCGCCCGCGGGGAGCTCGAGGGCACGAAGGGCAACAAGCCGGGTGTCGGCAAGGGCGACGGCGTCATGGTCGCCGGCGACGTGCGCGCGCTCGCGCTGGAGTACTGCAAGCGCGGTGTGACGGTCGACTACCGCCAGTACAACGGCGACAGCCACGTGACCAGCGTCGCGAAGTGGCTGCCCGCCGCGACGACCTGGCTGCTGCGGCGCTTCGGCGACCAGCCGGCGGCGGAGAACTGCGCGTCGATCGCCCCCGGCAACTCGCTGGCGCCGGTGACGGCAGTGGATCCCGCCCCGGCGGGGTAGGGCGCGTCAATCCTTCTGCAGGGCCTCGGCGAGCATCACGATGATGCCGCTGGGGCCTCGCAGGTAGGTCAGCTTGTAGACGTCCTGGTAGGTCGCGACGCCGCGCAGCGGATGGCAGCCGTGCCGCGCGGCGATCTCCAGCGCCTCGTCGAGGTCGTCGACGGAGAAGGCCACGCGGTGCATGCCGATCTCGTTCGGCCGGGTGGGCTCGGTCTCGATCGCCTCGGGGTGGAGGTACTCGAAGAGCTCCACGCGCCCGTGGCCGTCGGGCGTCTGCAGCATCGCGATCTTGGCGTGGTTGCCGTCGAGGCCGACGGCGGTGTCGGTCCACTCGCCGCTGACCTCGTCCCGGCCGAGGACCGTGAGTCCCAGGTCGGTGAAGAAGGCAATCGCCGCGTCGAGATCGCGGACCGCGATGGCGACGTTCTCGAGCTTGATGGGCATGTGCGGGACGCTACCCGCTACCGCTGAGATCGCGAGCGGAACGAAGCCGACGCGCGGCACCGATGTGGACGCGCCACCCGCGGCCAGCGATGAGTCCCGCCGCCGACGTCCGTCCAAGGAGCACCGCACCCGAACCAGGAGGAGCTATGCCGGACGTCACGCACAGGAGGATCGACGGACTCGATGCGGTGAGTTTCCTCGAGGGGTTCACGTTCCGCCGCGTCGGCCGCGAACTGGGTGTCACGCCGTTCGGGATGTCGATCATCGACATGCCGCCCGACACAACCACCTACCCAGAGCACGATCACCAGTCTGAGGGACCAGGGAACCCGCCGGCCCACCAGCTCGGGCAGGAGGAGGTCTACGTCGCCCTGCGGGGATCAGCGACCATCGAGGTCGACGGCCAGCGGCACCTTGTCGACGCGGATCACATCATCCGGGTCGGGCCGACCGCGCGCCGCAAGATCCTGCCGGGGCCAGCAGGCGTTCGGCTTCTCGCGCTCAGTGGGGTGCCCGGCCAAGCGTACGACCCAGAACTCACTGCCTGAGTAGGTGGAGCGCGAAGCGAGGGGCGCGTGGCGTGGGATCATGTTGAGGTATGCCGAAGAACCGTCGTCCTCAGCCGCGCGACGAAAAGCGGGCGGAGCTTGTCGAGGCGGCCGCCGCGCTGTTCCTGGAACGCGGGTACGAGCAGACGTCGGTCGGCAGGATCGCCCAGGCCGCCGGCGTGGCGCCCAACACGATCTACTGGTACTTCGACGACAAGGACGCGTTGCTGGTGGCCACGGCCGACGCCTTCCTGCAGACCGCGCTGGCGGACTACGCCGAAGTGACAGAGCGCCCGCTCGTGGACCAGATGGCCTGGCTCGTCGACCGCCTGCGACCCTTCAAGGAGCTGGTTTCCACCATCCACGAACGCGCCTCGCAGTCCGCGCACGTTGCCGCGTGGCACACCGAGTTCCACGCCGTGGTCGAGCGGCTGTTCGAGGCGCAGCTCCCTGCCCCCCTGAACCCGGCTACCCGCGAGGCCGACGTCACGATTGTGGCGTTCACGCTGGAGGGCCTCGTCACCCACGACGTGGGTGCCGAGGCTTCACGGGCGGTCTACGAGGTGCTCCTGGAGCGGGTCCTCGCCTCAACCACCGGCGCCGGCGAGCTTCGTCAGGGCGTCACGATCCGGTAGCGCTGGCCGGCGGCATGCAGCCGCTCGATCAGCGGCTGTCCCATCGCCGTGGCCGGCGTGAGCACGCCAGCGGCCGGGGGCAGACGATGGTCATCGAAGGCTAAGCAGAGGCCGGCCTGGCCGAGCATGACGGCCGTAGCCCGGGTCGCCGTCGGCGCTGATCTGCAGCCGCTGCGTGACCTGGCTCGCAAGGTGCGCGGCGGTCAGCCGTCCTACGAATCCGGTTGAGCCGAACAGGACGAGGTCATACGGGCGGGACGCGTCCTCGGGCTTCGTTGCCCCCGTATCTTGAATGATGTCCAAGAAGCAACTACGGTGCCTCCCCGACCCGTCGACCCGAGGCCACTGCATGCCTGCCCCCGTGACCCCAGACTCCCTGCGCCTGATGCCGACCAGCGAGCTCGTCGAGCTCTTCTCCGAGCTCGACGCACCGTCGCTCGAGGCGATGAACGGCGACTACTCCTCCGAGCTGCTGCGCCAGCCGACCGCCACTGCCACGGTTCTGGGCCGCGTCGGGGTCAACCGGCCACTCTGGCGCTGGCGCAGCAAGGGCTTCCGTCCAGTCGACGCCCGCACGGGCCGCGGCTACAACAGCTTTCACGTCGGCGCACGCATCGTGCAGCGCTACCCGATGCAGACCCGCCTGGGACCGTCTCGCTTCGACGGGCGCCCGGCGTACCACCTGCTGTACCCGGCGTTTCGCTCGGCGTGCGGCGCGATCGGCATGGTCGACGAGCTGCGCGTCGCGGCCGACGGCGTGTTCCTGGGCATCGGGACCTGGGGGTTCAGCGACGCCCAGCGCCACGTTCCGCTGCCGTTCCTGCTGCTCGACACCGGCGCGTCGTACCTCGGTGACATCGGCACGCCTCGCCGCGGCTGGGTCGCGTCGCCGCGGGTGATGCCCAGCCTCCGCAAGCCGCTCACCAGCACCCTTCCCAAGGAGCTCGCATGACCCGTACCGCCCTGATCACCGGCGCCTCGGCTGGCATCGGCACCGCCTTCGCGGAGCTTCTCGCCGCCGAGGGCTACGACGTGGTCCTGGTCGCCCGCCGCGCCGAGCGCCTCAATGATCTCGCCGAGGCGCTCGTCGACAGGTACGGCATCTCGGCCCTCCCGCTGCCGGCCGACCTGGCCCACCCGGCCGCGCCGGCCGCCATCTGCGGGCAGCTCGCCGAGTCGGGCATCGAGATCGACGCCCTCATCAACAACGCCGGGCTCTCGGGGAGCACCGCCTTCACCGAGACGCCCTGGGAGAAGATCGCCGCCGAGCTGCAGATCCAGGTCAACAGCGCGACCGAGCTCACCCACCGCTTGGCTCCGGCCATGCGGGAGCGGGGCTGGGGCCGGATCGTCAACCTCTCCTCGATCGCCGCGTTCCAGCCACCCGCCGAGAGTCTGCTCTACACCGGCATCAAGACCTACGTGCTGAACATGTCGCAGGCCCTGAACATGGAACTCTCGCCCCACGGCGTCCACGTCACCGCCCTGTGCCCGGGCTTCACCCGCAGCGAGTTCCACGACGTCATGGAGACCCGCGAGGCCGCCAACCGCCTCCCGGGACTGCTGTGGGGCGACGCCGACCAGGTCGCCCGCGCCGGATGGTCCGCCGTCATGCGCGGCAAACCGGTCTGCGTCCCACGCACCGTCAACAAGTTCCTCGCCGCCAGCATGCGGCCGGTCCCGCTCGCCACCCAGTACGCGATGAGCGCCCGGATCAAGGTGCTCTGAGCGGCGGTGGCGTCATCCGCCTGCGCGGATGACCCGCCGGCACCGCCGATCCAAGTAGTGCACCGCCACCCAGAAGTTCCGGAACGCCGGGTTCCGGGTCTGCTTGAGGTGGTAGCGCTGGTAGATCTGCTGGATGATCACTGCGAGGCGGAACAGGCCGAACACCTCGTAGAACACCCAGTCCTCGACGTCGCGCCCCGTGCGCTGCGCGTAGTGGGCGACCACCTCGTCACGCGTGAGCATGCCCGGCAGGTCGGTGGGCTGGCGCTGGAGCAGCCGCATCCCCCGGCCGTCGCCCGCTTCGACCCAGTAGGCCAGCGCGCCGCCGAGGTCCATGAGCGGGTCGCCGAGCGTTGCCATCTCCCAGTCCAGGACACCGACGACCTGCATCGGATCGTCCGGCGCCAGGACGACGTTGTCCAGTCGGAAGTCGTTGTGGATGACGCACGTCGCGACGTCGCCCGGCTGGTGTTCGTCCAGCCAGCCCATCACCCGCTCGAAGCTCGGGACGTTCCAGGTCTTCGCGTCGCGGTAGCGCCGTGACCACCCATCGACCTGCCGCGCGACGTACCCCTCCCCCTTGCCGAGGTCGGCGAGCCCGGCCGCAACCGGGTCGATCGCGTGCAGGTCGCACAGCCGGTCGACGACCGAGGTGCACATCGCGCGCGTGGCTTCGGGGTCGCCCGCGACACCGTCGGGCAGCCGCTTGCGCGGGATCGTCCCCTCCACTCGGGCCATGACGTAGAAGTCGCTGCCGAGCACCGCCGGGTCGTCGCAGAACGCCACCATCTCCGGGACGTACGGGAACACCGGCGCCAGGCGCTGCTGGACGCGGAACTCCCGGCCCATGTCGTGCGCGCTCTTGGCCTTCACCCCCGGCGGCGGTCGGCGCAGGATGAGGTCGCGGCCGGGGTAGCGCAGCAGGTAGGTGAGATTCGACGCCCCGCCCGAGAACTGACGGACCTCCGGAGGCCCGGAGCCCGGGATCTCGGCGTGCTCCCGCAGCCACGCGTCGACGGCCGCGACGTCGAACACGTCCTCACCACGGACCTGGCGCGCTTCTGCTGCGGTGTCGAGACTCATGGGCGTAGGCTCACAGGCACGCACCGCTCGCCACCCCGGGCGCCCCCGATCAAGGAGCACCGCAGATGCAGGCTGTCGCCGCACCGACCCCGGAACTGATCAAGGAGCTGGCGACGACCGCGCCCGGCACCGGGGTCCTGAG
Organism: Solirubrobacteraceae bacterium; assembly: GCA_016463765.1. Classification (GTDB taxonomy): domain Bacteria; phylum Actinomycetota; class Thermoleophilia; order Solirubrobacterales; family Solirubrobacteraceae; genus Svornostia. The sequence goes on along the minus strand of JAEMQS010000020.1, from coordinate 22,350 downwards.
CGCGCACCTGCGCACCGACCCGCGGGATCCGGCGAACACGAACCACCAGCCGGCGTGGCACATCGCGCTGCGCAACGGCCTGCGCGCGATCGAGGCCGACCTCGAAGCCGGGGACGATCGTGACGCGCGCCTGGCGTTCCGCGAGCTGTCCGAGCGCGTCGACGCCGAACTGCCCGAGCTCGACCCGGCCGACCGCGGCCGCAGCCTGTCGGTCTTCACCACCGCCGACGGGTCGCTCGACGTGCGCGTCACGCTGCAGCTCCCGCTGCTCGGCGACACGGTCCGCTGGGACCGCCGCCCGTTCATCAGCCCGCTGGTCGACGTCGTCGACCACGGTCGCGCGACGGGCCTGGTGCTCGTCGACAGCGACGACGTCGTCCTGCTGCACTGGGAGGGCGGGCGGATCACCGAGCCCGAGCAGTCGCGCTACACGCTCTCTCTCGGCGACTGGGTCGGGCGCGACACGGCGCGCGGGCGCGACAGCGTCTCCGGCGGCGGCAAGCATGTGTCGCACGGCGAGAACTTCGAGCAGCGCGTCGACGACCACAAGCGCCGCTTCCTGCACGACGCGGCCACCAAGGTCGCCACGCGCCTGGACGAGCTGGGCTGGCACCGCATCCTGCTCGCCGCCTCGCCGGGCACCGAGGACGACTTCGTCGGCGCCCTGCCCGAGCAGACCCGCGAGCGCATCGTCGTGACGCTCGACGCGCACCTCACCGGCGAGGACGCCGGGTCGATCGCCGAGCACGTCGACGGCCCGCTCGAAGAGGCCTGGCGCCGCGAGGTCGAGGCGACGATCGACAGCGCGCGCTCGCACTCCGCGTCCGGCGGGGCGGGTGCGACCGGCGCCGCGGAGGTCCTCGACGCCCTGGCCCAGGGCCGGGTCGCGCACCTGGTCTACGACCCGCAGCTCGTCATCCCCGCCAGCTCGTTCGGGCCGCAGGTCACGGCGGTGCTCGGCGAGGTCGACGAGGCGCTCATCGTCGAGCGCGCCGTCGAGCACGCGGTCGAGACCGACGCGGGCGTGTCGGCGATCGGCGATCACGAGGGGCTGACGGAGGCGGGCGGCATCGTCGCGACGCTGCGGTACTAGGCCTTCGCGGGCAGGGACCACTTCCCCGCCCCGTACTTCGCCAGCTCGAGCCGGGCGATGACACCGCGGTGGACTTCGTCCGGCCCGTCGGCGAGCCGCAGCGCCCGGGCCACCGCCCACGCGCCGGCGAGCGGGAAGTCGTTGCTCATCCCGCCGCCGCCGTGCAGCTGGATGGCCATGTCGATGACCTGCTGGGCCATGTTCGGCACGGCGACCTTGATCTGACTGACCGCGTTGAGCATGTCGGGGTCGTGCGTGTCGATCATCCAGGCGGCCTGCAGGACGAGCAGCCGCGCCTGGTTGATGGCGATGCGCGCGTCGGCGATGCGCTCGCGGTTGCCGCCGAGGTTGGCGATCGGCTTGCCGAACGCGATGCGGCTGGTCCCCCGCCGGCACGCGAGCTCGAGCGCCATCTCGGCGAGGCCGATGAGCCGCATGCAGTGGTGCACGCGGCCGGGACCGAGGCGGGCCTGGGCGATGGTGAACGCCTGGCCGGGGCCGCCGATGATGTTCTCCACCGGGAGGCGCACGTCGGTGAACGACACCTCGCCGTGGCCGCCGGGTGCGTCGAGGAAGTTCATCGCCGGGAGCATGCGCTCGACCTGCACGCCGGGCGCGTCGCGGGGGACGAGGACCATGGAGTGGCGGTGGTACTTGTCCGCGTCGGGGTCGGTGAGCGCCATGTAGATGAGCACCTCGCAGTTGGGGTGCCCGATCCCGGTGCTCCACCACTTGCGGCCGTTGAGGACGACCTCGTCGCCGTCGATCTCGGCGCGCGCCTCCATGTTCGTCGCGTCCGATGAGGCGACGTCGGGCTCGGTCATGCAGAACGCGCTGCGGATCTCGCCGGCCAGCAGCGGCGTGAGCCAGCGGTCCTTCTGCGCGTCGGAGCCGAAGAGATGCAGCACCTCCATGTTGCCCGTGTCCGGCGCGTTGCAGTTGGAGATCTCGCTGGCGATGATCGAGCGGCCCATCTGCTCGGCCAGTGGCGCGTACTCGACGTTCTTCAGTCCGGCGCCGAGGGTGGCATCGGGCAGGAACAGGTTCCAGAGCCCGAGCTCCTTCGCCTTGGCCTTGAGCTCCTCGATGACCGGCAGGACGACCCACGGGTCGTCGCGGTCCATGAGCTCGCGCAGGTAGGGCTCCTCGGCGGGGGCGACCTCCTGCTCGTGGAACTGCGTGAGGCGCTGCAGCAGGTCCTGCGCGCGCTCGGAGTGCGTGAAGTCCATGGTGACCGTGGACCCTAGCGCGTTATTGAGCATTGCTCAACAAGGGCGTAGGCTGCTGCGCGTGGCTGCACCCACCCCCCGTCGCCTGCCCCCGGACGAACGCCGCCGCCAGCTCGTCGGCATCGGCCTGCGGATGCTCACCGAGCGCCCGATCACGGAGATCACCGTCGACGACGTCGCGCGGGAGGCCGGCATCTCCCGGTCGCTGCTGTTCAACTACTTCCCGACGAAGCGCGACTACCACCTGGCGGTCATCCGCGCGGCGGCGCGGCGGGTGCGCCGCGTGGTGCTGGTCACCGGCGACGAGGGGGTCCCGGTCATCCTGGACCGCTTCCTGGCGTTCCTCGAGCGCCGGCGCGATCCCTACCTCTCGCTGCTGCGAGGCGTCGGCGGGGCCGACCCCGAGGTCGCGGCGATCAACGCCGAGACCCGCGCCGACCTCGTCGACGGGGTGCTGCGCGTGCTGGGACGCGATCCGTCGGCGCCCGCGCTGCGACTCGCCGTGGGCGGATGGGTGGCGATGGTGGAGGACATCGGCCTGGCGTGGGCGGCGGACCCGGCCACCATGCCGCGAGAGGACGTCGTCGCCCTGCTGCTCGACGCGCTGGACCTGGTCGCGGGATCCACGCTTGACCGCGAGTAGGGGCGGGTACCGCCGGAGGAGCACGACCTTTCCCCGGCACTAGGAGCTCCCATGGGCATCATCGCCTTCCTCATTCTCGGTCTCATCGCAGGCATGATCGCCAAGGCGCTCTTCAGCGGTGACGAGCCCGGCGGCTTCCTCGGCACGATGGTCGTCGGCGTCGTCGGCGCACTGCTCGGCGGCGTCATCGCCTCCGCTGCAGGCATCGGTGAACTCGACAGCTTCTTCAGCATCGGCACGTGGCTCATCGCCATCGGCGGCGCGCTGCTGTTCCTGTTCCTGTTCAACCTCGTGGTCGGCAAGCGCGGCGGCAGCGCCCGCGCCGTCTGACGCCGGGCTACCCGCGCAACTCGGCCAGCCGGTGGAGCTGGTCGAGCTGCGTCCCGCCCGGCGTGGGCGTCGCCAGCACGATGAGCTCCGCCACGCCGGCGCGCTCGTAGTCGTCCAGCCGCCGTGCGACATGGTCGGCGGGACCGCAGATGCACGTCGCGTCGATGAGGTCGGCCGACAGGTGCTGCGCGGCCTGGGTCTTCTGCCCCGCGAGGTAGAGCTCCTGGACCTCGCGCGCCTCGTCGCCGTACCCGTACCGCTCGACGAGGTCGACGTAGAAGTTCTTCTTGCGTGAGCCCATGCCCCCGATGTAGAGGGCGAGGATCCATCGCATCATGTCCCGCGCGGCGTCGATGTCGTCATCGATGCAGACGCCGACCTGCGGCATGATCGCCACCTCGCCCGGGTCCCGGCCGGCGCGGCGCGCACCCTCGTCGAGCGGCTCGCGCAGGATGGCGACGTGCTCGGGGCTGAAGAACGTCGGCAGCCACCCGTCGGCGATCTCGCCGGCGAGCGCCACGTTCTTCGGGCCCATCGCGGCGAGCACGATCGGCAGCCGCTCCTGCGCGGGCGCAATCGTGAGCTTCAGCGCCTTGCCCGGACCGTCGGGCAGCGGCAGCGTGAGGGTCTCGCCCTCGTACTGCACCCGCTCGCGCGCGAGGGCCATCCGCACCACCGAGACGTAGTCGCGCGTGCGGGCCAGCTGCTTGCCGAAGCGCACGCCGTGCCAGCCCTCAGACACCTGCGGACCCGACGCGCCGAGCCCGAGCGTGAACCGCCCGTCGGAGAGCTGGTCGAGGGTCGCCGCGGTCATCGCCGTCATCGCGGCGCTGCGCGCGGGGATCTGCATGATCGCGCTGCCCAGGCCGATGCGCTCGGTCTGCGCCGCGATCGTCGCGATGACCGTCGGCGCATCCGAGCCGTACGCCTCGGCGACCCACACGGAATCGAAGCCGCGCTCCTCGGCGGCCCGGGCGATCGCGAGCTGCTCGTCGCGCCCGACCCCGAGCCCCCAGTAGCCGACCCCGATCCCGACCTTCATGCCGTCTGCACCGCCGCGAAGCCCGCCAGGCGCTCTTCGACGATCTCGACCGCGTCGCTGACCATCCCGTGGACGAGGTCGTGGCACGTCGGGATGTCGTGGATGAGGCCCTGGACCAGGCCGGCGCTCCAGATGCCCGCGTCGGGGTCGCCCGTCTCGTAGACGGTCTTGCCGCGCTGGCCGGAGACGAGGTCCTTGACGTCGGCGAACTCGCCGCCGCGCGCCTCGATCTCCAGGACCTCCTGGCTGACCTTGTTGCGCGCGACGCGCGCGGTGTTGCGGAACGACCGGAAGATCAGGTCCGTGGAGCGCTCGTCGGCGCCGACGATGTGCTCCTTGATGTTCTGGTGGATGGGCGACTCGACCGTGCACATGAAGCGCGTGCCCATGTTCACCGCGTCGGCACCGAGCGCCAGCGCCGCGACCAGGCCGCGAGCATCGGCGATGCCGCCGGACGCGATCAGCGGGATCTCCAGCGCATCCGCCGCGGCCGGGATGAGCACCAGGCCAGGGACGTCGTCCTCGCCGGGGTGACCGGCGCAGTCCAGGCCGTCGATCGAGACCGCGTCGACCCCGAGGTTCTGGGCCTTCAGCGCGTGGCGCACCGACGTCGCCTTGTGGATGACCTTGATGCCGTGCGGCTGGAAGTCGGCGAGGTGCTCGGACGGGTTCGACCCGGCGGTCTCCACGATCTTCACGCCCGACTCGATGATCGCCTGCCGGTACTCGGCGTACGGCGGCGGCTTGATGGCCGGGAGGATCGTGAGGTTGACGCCGAACGGGCGGTCGGTCATCTCACGACACCGGGCGATCTCCTTGGCGAGATCCTCGGGCGTGGGCTGGGTGAGCGCGGTGATGAAGCCGAGCGCTCCGGCGTTCGCGACGGCGGACACGAGCTCGGCCCGCCCCACCCACTGCATCCCGCCCTGCACGATGGGATGGTCGACGCCGAACGTTTCCGTGAACCTGGTACGCAGCATGCCGATAGGCTACAGAACCTCGCGACATGGTGTTCGACACAGTGTCGGGGTAAATGTCGACTCTCCCGGAGGACCCGTGAAGCGCACCATCTTCGACGCCGAGCACGAGGACTACCGCGCGTCCGTGCGCCGCTTTCTCGCCGAGGAGGTCACCCCGCACCACGAGCGCTGGGAGGAGGAGGGCATCGTCCCGCGCGAGCTCTTCGCCAAGGCCGCCGAGCAGGGCATGCTCGCGATGGGCGTGCCCGAGGAGTACGGCGGCCTGGGCATCGACGACTTCCGCTTCAACCAGGTGATCGTCGAGGAGGTCGGCTACGCGGGCGTGGCCGGCAGCGGGCTCGGGATCACGCTGCACAACGACATCTGCCTGCCGTACTTCCTCGAGTACTGCACGCCCGAACAGCGCGAGCGGTGGCTGCCCGGCATCGCGTCGGGCGAGCTCATCACGGCGGTCGCGATGACCGAACCGGGGATCGGGTCGGACCTCGCGTCGATGCAGGCGACCGCGATCAAGCAGGACGACGGCTCGTACCTCGTCAACGGGGCGAAGACGTTCATCACCAACGGCATCAACGCGGACCTGATCATCACCGCGGTGAAGACCGACCCGACGCAGCGCCACAAGGGCATCTCGCTCGTGATCATCGAGCGCGGGATGGAGGGCTTCGAGCGCGGGCGCAACCTGAGCAAGCTCGGCATGCACGCGCAGGACACCGCCGAGCTGTTCTTCACCGACGTCGTCGTCCCCGCCGAGAACCTGCTCGGCACCGAGGGTCAGGGCTTCATGCAACTCGTGGCGAACCTCGCCCAGGAGCGGCTGAGCATCGCACTCGCCGGCGTGGCCGCCGCACAGGGCGCGCTGGACTGGACGCTGGAGTACGTCAAGGAGCGCACGGCGTTCGGGCAGCCGGTCGGGTCGTTCCAGGCGTCGCGGTTCGCGCTCGCCGAGATGGCGACGGAGATCTCGCTCGCCACCGTCTTCTGCGACCAAGCGACGCTGGCGCTGAACGCCGGCGAACTGTCCGTCGAGGACGCCGCGATGGCGAAGTGGTGGTGCACCGAGCTGCAGGGCCGCGTCGTCGACCGCTGCGTGCAGCTGCACGGCGGCTACGGCTACATGCTCGAATACCCGATCAGCCGCGCCTACGCCGACGCGCGGATCACGCGGGTCTACGGGGGAACGACGGAGATCATGAAGGAGATCGTGGGACGGTCGCTCGGTGTCTGAGCAGGCCATGCGCCCGCATCACGACGCGTGCTTCGGCTGCGGGCCGGGCCAGCCCGACGGCGTGCACCTGCAGCTCGCCAGCCGCGGCGACCACGCGCTCGCGCGGGTGACGCTCAACGAGCACCTCAGCGGCGCCCCGGGCGCCGCGCACGGCGGCATCCCCGCGCTCATCCTCGACGAGGTCCTCGGGACGACGGTCAACATCCTGCACGAGCGGCCGTCGGTGACCGGCACCCTGACGGTCGAGTACCTCGCCCCCACGCCGATCGGCGCGCCGGTGGAGGCCGAGGCCTGGCTGCGCGAGACCGACGGGCGCAAGGCGTTCGTCGAAGGGGTCGTCCGTCACGAGGGTGAGATCACCGCCCGCGGCGAAGCCATCTTCATCGGCGTGCCCATCGAGCACTTCCGCGGCAACCGCGACATCGGGCGCGCCGCCGTCGTGCCCGATGAGCGGCCCGTCCCCGCGGGCGCGCCGATCCTCGACCCCCACCGCGCGTCCTGTTTCGGCTGCGGCTCGCAGAACCCGCGCGGCCTGCGGATGCGCCACGCGCGCGACGGCGAGGAGATCGTCAGCGCGCTGCTCGCCACGCCCGCGTTCACCGGCGCGCCCGGGACGCTGCACGGCGGCGCGCTCTTCGCCGCACTCGACGACGCGATGGGCACCGCACCGCTCGTGCTCGCCGAGGAGCTCGCGCTCACCCGGTCGCTCTCGGTGCGGTTCCTGCGGCCCGTGCTCCTGGGCATGGCGCTGGAGATCCGCAGCCGGATCACCTCGCGGGAGGGGCGGCGCATCGCCGTCGAGGCGGAGATGACCAGCGGCGGCCAGACGGTCGCGACGGCCACCGGGACGTTCGTCGTCGTCGCGCTCACCGACGAGCAGCGCGCGACGCTGTTCGCCGGGCACCCGGGCTGACCACGCTGCGCGGGAACTCCCGCGATCACGAACCGTGCCGAGTACCGATGGCGCGGCGGCACCCCGGACGTACGATCGCGCCATCCGAGAGGGAGATGGAGCCGTGGAGAAGATCAAAGCCGCAGCCGAGCAGTTCCTCACGCACAAGCGCGTCGCCGTGACCGGCGTCTCACGCAGCCCGAAGGACCATGGCGCGAACTTCGTCTACCGGCGCTTCCGCGACCGTGGCTACGAGGTGTTCGCGGTCAATCCGAACGCCGACGAGGTCGAGGGCGACACGTCCTACCACTCGCTGCGCGACATCCCCGACGGCGTCGAGGCGGTCGTGATCGGCACGAGGCCCGAGACCGCCGACGCGACCATGCGCGAGTGCGCCGAGCTCGGGATCGGACACGTGTGGATGCACCGCGGCCCCGGCGAGGGCAGCGTGTCCCCCACCGCCGCGTCCTACGGTCGCGAGCACGGGATCGACGTCATCGACGGCGGCTGCCCCTGCATGTTCGGCCCCACCTCGGACCCGGGGCACAAGGTCATGTGCAGCATGCTGAAGCTCGCGGGCAACGTGCCGCGGCGGGTGTAGAACGTCCCCCCGGTCAGGGCCAGAAGTCCTCGAACCGCTCCGCGTCGCCGCCCTTCGGCTTGCGCCCGCCGATGCAGATGAGGTCCATCCCCTCCGGGCCGGCCTCGAACGAGCGGGTCACGCCCGGAGCGACGCGCAGAACGTCCCACGGTCTCAGCTCGATGATCTCGTCGTCGAGCTTCGCGCGCCCCGACCCGGACGCCACGACGTACGCCTCCTCCTGCTCGCGGTGCCGGTGCCCCCACGGCATCCGGGCGCCGGGCTCGTACGTGAAGCGGCTGATCCCCAGCTCGGGGGAGCCGAGGGCGTCGCGGGCGAACCGCCACTGGATGTCGACGTGGTCGGGGCTGACGTCGCGCAGGTCGTCGAAGTTCTTCTTCGTCCAGTCGGGCATGGCCCGATCTTCGCAGCGCCGGAGCTCCACCGATCGCGGGTGCGGTGGGATACGGATGACAGGCCCTGGCCGCGCTGCGTAGCGTCAGCGCATGGAGAACTTCGAATACTTGGTGGTCCCCCTCGACGGGGCGCGCAAGCTGAAGAAGGGGTCGTCCGGCCTGTCGCCCAAGCAGCTCAACAAGCTCGGGGCGCAGGGCTGGGAGGCCGTCGGCCTGACGCTCAAGCAGGGGGACCTGGTCGCTTGGCCGGTCGTCCTGCTCAAGCGCCCGATCACGTAGGAGCGCGTCGCATTGCCGCCCACGATGCCGCAGCGATCCCGGCGGCCGTCCTGCGGTCCTCGCGCGGCGGGCGCGTCGCGACGTGCACGGCGACCGTGCGCTCGGCGCCCCAGGCGACCCAGAACGCGGTCGTCCGCGTGTCGAGGTCGGCGGGGACGCGGCCGGCCTTGACGTCGCGTTCCAGCCGCCGCCGGACGCCCTCGGCGAAGCCCTCGACGGTGCTGCGCCAGAACGCCTCGACCTCGGGCTCGTAGGCCGCGACCTCCTGGACCGCGCGCAGCAGCGGGAGGTGCTCGCGGTAGCCGCGGATCAGGTCGAAGACCGTCTGCTCGAGCTGTTCGAGCGTGCTCTCGTCGTCGCGCACCCAGGCGTTCGAGGCGGCGAAGAGGTCCTGCGTCGCGCTGTCGGTCACGCGCATGAGCAGCGTCGGCTTGTCGCGGAAGTGGCCGTAGAACGTGGTGCGGGCCATGCCCGCCTCCTCGGCGATCCGCTGGATGCCAAGCGAGGTGAACGACTCGCCCCCGGCCAGCAGCCGCTCGACCGCCTCGAGGACCTGGCGCTCCACCGCCGCGCGGCGCTCGGCCACGCCGCGGCGCTGTCGCGTCACCGAGGGCAAGTCAGGACGCCTCGCGCGGGCCCGGCGTGAAGGTGACGGGCAGGCGGGTCAGGCCGTTCGCCCAGTTGGACGGCAGCCGCTCGACGTCACCGGCGAGCTCCAGGTTCTTCATGCGTTGCGTCACCTCTTCGAGAACGATACGCAGCTCCGCACGCGCCAGCCCCGCCCCGAGGCAGAAGTGCCGGCCGCCGCCGCCGAACGCCTGGTGGTCGGGCTTGTGGCGGCGGATGTCGAAGGTGTCGGGGGCGTCGAAGACCGTCTCGTCGCGCGACCCGCTGGCGTACCACATGACCACGCGGTCGCCGGCCGGAATCGCGTGCCCGCCGAGCTCGGTGTCCGTCGTCACCGTGCGGTTGAACCACTGCACGACGGTCGACCAGCGCAGCGCCTCCTCGACCGCGCCCGGGATGAGCGTCGGGTCGGCCGCCAGCTCGTCGAGCAGGCCAGGATGCTCGAGCAGCGCGAGCAGCCCGTTCGATGCCGTGTTGCGCGTCGTGTCGTTGCCCGCGAACGTCAGGACGGCGAAGAACGTGAGGATCTCCAGCTCGTTGAGCTCCTCCCCCTTGACCTCGCCGGTGCGCAGGCGCATGACGATCGACTCCGCGTTGCCGTCGGCCATCTGGCGCTCGATCTGCGCGTGCAGGTACGGCGCCATCTCGGCGAGCACGGGCGCGGCGGCCGCCGGCTCGGGCGCGCCCTGGGCGGCGACGATGCGCTCGGTCCAGTCGAAGAACTGCGGCACGTCGACGTCCGGGACGCCCATCAGCTCGGTCAGGACGCCGAGCGGGACGGGCACGGTGAGGGCGGTCACGAGATCGCAGGCGCCGTCCTCGATGAACGCGTCGATCGCGCGGGTCACGCGGGCGCGGATGCCGTCCTCGAGCTTCGCGACCGCGTGGGGCGTGAAGACCTTCTGCAGGATCAGCCGGTAGTGCGTGTGCCGCGGCGGGTCCATATAGAGCAGCATGTTCGTCGCGACCTCGAGCGGCACGACCTGGTCGGGGTGCAGGAAGACCCCGCCCTGCTCGGAGGAGAAGGTCGCCGTGTCGCGGCTGATCGCGGCGATCTCCGCGTGGGAGACGACCGACCAGCAGTGCGTGCCGTCGGCCAGCGGCGTGCGGTGGACAGGCGCCTCGGCGCGCATGCGGCGGAACAGGTCGTGCGGCGGGCCGTCGGTCCACTGCGCGAGATCGAAGGGATCTGCAACTAAGCTCGACATAGTGTCGAACATCATGTCGGGGATGATGTCGCCCGTCAACCTGGCCAGATGCGGGAGGATCGCCCGATGGCCCTGCCGGAGCACCCCCTCACCCACTGGCCCGTGAACCACCGCGGCGCGGCGCTCATCGCGCTGAGCGTCGTCACCGTCGTGCCGCTGATCCTCAACGCGGCGCTCAAGCCGCTCGGCTCCGAGGACATCGTCGCCTTCGAGCTCGCCGGCTCGGTCGCGCGCACCGAGGAGATCCTCGCCGCGTGGCGCGCCGAGGACGTCATCGGCGTGGCGAAGGGCATCCAGCTCGCCGACATCGTCTACCCGTTCGTCTACGCCCTGGCGATCGCGGGCGGCTGCGTCGGCGCCGCGGCGGCCTGGGCGCGCGCGGGCAACGCGCGGATGGCGAACATCGCCAACGTGCTCGCCTGGGTCGCGACCTCGGCGATCGTCTTCGACTACGTCGAGAACCTCGGCCTGGCCGTCTCGCTGTGGGGCACGCCGGCGACCCCGTGGCCGCAGCTGGCACTGGTCGCCGCGCTGCTGAAGTTCGCCGCGATCCTCGCGGGCCTGGTGGGCGTGTTCTCGTGGCCGATCGCTGCGCGAACACCTCCCGCTTGACATTGTGAATCCTGATTCACCATGATGTGAACCAGGATTCACACCTGCTGGAGGAGCACCATGGCCACGACCGACGCGACGCAGCGGCACCCGCAGACCCGCGAGGTCCGCAACCAGGCACCACCGCTGCAGCCGTACAACCTCTACGACGCCGACCTCGCGCTGCAGGAGGCGATCGCTCGCCATGGCGGCGCATGGGGCGTCGACCGCCTCCGTGACGCGGGTGCGTACACCGGCAGCGCCGAAGCCGTCGAGCACAGCCGCCGCGCCGAGCGCAACGAGCCAGTCCTCCTGCCCTACGACCGGTACGGCAACCGGATCGACGACGTGCAGCTCGACCCGTCCTGGCACGTCCTCATGCGCGCGAACGTCGAGCGCGGCACCCACGCCCTGCCGTGGCGCGAGCCCCGCGACGGCGCGCAGGTCGTCCGCGCCGGGATGTTCGGGATGTTCAACCAGGTCAACGGCGGCGTGCAGTGCCCGATCTCGATGACCCACGCCGTCATCCCGGCGCTGCGGGCGAGCGCGCCGGAGCTGGCCGCCGTCTGGGAGCCGCAGCTCACCCGGCTCGACTACGACGAGGTGAAGATCGCCGGCATGGCGATGACCGAGCGCCAGGGCGGCTCGGACGTCCGCGCGAACATCACCCGCGCCGAGCCGAACGGCGACGGGACGTACGCGATCTGGGGCCACAAGTGGTTCTGCTCGTACCCGCCGTGCGACTTCTTCCTCGTGCTCGCGCAGGCGCCCGAGGGGATCTCCTGCTTCCTGGTCGAGCGTGGCCCGGGCATGGAGTTCCAGCGGCTCAAGGACAAGCTCGGCACGCGGTCGCTGCCGTCGAGCGAGGTGGAGTTCCATGGCATCACCGGGCACCTCGTCGGCGAGGAGGGCCGCGGTGTGAAGGCCATCATCACGATGGTCAACCACACGCGGCTGGACTGCCTGATCGGCAGCGCGTCGTCCATGCGGTTCGGTGTCGTGCAGGCCGTGCACCACGCGCGGCACCGCAGCGCGTTCGGCGCGCTGCTCGCCGACCAGCCGCTCATGCAGAACGTCCTCGCCGACCTGGCTATCGAGAGCGAGGCCGCCACCGCCGCGGCCATGCGCGTCGCCGCGGCCTACGACGCCGACGAGCCCGCGTTCCGCCGCTTCGCCACCGCGGTCATGAAGTACTGGGTGTGCAAGCGCGCGGCCGCGCACGCCGCGGAGTCGCTCGAGTGCCTGGGCGGCAACGGCTACGCCGAGGACTCGCTCATGCCGCAGCTCTACCGCGACAGCCCGCTGGCCGGGATCTGGGAGGGCTCGGGCAACGTCGCCGCGCTCGACGTCCTGCGTGCGATGGGCAAGGAGCCCGAGGGGCTGCCGGCGTTCCTCGCCGAGGTCGAACTGGCCGCGGGCGCGGACGCCCGGCTCGACGCCCACGTGGCCGGCATCAAGACGCGGCTGCAGGGGCTCGACGACATCGACACCGCGCAGATGGAGGCGCGGCGGGTCGTGGAGGACCTCGCGGTGGCGCTGCAGGCCAGCCTGCTCGTGCGACACGCGCCGGCCGCCGTGGCCGACGCGTTCTGCGCCGCGCGGTGCGGCGGCGAGGGCGGCCGGGTGTACGGCACGCTGCCGTCGGGGCTCGCAACGCGCACGATCGTGCACCGGGCGCTGGCCGAGTGACCCCCGTCATCGACTACGAGGTCGACGGCCGCGTCGCCCGGATCACGCTCAACCGCCCCGATCGCGGCAACGGCCTGACCCGGCAGCTCATCGACGAGCTGGCCGAGCTCGTCGAGCAGGCGGACCTCGATCCGGGCGTCCACGTGATGCTGCTCAGCGGGCGGGGCACCGGTTTCTGCGGCGGGTACGACCTCGTCGACAGCGCCGAGGGCATGGGCCTCGGCGTGCCTGGCGACGGGACCCCGCTCGACCCGTTCGTCATGGCCGCGAACCATGATCCGAAGCAGACGTGGGACCCGATGGTCGACCACGCGATGATGCGCCGCAACGTCCGCGCGTTCATGACGCTGTTCGAATGCCAGACGCCGGTGGTCTGCAAGGTCCACGGGTTCTGCGTCGCGGGCGGCACGGACCTGGCGCTGTGCAGCGACCTGCTCGTGATCGCCGACGACGCGAAGATCGGCTACCCGCCGGCCCGGGTCTGGGGGTCGCCGACGACGATGCTGTGGGCCCACCGGCTCGGCCCGCAGCGGGCGAAGCGGCTGCTGTTCACCGGCGACTGCCTGAGCGGCGCCGAGGCACTGGACTGGGGTCTCGCGATCGAGGCGCCGCCGGCCGACGAGCTGGACGAGCGCACCGAGATCCTCGTCGATCGCATCGCGCAGATGCCGCTGAACCAGCTGGCGATGATGAAGCTCCTCGTCAACCAGACGCTCCACGCGCAGGGGCTGCACGCCACGCAGCTGCTCGGCACGGTGTTCGACGGCATCACCCGCCACACGCCGGAGGGCTACGCGTTCCAGCAGCGCGCGGCGACGGCCGGGTTCCGCACCGCGGTGCGCGAGCGCGACGAGCCGTTCGGCGACGCCGGTCTGTCCACGTTCAAAGGCGAGATGCCGTGATCGACGCGACCACCCCGGGGACGAAGGACCGGCTCCTCGCCGCCGCGCTGGAGATCACGCGCGAAGGCGGCTACGGCGCGGCGTCGGTCGCCGCGATCGCCGACCGCGCGGGCGTCGCGGCCGGCACGCTGTACCGCCATTTCCCGAGCAAGGGCGAGCTGTTCGCCGAGCTGTTCCGCACGGTGTGCTCCGGTGAGGTCGAGGCGATGCGTGCCGCCGACCCCGGCCCGTCGGCCAGTGCGACCGCCCGTGCGGAGGAGGTCATCGCGACCTTCGCGGGCCGCGCGCTGCAGACGCCGCGGCTGGCGTGGGCGCTCATCGCCGAGCCGGTCGACCCGCTCGTCGACGCCGAGCGGCTGGCCTACCGCCGCGCGTACCGCGAGTTGCTCGCCGAGCTCGTGCAGGCGGGCATCGACGACGGGTCGCTGCCCGCCCAGGACCCCGACCTCATCGCCGCGACGATCGTCGGCGGCGTGGGCGAGGCACTCGTCGGCCCCACCTCGCCACTGCGTGGAGCGGCGCCGGATGCGCAGGACATCGTGCGCGCGCTGCGAATCTTTGTGCGCCGTGCCCTCGGCGCGGCGCGTTCGGATCAGGAGGAGACCGGATGAGTGACGAGGTGCGCTACGAACGGGTCGGCGCCGCCGCGGTGCTGACGATCGACCGGCCGGCGCGGCGCAACGCCGTCGACGGCACGACGTCCGCGGCCCTGCGCGAGGGCTTCGACGCGTTCGTCTCCGACGACGACGCGCGGGTCCTGGTGCTGACCGGCGGCAGTGGCACGTTCTGCGCCGGCGCGGACCTCAAGGACCTGGTGTCGCTGGGGCTCACATCGCCGTCGGAGGGCGGGCCGCTGGGGTTCACGCGGCTGGCGTCGCCGAAGCCGACGATCGCAGCCGTGGAGGGATGGGCGGTGGCCGGCGGGCTGGAGCTCGCCCTGTGGTGCGATCTGCGCATCGCCGCCGAGGACGCGAAGTTCGGCTGCACCGAGCGCCGCTGGGGCGTCCCGCTCATCGACGGCGGCACACAGCGGCTGCCGCGGATTGTCGGCATGGGCCGAGCGCTGGACCTGATCCTGACCGGCCGGATCGTCGAGGCCGGCGAGGCGCACGCGATGGGGCTCGTCACCGAAGTCGTCCCGTCGGGCGGCGCGCTCGCGCGCGCGCTTGAGATGGCCGAGGGCCTCGCCGCATTCCCCCAGGAGACGATGCTCGCCGACCGCGCCGCCGCGCTGGAGGGGTTCGGCCTACCACTCGACGCGGGCCTGGCGGTGGAATGGCGCCACGGCGCGGCGGTGGCATCCGTCGGCCTGCAGGGCGCGCAGCGGTTCGCCGGCGGCGAGGGTCGCGGGGGCGCCGGCGCGGGTGTGTGAGCCTCTTCCACGGTGAGCGTCACATCGTGGTCGCCAGGGCGACCACTATCGGACGTTCACCGCTGAGGGGCCGGACCCGCTACGCTTGTCTCTCAGGGTTCGCCAAAAGGGCGAGCCAAAGCAGTGCCAGCGTCCCGCAGTTGTTGCCTCTCAGCACCCTCCGCGTCACGTAGCGCACATACATCCCACGGAGGGACTCATCATGGCAACAGGAACCGTCAAGTGGTTCAGCGACGACAAGGGCTTCGGCTTCATCACGCCGGACGACCAGGGCAAGGACCTGTTCGTGCACCACACCGCGATCGGCGGCAGCGGCTTCAAGACGCTCGCCGAGGGCGCGAAGGTGTCGTACGACGCCGCCCAGGGCCCCAAGGGCCCGAACGCTGAGAACGTTCAGGTCATCTAGACCCGCCAGTTCTTCGCAGGACCGACGGCCCGCCATCTGGCGGGTCGTCGTCGTTCTGGGGTGAGACGCCGGGCCCGGCAGGTCAGAGGCGCGGCGCGGAGATGGCCGTCACTCGCCGGGCCGGGGATCGAACACCGGTGCCTCAGCCTCGTCGAGTTCGCTCGCCAGCTCCGTGTCGATCGGCGTCGCCAGGATCTGCCGGAGCGTCTCGCGGTCGACATCCCGTCGTGGCTCGCGAGAAACACTGGGATCGTCCATCGCGAGAACGTAGCACCGGTCTTTCCTCACCCATGCCCCCGCCGCCGCGCCCGCCGCTCGGCCCGGTTGCGCGGCTCGAGCTCGGCGTCGTGGTCCATCAGCAGGATCTCCTCCATGAGCGTGTCGACCGCGTCCGCGGCCATGCGCGCGCCGGTGTGGACGTCCTCCTGCGCATAGCGGTCGTTCAACGGCTCGAGCGTGTCGCGGACGAGCTTCGTCAGGATCGCCGTGATCTCGCTGTGCGATGGCGCGGTCGGCGCGGTCGCCATGTGATGGACGATCTGCGTGGAGGCCGAGGTCCAGCTGACCAGCGCGGCGGTCAGGACGTCGAGGGCGTGCGGGGCATCGATGTCGGTCATGCCCCTTCTAGGCCGCAGCCCGGAAAGTTCGCCCCCGTGGGGGCGATGCTGGGAGACTGCCGGCATGAGCGCCGGGCTTCGCCTCGCGGACCTCCTCGGAGGCCTGTCGATCGCCTGCGATCTCGGGTTCGGGCTGCCACCGGAGGAGGCGATGCGCTCCAGCATCCTCGCGGCCGGGCTGGCCCGCCGCCGGGGTTTCGCCGAGCCCGACGTCGCGGACGCCTACTACACGGCGCTGCTCATGCATGTCGGGTGCAGCGCGCTCTCGCACGAGACCGCGCAGGCCTTCGGCGACGAGCAACGCGTCCTGCGGGCGATCGCCGGCGTGAACGTCGCCGACCCCGAGGAGGTCGCGGGTGTCGCCCTGCCGATGGTCCTCGAGGACAAGAGCCCGGCCGAGCGCGCTCGCATCCTGCGCTTCATGGCCACCCCTGAAGGGCGGCGCTTCGGGCACGACTTCGACGTCGGCAGCTGTGAGGTGGCGAGCGCGACCGGCCGGCGCGTCGGGCTCGGCCCCGGGGTCGAGCGGGCGCTGAAGGAGTGCGTGGAGTGGTGGAACGGCGAGGGACCGCCCGACGGCCTCGCAGGCGAGGAGATCGCACCGGCCGCACGCGTGGCCCGTGCGGCCGCCGACGCCGTGCGCCTGGACGCGATCGGCGGGACCGACGCCGTCGTCACCGGCCTGCGCCGGCGCGCCGGCGTCCTGCTCGACCCCGAGGTGGTCGCCACCCTGATCGCGGACGCCGACGAGCTGCTCACACGGACCCGCACCGGTGATCCACGCGAGCAGATGCTCGACGCCGAGCCCGGACCGGCGATCGAGATCGATCCCGCCGATCTCGGGTCGGTGGCCGAGGCCTTCGGCGATCTGGCCGACCTCAAGACCCCGTGGACGCACGGCCACTCGGCGGGCGTCGCCCACCTCGCCGAACGCGCCGCGGGGAACCTGCGCCTCGACGCGCAGGCGACGGGCCGCCTGCGGCTGTCGGCCCTCCTCGGCGACCTCGGGCGCGTGGCGGTCACCAACGTGATCTGGGAGAAGCCCGGGCCGCTCACCGCCGCCGAGTGGGAGCAGGCCCGGATGCACTCCTACTACTCCGAGCGCATCCTGGCCACGTCCCAGGCGCTCGCCCCGGTGGCGCGCGTCGCCGGGATGCACCACGAGCGCCTCGACGGCTCGGGCTACTTCCGGGGGTGTTCCGGCCACGACCTGCCTCCGGCCGCGCGCGTCCTCGCGGCGGCCGACGCGTTCCACGCGATGACCCAGAACCGGCCGCACCGCGCCGCGCTCAGCGCCGAGCAGGCGGCCGACGAACTGCGGCGCGACGCGCGGGCCGGGAAGCTTGACGGCGACGCGGTGACCGCGGTGCTCGACGCCGCCGGCGCCCAGCCGCGCGGCCGGCGGCCCAGCCTGCGTCCGGGCGGCCTGTCCGAGCGTGAGGTCGAGGTCGCGCGGCTCGTCGCCGCGGGTTGCTCGAACCCCGAGATCGCCGAGCGGCTTGTCGTCTCACGACGGACCGCCGAGCATCACGTCCAGAACATCTACGCGAAGATCGGCGTGTCCAGCCGCGCCGGCCTCGCGCTGTTCGCGCACGAGCACGAGCTCATCGGCGGGGAGGGAAAGATGGGTAGGCCTACCGATGTTCCGTGAGGTCGTCCGGGCGACGCTTCCTCCCATGTCCATCGATCTGCATTCCACAATGACGGGCTCGGGCGATCCGGTCGTGCTGGTGCACGGCAGCTGGTCCGACCACACCATCTGGGACCTCGTCGCTCCCGACCTGGCGCGATCGTTCACGGTCATCGCCTGCGACCGTCGCGGCTACGGGGCGAGCCCCAGCGGACGGCCCGCCACACTCCGCGACCAGGAGGACGATCTCGCACGGCTGATCGAGCGCCTGGACCGCGGACCGGTGCATCTCGCCGGGACCTCGTTCGGCGGGTCGATCGCCCTGGGGGTGGCGGCTCGCCGGCCGGACCTCGTGCGCGCGGTGGTCGCCCACGAGCCGCCCCTTGCCGGCCTGGTCGAGGCGAGCCCGGAGATCCAGGCCGCGGTCGAGACCGTCGACCAGGTCATCGCCCGCATCGACGCGGGCGACGCCGAGGGCGCTGCAGCGCAGTTCGTCGAGGAGGTCGCGCTTGGTCCCGGGGCCTGGGAACTGCTACCGCCACCCGTGAGGGCGATGATGATCGGCTCCGCGGCCGCCTTCCGCGACGAGCAGCGCGATCCGGCGTGGAACCACATCGCACCGGACGCGCTGGGGGACATCACGTGCCCCGTGACGCTCACCCAGGGCGACATGAGCCCGTCCTGGTTCCGGCCGATCGTCACGCGGCTGGCCGGCCTGGTCCCACACGCGGTCGTCCACGACTACCCGGGGGCGGGGCACGCACCGCATGCGACCCACCCCGCCGACTGGTGCGCACACGTCAGCCGCGTGCTCGGCCTGCAGGGGGCGACCCGATGACACGCGGGACGTCCCTGCCCCAGCTGCGCGGCGAACTGTTCCTCACGGACGGCGGGATCGAGACGAGCCTGATCTTCCACGACGGTCTCGATCTGCCGCTGTTCGCCGCCTTTGACCTGCTCAAGAGCGAGCAGGGCACGGCGGCGCTGCGGCGCTACTACGAGCCGTACGTCGCGCTGGCGCGCGAGCGCGGCACCGGCTTCGTGCTCGAGAGCCCCACCTGGCGGGCCAGCCCGCGCTGGGCCGCCGAGCTCGGATACACGAAGGGCGACCTCGACGGGTTCAACCGTCAGGCCATCTCCCTCATGGAAGAGCTGCGCGGCACGGCCGGCGAGGAGATGGTGATCAGCGGCTGCATCGGCCCCCAGGACGACGGCTACAACCCGTCGGCGCTGCTCTCTGCGGACGCGGCACAGGAGTACCACGCGGTGCAGGTGGGGACGTTCGCGGACACCGCGGCGGACATGGTCACGGCGATCACGATGACCTACGCCGACGAGGCGCTCGGCATCACCCGAGCGGCGGCCGACGCGGGCATGCCGGCCGCGATCTCGTTCACGGTCGAGACCGACGGGCGGCTCCCCAGCGGTCAGCCGCTGGGCGAGGCGATCGAGCAGGTCGACGCCGAAAGCGGGGGCGCGCCCGCCTACTACATGATCAACTGCGCGCACCCGACGCACTTCGAGGCCGTCGTGCGGACCAGTGGCGACGGCGCGTGGCGCGAGCGCATCCACGGGCTGCGCGCGAACGCGTCGACGAGGAGCCACGCGGAACTCGACGAGGCGACCGTGCTCGACGCGGGCGATCCCGACGACCTCGGCGCCCGCTACGCGGAGCTGCGCGAACACCTGCCGAACCTCACGGTCCTCGGCGGCTGCTGCGGCACCGACCACCGGCACGTCCGAGCGATCGCAGAGGCGTGGCCGGGGTGATCACAGAGGCCCCGCACACGCGGGGCCTCCCATGATCTTCAAGCGGAGGGGGAGAGATTCGAACTCTCGGTACGGGGGTTACCCGCACAACGGTTTTCGAGACCGCCCCGTTCAACCACTCCGGCACCCCTCCAACGCGCACCAGAACGGGCGCCGAGCAAGGGTAGCGGCACCCCGCTCTGGACGCGCACATGACCGCGACGACCATGTTCTGGACGAATGGCCGGGGCGACACCTCACCCCCGGAGGAGTACCTTCGATGCAGGCGAACAGACCTGGCAGGCACGGAACGCCCGCCGCATCGCCTCCCCCCACGGACGATCTCTTGACCTCGCGCGCCATTCTCCGCCTTCTTGCCCTGCCCGGGGTGTGCGTCCTCGCCGCGGTGGCGCCTTCCGCCGCCGCGGCGACGCCCGCGCCCTGCGTCAGCTCGACGCCGGCCGTCGTGACGCTCGCCGACGCGCCCGCCGACGCCGAGGCCGGCGCGCCCGAGATCTCCGGCGTCCGCGCCGCCGTGAACGCCGACTGCACCGTCAGCGTGCGACTCACCGTCGACAACCGCGACGCGCTGCGGCCCGACGACGCACTGCTCGTCTACCTCGACACCGACGGGAACCCCGCCACCGGCGCGCAGAGCTTCGGCGGCGCCGACAGCGGGGTCGGCCTGGTCGCCGACGAGGACGGCCCCGGCTACCTCGCCCTGCTCGGGCGCTGGGATCCCGCCGCGGATTCGATCGACTTCGAGAACGCCACCGAGCTGGACATCAGCCCGGCCGGCTGGTTCGGCTTCACCGCCGGAATGGGCGAGCTCGGGCTGCGCTCGGGCTCCACGCTCGGGATCTCCGTGGCGGCGCTCGCCGAGCCCGACGGCGAGATCGCGCTCGACTTCGCGCCGGATGACGAGGGCGGCACCCTCGCGCTGCCGATCGCCTTCAGCACCACGGCCGCCGCCGCGCCCGGGACCAGCGAGACCACGCAGACGCCGGGCGGCCGCGACCGCATCGTGCGCCGCACGTGCAAGGTGCCGAAGACCAAGGGCCGCACCGTCGCCGCGGTCCGCAAGGCGCTGCGCGCCGCGGGCTGCCGGGTGGGCCGGACGCGCGCCCGCTACGGCACGACCGTCCGCAAGGGCCGCATCGTCGCCACCCTGCCCGCCGCGGGCAAGCGGATCGCGGCAACGCGCCCGGTCACGATCCTCGTCTCGCGCTAGCGCCCGCGCCGCGCGGCGAAGAACGCGCGCAGCAACGCGGCGCACTCCTCGCGCAGCAGCCCGCCCGCGACATCCGGGCGATGGTTGAACCGCGGCTCGTCGAGCACGTCGATGACGCTGCCGGCCGCCCCGGCCTTCGGGTCCTCGGTGCCGTAGACGACCCGCGGCACGCGCGCGAGGACGATCGCCCCGGCGCACATCGCGCACGGCTCCAGCGTGACGTACAGGACCGATTCCAGCACCCGCCAGGAGCCCAGGGTGCGCGCCGCCTCGCGCAGGGCGAGCACCTCGGCGTGCGCGGTCGGGTCCTCACGCAGCTCACGTTCGTTGTGTCCCGCGCCGATGACCTCGCCATCGTGCACGACCACCGCGCCGATGGGCACGTCATCATGTTCCAGGGCACGCTCCGCTTCGCGGATCGCGAGCCGCATGAAGTGCTCATCTCGAGCAAAGAAGCGGGAACCGGCCATTTCTAGGAACTTTCGCATGCCGGCGCTGTTTCCTCAGTGGACCATGTCTCGCCTTTCGATCACGTGCGCCGTCGCCGCCCTCGCGGCGGGCCTCGGCGCCGCCCCCGCCGCGGCCGCGGGCGACGCGTACCGGGAGGGCGAAGTCGTGATCGCGCCCAAGCACGGCGCGGCGAAAGTCGTGCAGGTCGGCGGCGACCAGGAGGTTGCGACCACGGTTCGCGCGCTGCGCGCCCGTCCCGACCTCGTGAGGAGCGCCGCACCGAACCCCGTCGCCCGGATCGCGGCCGCGCGCCAGGCTCCGCCCGCCGAGCTCGTGCCCAACGATCCCGGCAGCGGGAAGGGCTGGCAGGAACTCCAGTGGAACTTCACCGGTCCGTACAGCGTCAACGCGCCACGTGCGTGGGCGAACGCCGCGAACGCCGGCGGGCGCGGCGGGCGTGGCGTCGTCGTGGCGGTGCTCGACACGGGCGTCGCCTACCGCACCGCCGGGCGGTTCCGCCGGTCGCCGGACTTCACCTCGAAGGACTTCGTCGCCGGCTACGACTTCGTCGACAACGACACCCATCCCGACGACCACAACGGCCACGGCACGCACGTCGCCTCGACCATCGGCGAAGCGACGAACAACAGCGTCGGGCTCACCGGCCTCGCGTACGGCGCGCGCATCATGCCGATCCGCGTCCTCGACACGATCGGCGAGGGCGACGCGCTGGCGATCGCCAAGGGCGTCCGGTTCGCGACCCGGCGCGGCGCCCACGTCATCAACCTGTCCCTGGAGTTCTCCCCCGAGATCACGTCGGGTGAGATCCCGGAACTCCTCGAGGCGATCGCCGAGGCTCGCCGGGAGGGCGTCCTCGTCGTCGGCGCCTCCGGCAACGAGGGCTTCCGCGACGTCGCGTGGCCCGCGCGCGCCAGCAACGTCCTCGCCGTGGGCGCGACCACGGAGCGCGGCTGCCTGTCGGAGTTCAGCAACGAGGGCCGCGGCCTGGACATCGTCGCGCCCGGCGGCGGCCAGGACGCCAGCACCACCGGCGAACCGCAGTGCAAGCCGTCGGAGATCGGCCGGCCGATCTACCAGCTCACGCTGACCGGCTCGGTCCGGACCTTCGGCCTCCCGGGCACGTACGAGGGCACGTCCATGGCGGC
>JAEMQS010000069.1 GCA_016463765.1 Solirubrobacteraceae bacterium | reverse complement strand
GGCGCGCCGGTCCTGCTGGCCGCGACGCTGCGCAGCTCCGAGCCGGGCATCGACCCGGCGCTGCTGGCGGAGGTCGTGCAGGACACCGCGGTGGAGGCGCTGCAGCCGCGCCCGCTCAGCGAGGACGCGGTCGCCGGCCTCATCGAGGAGCGGCTCGGCACAGCGGGCGACGAGGCGTTCGTCGCGGCGTGCCACCGGTCAACCGGAGGCAACCCGCTGCTGCTGCACCAGCTGCTCGTCGCGCTCGCCGCGGACGCGGTCAGCCCGGTGGAGGCGAACGTCGACATGGTCCGCCAGATCGCGCCCCGCGCGGTCTCGCGGACGGTGCTGCTGCGACTCGCGCGGCTCCCGGCCGAAGCGGCTGCCGTGGCGCGCGCCGCGGCGATCCTCGGCGAGCACGCCGCGGCCGACGCGGTCGCGGCACTCGCGGGGCTGGCGCCGGAGGCGCTGGCCGAGACGACCGGGGCGCTCATCAAGGCCGAGATCCTGCGGGCAGATCCGCCGATCGGCTTTGCGCACCCGCTGGTCCGCGACGCGATCTACCAGGAGATCCCGCCCGCCGAGCGCGAGCTCCTGCACGGCCACGCCGCCGAGGTCCTGCGCGATGCCGGTGCGCCTGCCGAGCACATCGCGACGCAGCTGCTGCTGACGCCCGCGCGCGCCAGGCCGTGGGTGGTGGAGACCTCCATGGCCGCCGGCTACGAGGCGATCGCGCGCGGCGCACCGGACGGCGCGGTCGCGTACTTCCAGCGCGCGCTCGACGAGCCACCCGCGCCCGAGGAGCGCGTCGGTGTCGTCGGCGCGCTCGGGATCATCGAGGCGCAGACCAGCGGCCCCGGCGCCGTCGAGCACCTCCGCGAGGTCCTGGAGTCGTCAGACGACCCGTTCGCCCGCGCCGGTGTCGCCCAGATTCTCAGCCGCACCCTGATCTTCACGGGCGCGCCCGAGGAGGGCAGCGCGGTCGCGGCTGCCGCGCGCGACGCGCTCCCCGACACGCCGCAGGCGCGCGACGTGCGGCTGGGCCTGGAGGCGGTGCGGGTCATCGCCGCGGTCTTCGGCGTGATCGACGACGCGCAGCTGGCGCTGCTCGCCGAGCACCGGCACCCGCCGGCCGATGCGGGCGTGGGCGAGAAGCTGCTCGCCTCGATGGCCGTCTACGCGTGGTCGCAGACCGACGGCAATGCGACCGAGTGCTGCGCCGCCGCGCTGGCGCTGCTGCGCGACGGCGGACTGAGCATCGCCGACGATCCGCTGACCGCCACGGGGGCGTTCGCGGTCCTGCAGTTCGCCGCCCACGACGAGCTCCTCGACATCTGGGCGCGCGAGCGCGCCGAGGCCTACCGGACCGGCTCGCTGCTGCTCACGTCGACCATCCACAACTGGTACGGCGGCGCGCTGCTGCGCCGGGGCGACCTGGGCCAGGCGCGCGAGGAGTTCGAGACCGGGCACCGGCAGTTCCGCCAGTGGGGGTACAGCCCGGAGGTGCTCACCGTGAGCGCGTGCCACCTCGTCGTCCTCCTCACCGAGCAGGGCGAACTCGCGCGGGCGCGCGCGCTGCACGACGGGCTCGTCGCCCCCGAGCGCGACGCGATCGCGACGTTCCACCGGCTGTACTCCGACGCGGTCCTGCTGCTCGCCGAGGGGCAGCCGGGACCGGCGCTGGAGCGCTGCGCGGAACTCGCGGACCGGATGACGTGGGTCACGCGGCCGATCGAC
The DNA here is from genome assembly GCA_016463765.1 of Solirubrobacteraceae bacterium. Classification (GTDB taxonomy): domain Bacteria; phylum Actinomycetota; class Thermoleophilia; order Solirubrobacterales; family Solirubrobacteraceae; genus Svornostia. Next base: position 16,207 of record JAEMQS010000069.1, on the reverse strand, counting down.
TATCCGTGGCCGCGGGTGCAGGCGCTGGCGCTCGACCGTCTCGGCCGCACCGACGAGGCGGTCGTCGTCGCCGAGGACTGGGTCGCGCAGGCGCGCGAGTGGGGCGCCCCGGGGGAGGTCGGCGCCGCGCTGTGCGTCCTGGGGCTCGTCCAGCGCGACGCGGGCCTCGACACGCTGCGTGAGGCGGTCGCCGTGCTCGACGGCTCGTCGGCGCGGCTGGAACTCGCGAAGGCGCTCGCCGCGCTCGGGTCGACGATGCGTCGCGCGCGGGAGCCGTCGGAGGCGCGCGAGCCGCTGCGCCGCGCCCTTGACCTCGCGTCGGCCTGCGAGGCCCACGCGCTCGCCGACCACATCCGCACCGAGCTGCAGGCCACCGGCGCCCGCCCGCGGACCGACGCGCTCGCGGGCGTCGAGGCGCTCACGCCGAGCGAGCGCCGGGTCGCCGACCTCGCCGCGGCAGGGAGCGCGAACCGCGAGATCGCCCAGCAGCTGTACGTCACGCCGAAGACCGTTGAGGTCCACCTCACCAACGCGTACCGGAAGCTCGGGATCGGCTCGCGGCGCGAGCTGGCGAGCGCGCTGGACTGAAGACGCTCCCGAGCGGGCTCGGCACCCGTAGGATTCGCGCCGTGATCGACGGGCTTCTGGAGCGTGACGCCGAGCTGGACGGGCTCCAGCGTGCCCTGGACGGCGTGCAGGACGGCGAGGGGCGGCTTCTGCTCATCGAGGGCCCGGCCGGGATCGGCAAGAGCCGGCTGCTCGCGGAGGTCCGCCGTGGCGCGGCGCGCAACACGCTGGTCCTGTCCGCGCGCGCCGGGGAGCTGGAGGGGTCGTTCCCGTTCGGCGTCGTCCGCCAGCTGTTCGAAGGCGTGGTCGCCGATCCGGAGCTGGCCGACCGCGCGCTCAGCGGCGCCGCCGCGTCGGCGCGCAGCGTGCTGGGCGCCCCCGAGCTCGGCGGGCAGACGCTGGGCAACACGTCGTTCGCGGTGCTGCACGGGCTGTACTGGCTGGCGATGAACCTCGCCGAGGATCGCCCGCTTGTGCTGGCGGTCGACGATCTGCACTGGGTCGACCGGCCGTCGCTGCGGTTCCTGGCCTACCTCGTGCGCCGCCTCGAGGGCGCGCCGATCCTCGTCGCGACGACCCTGCGGACCGCCGAGCCCGGCATGGACGCGGCGCTCCTCGCCGAGATGGCGCAGGACCCGATGACCGTCCCGCTGCGGCCTCGGCCGCTGAGTGGTGACGCCGTCGCCGAGCTCGTGCACGATCTCCTCGGCGCAGGCGCGCAACCCGGGTTCCTGGAGGCGTGCCGGCGCGCGACGGGCGGCAACCCGCTGCTGCTGCGCCAGCTCCTGGCCGCGCTCGCCGCCGACGGGGTGACGCCGACCGACGACCAGGTGGCGACGGTGCGCGACATCGCGCCGCGCGCCGTCTCACGCACCGTCCTCTCACGGCTCTCGCGCGGGTCGGAGGACGCCCTGGCCGTCGCCCGCGCCGTCGCGGTCCTCGGCGAGAGCGCCGCGCTCCAGGCGGTGGCGGCACTGGCCGAGCTCGACGAGGCGCGGACCGCCGAGGCGACCGGCGAGCTCGTCCGCTCCGAGCTCCTGCGCTCCGAGCCGCCCCTGGGCTTCGTTCACCCGTTGCTGCGCGACGCCGTCTACCAGGACCTCGCGCCCGGCCGGCGCGACCTGCTCCACGCGCGGGCGGCGCAGATCCTCGCCGAGGGCGGCGCGCCGCCGGAGCAGACGGCCGCCCAGCTCCTGCTGTGCCCGCCCCGCGGCGAGGACTGGGTCGTGCAGGCGTGCCGGGGCGCGGCGGCGGCGTCCAGTGCCCGCGGCGCGCCGGACAACGCGGCGGCCTATCTGCAGCGGGCGCTCGAGGAACCGCCGTCGCCGGAGGATCGGCCCGCGGTCCTCCTGGAGCTCGGGATGGCCGAGGCGCACGCGACCGGACCGGGCGCGGTCGACCACCTCACCGAGGCGCTGTCGTTCGTCGACGACCCGTTGGCACGCGCGGACATCACGCAGATGCTGGGCCGCGTGATGCTGTTCACCGGTGATCCGGAAGGGGCCGCCGACATCGCGCGCGCCGCGATCGCCGACCTGCCCGAGGAGGCGCAGGACGTCCGCCGGACGCTCGAGGCGCTCGTGCACATGACGGTGTACTTCGGTGCGGGCGATCCGCAGAGCCTCGCCGCGCTGGAGCCGTACCGCCGCACGATCCCGGGGGCGGAGCTCGGGACGCGGATGCTGCAGTCGATGGGCGGCTACACCTGGGCGTACGAGGGCGCCTCCGCGCACGACGCCGCCGAGGTCTGCCTGGACGCGCTGCTTGACGGCCAGCTGATCGCCGCCGACAGCGCGCTCATCCCCATGGCCGCCATGAACACGCTGGTCGCGGCCGGGCGGGAGGAGGTGCTGGAGATCTGGGACCGCTTCCGGGCCGAGGCGCACCGGTCCGGCTCGCAGCTCGTCCTCGCCACGATCCACCTCTGGTACGGGTACACGCTCTACCGGCGCGGCGAACTCGAAGAGGCGAAGGCCATGCTCGAGGAGGCCGTCGACACGTTGCGCGGGTGGGGCTTCAGCTCGCTCGCGCAGGTGTACCCGGCGGCGCATCTGGCGATGGTCCACGTCGAGCAGGGCAACCCCGACGAAGCGCAGCGGGTGTTGGACGGCGTCGGTGACCCCGTCCGCAACGGCACGAGCGCGTTCTTCTACCTCCGTGCCCGCGTCGCCGCCCACCTCGCCCAGGGCGACGCCGAGACCGCCCTGCACTTCGTCGCCCAGCTGCGCGAGCGCTCGTGGGTGCGCTACCCCGTCGACCACATGTGGTTCGGCCTCGAGGCCCAGGCGCTGCACCGCCTCGGCCGCACCGACGACGCGCTGGCCGCCGCCCGCCAGGAGCTCGAGATCGCGCAGCAGTGGGGCGCGCCCATCCTCGTCGGACCGGCGCTGCGGATACTCGGGGAGCTCGAGGGCGAGAGCGGGCTGCCGCGGTTGCAGGAGGCCGTCGAGGTGCTGCGCGGGTACGCGGGCGCGAAGCTGGAGGAGGCCAAGGCCCTGGCGTCCTACGGCGCGGCGCTGCGTCGCGGGGGCCACCCCGCCGACGCCCGCGAGCCGCTGCGGCGCGCGCTCGAGCTCGCGTCGACGTGCGGTGCGCCGGGGCTCGCCGAGCAGGCCCGCACCGAACTGCACGCCAGCGGCGCGCGGCCGCGGACGGATGCGCTGTCGGGGGTCGAGGCGCTGACGCCGAGTGAGCGGCGGGTGGTCGATCTCGCGGCGGGTGGGAGTGCGAACCGGGAGATCGCGCAGACGCTGTTCGTCACGCCGAAGACGGTGGAGGTCCACTTGACGAACGCGTACCGCAAGCTCGGCGTGCGCTCTCGTCGCGAACTGGGCAGCGTGCTCACCCAGGCATGAGCGGCGACGGGCTGCTGGAGCGCGACGACGAGCTCGATCGCGTCGACGAGCTCCTCGGTGCGACGGCTGCCTCCGAGGGCGCGTTCCTGCTCATCGAGGGGCCGGCGGGCATCGGCAAGAGCCGGGTGCTGGGCGAGGTACGGGCGCGTGCGGAACGGCGGATGGCCGTGTACGCCGCACGCGGCGGCGAGCTGGAGGGGGCGTTCCCGTTCGGCGTCGTGCGCCAGCTGTTCGAGGGGGTGCTCGCCGACCCGGAGCGCGCGGCGCGGGTGTTCGCGGGTGCGGCGGCGCCGGCGCGGGACGTGCTGGGCGCCCCGACGGGCACCACGCAGTCGGGCAGCGCGTCGTTCGCGGTGCTGCACGGGCTCTACTGGCTCGTCCTGAATCTCGCGGAGGAGCAGCCGGTCGTGCTGGCGGTCGACGATCTGCACTGGGTCGACCGGCCGTCGCTGCGGTTCCTGGCCTACCTCGCGCGACGCCTGGACGGGGCGCCGGTCTTCCTCGCCGCGACGCTGCGCAGCGCCGAGCCCGGGGTCGACCCGCTGCTGCTCGCCGAGCTCGTGCAGGAGCCTGCCGTCACCTCGCTGCGGCCGCGCGCGCTCAGCGAGGAGGCGGTCGGCGCGCTCGTCGCCGAGCGGCTGAGGGAGGACGGCGAGCCCGGCTTCGTCCGCGCCTGCCACCGCTCGACGGGCGGCAACCCGCTGCTGCTGCGCCAGCTGCTCGGGGCGCTGGCCGCCGACGGCGTGCGCCCGCGCGAGGACGAGGCGCGCGCCGTGCAGCAGATCGCCCCGCGCGCGGTGTCGCGGACCGTACTGCTCCGCCTGGGCCGGCTCGGGCCGGACGCTGCGACCGCCGCGCGCGCGGTCGCGGTGCTGGGCGACGGCGCGACGCCGCGGACCGTCGAGGCGCTCGCGTCGCTGTCCGGCGACGCGGTGGTCGCGGCGACCAGCGCCCTGGTCCGCGCCGAGCTGCTGGCGCCCGAGTCGCCGCTGGCGTTCGTCCACCCGCTCGTGCGCGACGCGGTCTACCAGGAGATCCCGCCCGCCGAGCGCGAGCGGCTGCACGGCCGGGCCGCCGTGGTCCTGCGCGACGCCGACGCGCCGGTCGAGCAGGTCGCCAACCAGTTGCTGCTTGCTCCCCCGGGCGGGGGCGAGACGTGGGCGGCCGATGCCGCGATCCGCGCTGGCCGGGACGCGATCTCGCGCGGCGCGCCGGACGGCGCCGTCGCCTACCTGCGCCGCGCGCTCGAGGAACCGCCGCCACCGGAGCAGCGCGCGGATGTGCTGCGCGAGCTGGCGTTCACCGAAGCGCAGACGACGGCCGCCGGCGCCGCCGGGCACCTCCGCGCGGCGCTCGACGCCACCGAGGACGTCGCGGCCCGCGCCGAGATCGCGCAGGCCCTCGCGCGCACGCTGATCTTCACCGGGGCGCCGAAGGACGGGCTGGCGGTCGCCCATGCGGCGATGGACGAACTCCCCGCCGACGACCGTGACGCGCGCCTCGGGCTGCTGGCGCTCGAGGCGACGAGCGTGAACTTCGGCGCGGCCGATCCGGTGGCGCTCCAGGCGCTGCACGACTACCGCGACATCGACCCCGTGACCCGCGGCGAGGCGCTGCTCGGGGCGATCACCACGATGTCCTGGATGCACGAGGGCGCCGGCCAGGACGAGTGCTGCGCCCTCGCGCTGCGGGTCCTCGGCCGGATCCGCCACGCCGACGACCCGCTCATCGCGGTCGGCGCGCTGATCGCCCTGCACTGCGCCGAACGCGACGAGGTGCTCGACCACTGGGACCGCGCGCGGTCCGACGCGCACACCTCGGGGTCGCTGATGGAGAACGCGTCGATGCACAGCTGGTACGGGCATGCGCTCCTGCGCCGCGGCGACCTCGCCCAGGCGCGCGTGGAACTGGCGCTCGGTCACGACCTCGTCACGCAGTGGGGCTACAGCGAGACCGTGCGCCTGATCTCCACGGCGTGGCTCGTCGGCGCGATGGTCGCCCAGGGCGACCTCGACGAGGCCGACCGCCGGATGCGGGCGCTGACGCTCCCGCCGGAGCCGAGCATCCCGGCGTTCGCCTTCCTGTACGCGCGTGCTGAGCTGTCCCTCGCGATGGGGGACGCGCAGGCGGCGCTGGAGGCGTGCGACGAGGGCCTGCGGCGCGCGTCGTGGATCATCGCGCCGATCGCCTTCCCGTGGCCGGCCCTGCGCGCGCTGGCGCTCGACCGCCTCGGGCGCACCGACGAGGCGCTGGCCGTCGCAGAGGCGTGGCTGGAGGTGGCGCGCGGCTGGGGTGCCGCCGGCACGGTCGGCCCGGCCCTGCGCGTCCTGGGCACGATCCAACGTGACGCCGGGATCGAGACGCTGCGCGACGCGGTGACCGTGCTTGAGGGCTCGTCGGCGCGGCTGGAGCACGCCCGGGCGCTGGCGGCCTACGGCGCCGCGATCCGCCGCGACCGCCGCCCGTCCGATGCGCGTGAGCCGCTGCGGCGTGCGCTGGACCTGGCGGTGGCGTGCGACGCGACCGCCGTCGCCGAGGAGATCCGCACCGAGCTGCAGGCGACGGGCGCGCGGCCGCGGACGGATGCGCTGTCGGGGGTCGAGGCGCTGACGCCGAGTGAGCGGCGGGTGGTCGATCTCGCGGCGGGTGGGAGTGCGAACCGGGAGATCGCGCAGACGCTGTTCGTCACGCCGAAGACGGTCGAGGTGCATCTGACGAACGCGTACCGCAAGCTCGGCGTGCGGTCGCGCCGCGAGCTGGCGGGCGCCCTGACGACCGGAGCCCGGCCCTGATGCCCGGCCTCGACCTGCTCGAACGCGACGGCGAGATGCACCGCGTCGACGACCTGCTCGCCGACGCCGCGGCATCGGAGGGGCGCTTCGTGCTCATCGAGGGCCCGGCGGGCATCGGTAAGAGCCGGGTGCTGGCCGAGCTGCGGCGGCGTGCGGGCACCCGCGTCCGGGTGCTGAGTGCGCGCGGAGGAGAACTCGAGGGCGCGTTTCCGTTCGGCGTGGTGCGGCAGCTGTTCGAAGGCGTGCTCGCCGATCGTGAGCTCGCCGAGCGGGTGTTCGCGGGCGCGGCGGCCCCGGCCCGCGACGTCCTGGGCGCGCCGACGGGCAGCACGCAGTCGGGGGGCGCGTCGTTCGCGGTGCTGCACGGGCTGTACTGGCTCGCGCTGAACCTGGCCGAGGAGCAGCCGCTGGTCCTGGCCGTCGACGACCTGCACTGGGTCGATCGGCCGTCCCTGCGCTATCTCGCCTACCTCGTCCGACGGCTCGACGGCGCGCCGATCCTGGTCGCCGCCACGCTGCGCAGCTCCGAGCCGGGTGTCGACCCCGTGCTCCTCGCCGAGCTGGCGCAGGACCCGATCGCCATCCCGCTGCGGCCCCGGCCGCTCAGCGACGACGCCGTCGCGGCGCTCGTCGCCGACCGGCTCGGGGAGGCCGGCGAGCCAGAGTTCGTCCGCGCGTGTCACCGCGCGACCGGAGGCAACCCGCTGCTGCTGCGCCAGCTGCTGATCGCGCTCGGCGCTGACGGCGTGCGGCCCCGCGCGAGCGAGACCGAGATGGTGCGGCAGATCGCGCCGCGTGCCGTCTCCCGCACGGTCCTGCTGCGGCTCGCGCGGCTGTCGGGGGAGGCCGCGGCCGTCGCGCGCGCGGCGGCGGTGCTCGGCGACCAGGCGACGCCCGCGCACATCGCCGGGCTGGCAGGGCTCGAGCCCCAGGAGGTCGCCGACGCCACCGGGGCCCTGATCCGCGCCGAGATCCTCCGGCCCGAGCCGCCCGTGGCGTTCGTCCATCCGCTGGTCCGCGATGCCGTCTACCAGGAGGTCCCGCCGGCCGAGCGCGAGCTCCTGCACGCCGCGGCGGCCGACACGCTGCGGGCTGCCGGCGCTCCCGCCGCGCAGGTCGCCAACCAGTTGCTGCTCGTGCCGCCGCGCGGCGAGGCGTGGGTGGTCGACGCGGCGATCGAGGCCGGTCACGACGCGATCGCCCGTGGCGCGCCCGACGGCGCGGTCGCCCACCTGCGCCGGGCGCTGGAGGAGCCGCCGGCGCCCGACCGGCGCGTCGGCGTCCTGCGGGAGCTGGCGCTCACCGAGGCCCAGACGAGCGGTCCGGGCGCCGCGGAGCACCTGCGGGTCGTGCTCGCCGAGACGGACGACCCGCTGGCGCGCGCGGACATCGCCCATGTCCTGGCCCGCACGCTCATCTTCACCGGCGACCCCGCGGAGGCGGCTGCCGTCGCCCGCGACACGTCGGCCCGGCTCGATGACGCCGACCCCGTGCAGCGCGACGCGCGTCTGGGGTTCCTCGCCGTGGACGCCGTCACCCGGATCTTCGGCGTGGGCGACCCCTCGGGCCTTGACGCCCTGCGGCCGTTCCGCCGCCGCCCGGGGCCGGGCGCCGGGACGGGTGAGCTGCTGGCGACCGCGATGGCGATCTACCTCTGGGCGCACCGGGGCGGGCCGGCGGAGCAGATCTGCGACACGGCCCTCTGGCTGCTGCGCGATGGTGGGCTGCGGCTGGCCGACGACCCGCTCATCACGGTCGGCGCCTTCTACGTGCTGCAGTGCGCCGAGCGCGACGAGAGCGTCGACCTGTGGGAGCAGAGCCGCGCGGAGGCCCATCGCGCGGGGTCGCTGCTCGCCAGTTCGACGATCCACACCTGGTACGGGCACACGCTCTGGCGGCGGGGGGACCTCGCCCAGGCGCGCGCGGAGCTCGAGAGCGGCATCGGCGAGCTGCGCCAGTGGGGCTACAGCGAGACCATCATGGCCACGAGCGGCGGGTACCTCGCGCCGATCCTGATCGAGCAGGGCGATCTCGACACCGCCGGCCGCCATCTCGCCGAGATCCCGAAGCCGGAGGACGACTCGCTGCCCGCGTTCAACTGGCTCTACGGCCGCGCGCTGCTCTCGCTGGCCCAGGGCCGCGCGCAGGACGCCCTGGAGGCCTGTGACGAGCTCGAGCGGCGGGCGAGCTGGGTGTCGCATCCGATCGACTACGCATGGCATGTCCCGCGCGCGCTGGCGCTCGACCGGCTCGACCGGCGCGATGAGGCGCTGGAGGTCGCGGAGGACTGGCTCGAACGGGCGCGCGCGTGGGGCGCGCCGGGCACGGTGGGCAGCGCGCTGCAGGTCTTGGGCACCGTGCAGCGCGATGCGGGCCTGGACACCTTGCAGGAGGCGGTCGAGGTGCTCGACACCTCGGCTGCGCGCCTGGAATCGGCAAAGGCGCTGGCGGCGCTCGGCGGTGCGCTGCGCCGCGCGCGGCGGCCGTCCGATGCACGCGAGCCGCTGCGCCGCGCGCTCGACGTGGCGTCGGCCTGCGACGCGCACGGGCTCGTCGAGCACGTCCGCGCCGAGCTGCACGCCGCGGGGGCGCGCCCGCGGTCAGACGCCCTGGCGGGGGTCGAGGCGCTGACGCCGAGTGAGCGGCGGGTCGTGGATCTCGCGGCGGTCGGGCAGGCGAATCGGGAGATCGCGCAGACGCTGTTCGTCACGCCGAAGACCGTCGAGGTGCATCTGACGAACGCGTATCGCAAGCTGGGTGTGCGCTCGCGGCGCGAGCTGGCAGGCGCCCTGTCGTAACGCGGTGGTGGATGAGGTACCTTGTACCTATGTACCACTGTGTGGTTGTGTAAGTCGTGGAGGGTGTGCTCCTCGCGATCCCGTTCGGCGTGATGATCGGCCTGGCCGTCGGGATGGTCGGCGGGGGCGGCGCCGTGCTCGCCGTGCCGGTGCTCGTCTACGCGATCGGGCTCGACGTCCACACCGCGACGACGGTGAGCCTGGCGGTGGTCGCCGCCGCGGCGGTCGCGGGCTCCGCCGGGCAGATGCGCCGAGGCGCGGTCTGCTGGTCCTCCGCCGCGTGGTTCGCGGGCGCGGCCGTGGCCGGCAGTGTCCTCGGGACCATCGGCAACCAGCTGGCCGGCGGCGCGTTCCTGCTCTTCCTCTTCTCCGGCGTCATGTTGCTCGCCGCGCGTGCGACGTGGCAGCGCGCCGGCCAGCCCGGCGCCGCCGCGGCAGGGTGCCCCAAGGCGCGGGCGCAGGTGCTCATCCCCATCGGCTTCGCCGTGGGTGCCGTCACGGGCCTCGTGGGGGTCGGCGGCGGGTTCCTCGTCGTCCCGGCCCTCGCCGTCGGGTTGAGCTTCGGCATGCGCGAGGCGATGGGCACGTCGATGGTCATCGTCGGGATCGTCTCCCTCTGTGGGCTCGGTGCCCATCTGGCCGCCGGCGAGCGGCTCGACGTTCCGGTGGCGCTGGTCATGGGGGCGGCGACTGTGGCCGGCGCGCTCATCGCACCGCATCTCGCGGACCGCGTGCCGCTGCGCACGCTGGGGCGGGGGTTCGCGGCGTTCGTGGCCGCGGTCGCGGTGGGCGTCGCCGCGGCGACGGTCGCCGGGGTCGGTGTGTAATCACAACCACAGTGTTGTAGAGTTGTGAATATGAGCACCGCGACCGCATCCCCCACGCAGATCACCCCGGCGGCGCTCGCGGACCGCATCGTCGCCGGTGAACGGCTGACGCTGCTCGACGTCCGCGACGACGCGTCGTGGACCATCGAGGCGCCGAACGTCCGCACGCACCACATCCCCGCGGCCGAGGTGCTCGCAGATCCCGCCATCGTGGCCGCGGCGCTGTCCGGGCCCGTCATCGCGGTCTGCCATCGCGGCATCACCGCGGAACGCGTGGGTGGCGCCCTGGCCTCAGCGGGGGTCGACATCGCCGTCCTCGCCGGTGGCATGCGCGCCTGGATCGCCCTGCTGCGCGACCACGTCGTCGACCTCGGCGTCCCCGGACTCGAGGTGCGCCAGATCGAACGCCCCGGCCGTGGCTGCCTCTCCTACCTCGTCGCCGCGGGCGGCGAGGCGATCGTCGTCGATCCCGCCCCGCAGATCGACGCCTACGTCGCGCTGGCGGAGGACCTGGACGTGCGGATCACCGCCGTCATCGACACCCATCTGCACGCCGACCACCTCTCCGGCGCCCGCGCGCTGGCCCAGCGCGCCTCGGCGCGCCTGCATCTCCCGGCGGCGGCCCTCGACCGCGGGATCGCCTACGCCGACGACGTCGTCCCGCTCAGCGACGGCGACACCCTCGACATCGGCGGCGTCTCGATCATCGCGCGCTCGCTCCCCGGCCATACGAGCGACATGACCGGCTTCCTGATCGCCGGCCGGGCGCTCCTCGGCGGCGACTCGCTCTTCGTCGACGGGATCGCCCGCCCTGACCTCCAGCAGGGCGATCCCGAGGGCGCGCGCGAGATGGCCCGCCTGCTGCACCACACGCTGCACGAGCGGGTCCTGGCCCTGGGTGACGACATCGTCCTCCTGCCAGGGCACACGCACCCCGGGCTGCACGCCGCCGCCGTGCACGCCACGCTGGCCGAGGTGCGCGCCGCCGTCCCCGAGCTGGCGATCGACGATCCCTCCGCCTTCGCGGAGGAGGTGCTGGCCGACATGCCGCCCCGCCCCGCGAACTACGAGGCCGTCATCGCCGTGAACGCCGGCCTGCACCCCTACGATCCAGATCTCGAGGCCGGCGGCAACAGCTGCTCGACCCGCTGACCACCGCGAAGGACCGCATCCATGGCACTTCCCCGACCGATTCCCCATGACCTCGCCGAGCTCATCGCGGCGCGCCTGCGCGTGATCGGTGACCCGAACCGCATCCGCATCCTCGACCAGCTCCGCGACGGTGAGTTGTCCGTCGCCGACCTCACCGCGCGGCTGGGCACGAGCCAGCAGAACACGTCGAAGCACCTGGGCGTCCTCCTGCAGGCGGGCATCGTCAGCCGCCGCAAGGACGGCACGAGCGCCCGGTATTCGGTCGCCGATCCCGGGGTCTTCGAGCTGTGTGAGCAGGTCTGCGGCGGCCTGCAGGCCCAGCTGGCGGAGCTGACGGCGCTCGTGGACGGCGTGTCGACGCGCCGCTGATCGTCCGTTCGCTGACGCCTGGCGCGCAAAACTCGCCAGATCGCGCGCCGGATGCCGATAACCCGGGACGGTGCGCCTCCGATTCCCGCCCCTGTCTCTCCCGGCCCTCCGGCAACGTCTCCAGACGGACGACTACCTGCCCCGCCGCCGCCTGGAACTGCCCTTCATCGCGAGCCTCGCGGTGCTCGCGGTGCTCGTCATCGGTGCGTACGTCATCGAACAGAGCGACGCGACGAAGCAGCAGGGCGACGCGCGCGTCATCAACACCGCCGGCCGGCAGCGGATGCTCACCGAGCGGATCGCGTTCCTCACGACCCGCCTGGCGACGACCGGCTCCCCGGTGCAGCAGCGCCGCGACCGGATCGCGCTGCGGACCGCTGCGCGCACCATGCGCGCGGACAACGAGATCCTCGTCGCGCAGCCCGAGGTCCTGGGCGCCGGCCCCGCGCCGCAGCTGGTGCAGGACCTCCGTGAGCGCAACCGCCTGACCCCGCGCATCGAGCGCTTCACGTCCGACGCGCTGGCCATCGCCCGCCCCGGCGCCACGCCGACCGTCGGCAACCCGCGCGTGCAGCGCATCATGGCCGCCGCGCGCGGACCGCTCCTGCAGGACCTCGAGCGTCAGGTCCGCGCCTACGAGGAGGCCACCGTGGCGTCCGCGCGCAGCCTGTCCTGGGTGTTGTTCGTCAGCACCGGGCTGATCGTGTCGGGGCTCATCATCATCGGCGCGCTCATCTTCTGGCCGCTCGCGCGCCGCATGCGCGAGGAGATCTCCACCGTCGGGCTGCTCGAGGAGATCGCGGTTGCGGCGAACGGGGCGAAGTCCATCGACGAGGCCTACGCGAAGTGCCTCCAGCTCGTCTGTGCGCACGTCGGCTGGCCGCTGGGCCACGTGTACCTGCCCGACGCCGACGGCAACGCGCGCTCGACCGACATCTGGCACCTCGAGGACCGGTCGAAGTACGGGTCGTTCGTCGAGGTGACGAAGCGGATGACGCTCCCGAAGGGCGTCGGGCTGCCCGGCCGGGTCATCGTCAGCGGCAAGCCGGCGTGGATCGCCGACGTCCGCGTCGACCCGAACTTCCCGCGCGCACCCCAGGCCGCCACGTCGGGGCTCGTCAGCGCCATGGCGTTCCCCGTCACCATCCAGGACGAGGTCGTCGGCGTCGTCGAGGCCTTCGCCCACCACAAGATCAAGCCGGCCCCGCGGCTGCTGCGCATCCTCACCCAGGTCGGCGTGCAGCTCGGCCGCGTCATCGAGCGCGACCGCCACCAGCGCGACCTCGCGCACCGCGCGCTGCACGACGAGCTCACCGGCCTGCCCAACCGCACGCTGCTGCTCGAGCACGTCTCCGCCGCGCAGGCCCGTTCCCGCCGCTCGGGCGACGTGCTCGCGCTGCTGCTGCTCGACCTCGACAACTTCAAGCTGACCAACGACGCGCTCGGCCATCAGATCGGCGACCAGATGCTCGCCGCGGTCGGCGAGCGCCTGGCGACCGGCATGCGCGCGATGGACATCGTGGCCCGCTTCAGCGCCGACGAGTTCGCCATCCTCTGCGAAGGCCTGAAGGACGAGGCCGAGGCCGACGAGCTCGCCCGCCGCGTCCAGTTCCTGCTGCAGCAGCAGGTGTCGGTCGACGGCCGCTGGATGAGCGTGAGCGCCAGCATCGGCATCGCGATCGGCCGGGGCGGCGAGGCGCCCGAGGACCTGCTGCGCGACGCGGACACCGCGATGTACGCCGCCAAGCGCCGCGCGCGCGGCATGTACGCCCGCTTTGACGCGTCGATGCGCGAGGAGATCTCCGAGCGGCTGCGCCTGGCCGACGAGCTCGTGGGCGCCGCCAGCCGCGGTGAGCTGCGCCTGTTCCTGCAGCCGATCGTCGACCTGGAGAGCAACCGCCTGCGGGCGTTCGAGGCGCTCGTGCGCTGGGAGCACCCGCTCCACGGCCTCGTGCCTCCGGGCGTCTTCATCCCGCTCGCCGAGGACTCCGGGATCATCGGCGAGATCGGCACCTGGGTGCTGCGCGAGTCCGCGCGCTGGGCCGCCCAGATCCACCCGGGGGTCTACCTCAGCGTCAACCTCTCCACGCGCCAGCTCGAGGACCCCATGATCGTGGAGACCGTCCGCCAGGCGCTGGAGGAGCACCAGGTGCCCCCGGGCCGCCTGACGCTGGAGGTCACCGAGAGCGTGCTGCTCGACGGCCAGGACGAGCAGCTCAAGCGCCTGGAGGCGCTGCGGGCCACGGGCGCGCGGATCTCCCTCGACGACTTCGGCACCGGGTACTCCTCGCTGAGCTACCTGCAGGACCTGCCGCTCGACGTCCTCAAGCTCGACATGTCCTTCGCACGGCGCCTCATCGACGGCGAGGACGCGCACGCGAGCACGATCATCCGGACGGTCGCGTCGCTGGCCGGCGGCCTGGGCCTGGACTTCGTCGTGGAGGGCATCGAGACCCCCGAGCAGCTCGCCCGGCTGAAGGCGCTGGGCTGCCAGCTCGGCCAGGGCTACCTGTTCGCCAAGCCGATGGCGGCCAACGAGGCCATCGCGTACGCGTCAGCCGGGCGGCCGGACGCCAAGCCGGACATCCAGCCGCACCAGCCGCCCCACCAGCAGGCCGCTTAGGGCCGGCGCAGCGTCCCGCGGCTGGTCACGCCGCCGCCGGTGAAGCGGTACTCGAGGCGCTCGGGGTCGGACGTCGCGCGCAGCACCACGGTGCCGGAGCCCTTGCAGCTGGCGCTGTCGCCTGACGTGATGGTCTCGCGGAAGCGGTACGTGCTGCCCTTGGAGCTCTGGAACCGCCAGTGCCCGCGGCAGTTCAGCGGCGCGCCGTAGCGGACGCTGTTGCGGGCGGTGAAGCGGTTGAAGCTGCGGATGGTCGCGGTGACCTTGAAGTCCGGCGAGTCGCGCTGCGTGAGCGTGCCGGTCCAGGTGCCCTTGATCGTGGGTTGCGCGGGGGAGAGGGTCTGCGCGGGCGTCGCGGTCAGCAGCAGGACGACGAGGGCGGTGACGGTGGAGGCGAGGGCAGCGCGCATGGTTGCCGAGCCTAACTTCCGGACCAGGGGGAGAGGCGCGGTACCCAGCCCGGCACGGCGGCGGCGTAGGTGTCCCAGGACGCGCCGAAGCGCTTCTGCAGGAGCGGTTCCTCGAAGCGGTGGACGAGCAGCGCCATCGCCCCGAGATACGCGATGGCCGCGAGCGGCAGGATCGGCTGGGCGATGAGGAGCCCCTCGCCGATGATGACGGTGGCGGTGGCGACGTACATGGGGTTGCGCACGTGGCGGTACGGGCCGCGGGCGACGAGCTCCTGGGGTGGGGCGAGGGGGGACGGGGTGCCGACGCCGTCGGCGACGAACCGGACGAAGCACGCGGCGATGACGAGCAGCCCCGCGGCGATGAGGACGACGCCGGCGACCTGCGCGGCCGGGTGGTCGAGGACGCCGTCCCCGCGGTCGAACCCGCCGGTGATGACGTACGGCCCGACGCCGGCCTCCAGGAGTGGGCCGACGAAGAAGAACGCGATGCTGCCCAGGAGGGCGTGCGAGCGGGTCACGCGGTGGATGGTCGCGGAGGCGGGCGCGAGGTGTCGGGTGGGGGTGTGTGCATTGCGCGCGCTGTGAGCGCCTGGAATGCGCACACCCCCGGCAGAAGGGCGGTCCGGCTACACTCGCTCGTCGCTGCGCCCGTAGCTCAGCTGGATAGAGCGTCGGTCTACGGAACCGAAGGTCAGAGGTTCGAATCCTCTCGGGCGCGCTCACCTCGCCGCAGGCGGAGCACCACTCACCTGCTGCATCGTCCCCCGCACCCCGACGATGACCCCATCCGGGTTGCGGATCGGGGCGCCGTGCGACTCCGCCCAGGTGGGCGCCCCGCCGAAGCCCGTGACCATGAGGTGGATCGTGAACGATTCGCGCTCGCCGGAGACGATCTCGGTCCGCAGCCGGCGCAGCTGCTCGCGCTGCTCGGGGTCGACGACGAACGCCAGGCTCTCGTCGCCCGTGATCTCGTAGACCGGCGGCATGTCGGGGCGGATCCCGTCGCCGAAGACGACGAGCCGGTCGCCGGCGGCGTACCACTCCCACGACGCCAGCCGGGCCATCCGGTTGGCCTCCACGAGCCGGTCGCGCAGCGCCACGAGCTCGCTGATGTCCCGCACCGCCACCAAGAGGGAATCCTCGCCGTGGCGGTCACCCGACAGCCGCGCGATGTTCACGATCACCGGAATGCGGCGCCCGTCGGCGTGCTGGACCACGGTCTCCGCGGTGTTGGTCTCGCCCGACAGGAACTCGCACAGCAGGCCGGACATGGTGTCGCGCTGGTCGTACGGCCACCACGGGTACGGCGCGGTCAGGCCGACGATGTCGCGCACGCCGAGGCCCACGAGCTTCGAGAAGACACCGTTGACCTCCACGATCCGGCCGCGGCCGTCAAGGATCACCAGCCCGTCGTTCATCGCCTCGAGCATGCTGCGCGCGCGCCGCTCGGAGATGCGCAACGCGAGGTCCATCGTGCGGCTCGCGGTGATGTCGCGCGCCGTGCCGAACCACCTGCCGTCGCGCTGGTAGCCGTTCCACCGCAGCCAGCGGATGCTGCCGTCCTGGTGGCGGTAGCGGTTGTCGACGTCGTGGATGACGAGTTCGCCGTTCGGCTGAAGCTCGGCGGACTCCGTGGCGCAGGCGTCGCCGCCGGCGAGGAGATCGGCGGCGCGACGGCCGAGCAGCTCGTCGGCCTTCCAGCCCAGGGTTCGCGTCCACGCCGGGTTCACGCGCAGGAAGCGGCCCTCGGCATCCAGGACGCAGAACAGCTCCCCGGCCTGTTCCCAGAACAGGCCGACCTCGTCGAGTCGCTC
>JAEMQS010000167.1 GCA_016463765.1 Solirubrobacteraceae bacterium | reverse complement strand
GCCCGCAGGCCGATCGGCTGAAGGCCGCGCACGGCGCCGACGAGGTCGACGGCGGTGCCGGTGACGACAACCTCGAGGGCGGCTACGGCAACGACGCCATCACGGGCGGCCCCGGCCGCGACACCATCAACGCGGACGCCAGCGGCGGCTGCGACATCTTCGTCTGCAACGCGCCGGTCGGCAACGACACGGTGCTCGCCCGTGACGGCGAGGCCGACTCGATCGACTGCGGCGTCGGCACCGACCGCGCCGTCGTCGACGCGATCGACACCGTGGCGAACTGCGAGACCGTCGAGCGGGGCGAGGTCAGCGGCCCGACTCCGCCGGGCGGCAAGCCCGGGACGAAGGCCAAGACCTGCAAGGTCCCGAAGATCACCCGTGGCACGAAGCTCAGCACGGCGCGCGCCAAGCTGAAGAAGGCGAAGTGCACGACCAGGATCGTCCGGGTGACGTCGCGCAAGGTCCGCAAGGGCCGCGTCGTCAAGCTCTCCAAGAAGGCCGGCGCGAAGGTCAAGACGACCTCGAAGGTCACGATCTACGTGTCGCGCGGCCGGCGCTGACCTCCTCCGGATAGCCGACGCTCGCCAGCGCCAGCCCGTGGGGCGGTGCGGTCACCCCGGCCGCCTCACGTGGGGCGCCGGCGAGCAGCTCGACGAAGTTCTCGACGCTCCGCCGTCCCGCCGCCACCTCGAGCATCGTGCCGACGAGCACCCGGTTCATGTGCCGCATGAACGTGTCGGCCGTGATCCAGAACTCGAGGAGGTCGCCGTCCTCCCTCCAGGCCGCGGAGAACACGTCGCGCTCGAAGCGCACGTGATGGGTCTCCGTGGGCGTGAACGCCGTGAAGTCGTGGGTTCCGGGCAGGGCGGCGGCGCACGCGTGGAGCGCGTCGCGATCCATCCGTCGCGGCCACCAGAGCGCCCGCCCGTGGAGCCACGTCGAGCGCGCCCGCCGGTTGAGGATGCGATAGCAGTAGGTCCGTGAGGTCGCGTCCCCGCGCGCGTCGAACCCCGGCGCCGGCACGCTCTCGAGGATCGCGACGTCGTCGGGAAGCACGGCGTTCATCCGGACCGGGTCCACCGCTTCGTGCGCGTAGGAGCACACCTGGCCCCAGGCGTGGACCCCGCGGTCAGTCCGGCCGGCGACGGTGACGGGCACCGCGTCCTCGCGCAGGATGGTCGCCAGCGCGCGCTCGACCTCCTCCTGCACGGTACGCAGACCCGCCTGCGCGGCCCACCCGGCGAAGGCGGTGCCGTCGTACTCGAGGAGAAGCCGGGAATGCATGGCGCGTGCAGTCAAGCAGGAGAACGACAACGGCCGCCCCGAGGGACGGCCGTTGACCACAGAGAGTGATTCGGCTCTGCCGAATCAGACCAACTCGATGTACACCATCTCCGTCGAATCGCTGCGGCGCGGGCCGAGCTTCAGGATCCGGGTGTAGCCACCGGGACGCTCCTGGTACCGCGGAGCGATCTCGTCGAACAGCTTGTGGACGGCGAACTTGTCCTGGCCGAGGGCGGACAGCGCCTGACGGCGCGCGTGCAGGTCGCCGCGCTTGGCGAGCGTGATGAGCTTCTCGACCTCGGGCTTGACGGCCTTCGCCTTCGCCTCGCTGGTCTGGATGCGCTCGTGCTCGATGACCTCCTTGCAGAGGTTGCGCAGCAGCGCCTTGCGGTGCGCGCTGTCGCGGCTGAGCTTGTGGCGGGTCTTCTGGTGACGCATCAGTCGTCTCGGAGATTCAGGCCACGCGCGTGGAGCGTCTCGATGACCTCGTCGATCGACTTCTTGCCGAAGTTCGGGATCGCGTTGAGCTCGCCCTCAGACTTGCTGATGAGGTCGCCCACGGTCTGGATGCCCGCCCGCTTGAGGCAGTTGTAGGAACGCACGCCGAGCTCGAGCTCCTCGATGAGGATGTCGTGCATCGGGCCCGCCGCACCGGCCGCCGCGGCGCCGCCGGCAGCGGCCGCGCCGTTCGCACCCTCGAGGGCGCCGGCCGGGCCGGCACGGAGCTCCTCGATGCGGTCGGCGTCGGTGAAGATCGCCAGCTGCTGGATGAGGATCTCGGCCGCCTCGCGGAGCGCGCTCTGCGGGTCGATCGACGAGTCCGTCTCGATGTCGAGCGTCAGCTTGTCGAAGTCCGTCTTCTGACCGACGCGGGCCTGCTCGACGGCGTAGGCGACGCGCTTGACCGGCGAGAAGATCGAGTCGATCGGGATGACGCCGATCGGCTGGTCCGGGGACTTGTTCTCCTCGGCCGGGCGGTAGCCGCGGCCACGGCCGATCGTCAGGTACAGCTCGAGCTTGGTCTTCTTCTCGAGCGTCGCGATGTGGACGTCCGGGTTGAGGATCTCGACGCCCGCGGGGAGGTCGATGTCCTTCGCGGTGATCTCACCCGGGCCGGTGACGACCAGCGGGGCCTCGATCTCCGTGGCGTCCGAATGCATCCGGCAGACGATGCCCTTGAGGTTCAGGACGATGTCCGTGACGTCCTCGGTGACGCCCTTGATCGTGGAGAACTCGTGCGCGACACCCTCGATCCGGACGCTCGTGACGGCGGCGCCGGCCAACGAGGAGAGGAGCACGCGGCGCAGGGAGTTCCCGAACGTGTAGCCGAAGCCACGGTCGAGGGGCTCGATGACGAACGAGCCGCGGTTCTCCTCGACGGTTTCGCTGGTGATCCTGGGGATCTGGAAGTCGAGCATCAAAGGTCCTGGTGTCGTGGGATTCGGGGCGCTCACGGCGCGGAGGGCGGGAGCCGCGCCGGCGCTGCTTTGGGGGAAAGCGGGTGCTACTTGGAGTACAGCTCGACGATGAGCTGCTCCTGGACCGGCGCGGCGATCTCGCGGCGATCCGGCTTGCGCAGCACCTTGGCGGTGAGCGCGTCGTGGTCGGCCTGCAGCCAGGCCGGGACCTGCGCCGTGAGCTCGGTGGCGTCACGGATGAGCGGCTCGGCGGGCGTGTTCGCCTTGACCGAGATGATGTCGCCCTCGCGGACCTGGTAGCTCGGGATGTCGACGCGGCGGCCATTGACCTGCCAGTGGCCGTGACGGATGAGCTGCCGGGACTGGCGACGCGACGCGGCGAAGCCAAGGCGGACGAGGACGTTGTCCAGGCGGGACTCGAGCAGCGCGAGGAGGTTCTCGCCCGTGATGCCCTCCTGGCGCGACGCCTTGTCGTAGTAGATGCGGAACTGCTTTTCGAGGACGCCGTAGTAGCGGCGGGCCTTCTGCTTCTCGCGCAGCTGCACGCGGTACTCGCTCTGCTTCTGGCGACCACGACCGTGGTCACCCGGCGGGTACGCGCGGCGCTCGACGCCGCACTTGTCGGTCAGGCAGCGCTCGCCCTTCAGGAAGAGCTTCTGGCCTTCGCGGCGGCACTGCTTGCAGGCGGGAGACGTGTTACGGGCCATCAGTTCGTCCTAGACGCGGCGCCGCTTGCGGGGGCGGCAGCCGTTGTGGGCTTGCGGGGTGACGTCCTTGACGCTCGTGACCTCAAGGCCGGCGGCCTGCAGCGAACGGATCGCCGTCTCGCGGCCCGAGCCCGGGCCCTTGACGAAGACGTCGACCTTCTGCAGGCCCTGCTCGATGCCCTTGCGGGCGGCGGCGTCAGCCGTGACCTGCGCGGCGAACGGCGTCGACTTGCGCGAGCCCTTGAACCCGGCGCCGCCGGCGGACTCCCACGCGATGACGTTCCCCTCGCGGTCGGTCAGCGAGACGATCGTGTTGTTGAAGCTGGTCTTGATGTGGGCCTGGCCGACGGGAATGTTCTTCTTCGGCTTGCGGCGGCCGCGCGACGGGCGCTTGGGAGCGGGCATCTGGGTTCTCGTTCCTTACTTCTTTCCGGCCTTCTTCTTGCCCGCGACGCTCATGCGCTTCGGACCCTTACGCGTACGCGCGTTCGTCTTGGTCTTCTGACCGCGGACGGGGAGACCGCGGCGGTGACGCAGACCGCGGTAGCTGCCGATCTCCATGAGACGCTTGATGTTCTGCGAGCGCTCGCGCCGCAGATCACCCTCGACCGTGAGGTCGTCGATCGCGTCGCGGAGCTTGGAGACTTCCTCTTCGGTGAGGTCCCGGACCTTGCGATCGGGCTCGACGCCCGTCTTCGCGAGGATCTCGTTGGCCGTCGACCGACCGATCCCGTAAATGTAGGTCAGTCCGATCTCGGCGCGCTTGTTCAGCGGGATATTGATGCCGGCGATACGTGCCATTGCGCTACCCCTGCCGCTGCTTGTGGCGAGGGTTGCTGCAGATCACGAGCACCGCGCCATGACGGCGGATGATCTTGCACTTTTCGCACATCGGCTTGACCGACGGTCGTACCTTCACTGGGGCCTTTCGGAGAGGAGGGGAGGCAGCGCGCGCAGGACCGCAGGGTCCGCGACAAGCGCGACGAAGGAGCTTAGCACGGTTCCAACGGGGACCTTCCCCGCCCCCGCGCGACCCGGACATTCGCCGAAGAATCAAGTATCGGGCACGAAAAGCCGATATGTATGAGGTCAGTATGTCGCTGCCGAGCCACATCGTGGCTCCCCTCATCGGCTGTGCGACGACC
>JAEMQS010000068.1:1979-18019 GCA_016463765.1 Solirubrobacteraceae bacterium | reverse complement strand
GGGCTAGTCGCCTGCGGTGCGACCGTAGCGATCCCGGAGCCCCCGGCCCGCGCCCCGTCGCGCCGTGAGCTCGCAGCCCGCGCCCTGCAGTCGTCGCTCGGCTCCCTGCGGGCCGGTCTGGCCTCGGCCCAGTCCTCGGCGCGGGTGCGCCTGACGTTCACCGCACCCCAGCGCGGCCGGCTCGAGGCGCGGCTGACGCTCGGCACCCGGCGCCTGGCGACGGCGACGCGCTCGGTGCGCTCCGGCCGGGCCGAAGCGCTCACCGTCCGCCTCTCGCGCACCGCGCGCAAGCGGCTGGCCCGGGGTGGCAGGGCGACCGTGCGGCTGGTCTTCCGCGGAGCCGACGGCGGGACCGTCACGGCTCAGCAGACCGTGCGCCTGCGCCGCCGCTGACCGCGGCGGCGGTACGCTCCCGCGCCGTGCCCGACTTCACGACCCTGGCCTACGGGACGGACTCCGGCGTGGCCACCATCGCCCTCGACCAGCCCGACACGCGCAACGCGCTGTCCGACGAGCTGCTCGACGATCTCCTCGCCGCGTTCACCGCCGCGCGTGACGACGACGACGTCCGCGCCGTCGTCCTGACCTCGACGCACGAGAAGGTCTTCTCGTCCGGCGGCAACCTCGGCGGATTCGCCGCCGACGTGCCGCTCGTGCACAAGCACCATGCCATCGGCCGCTTCCCGGACCTCTTCGCCCTCATCGGCGAGCTGGGCAAGCCGTCGATCTGCGCGGCGAACGGCCACGTCCTGGCGGGCGCGCTCGGCCTGGCGCTGGCGTGCGACCTCATCGTCGCGAAGGAGGGCGTGACGTTCGGGACGCCCGAGATCAACGTCGGGGTCTTCCCGTTCATGATCATGGCGCTGATCTACCGCAACGTCTCGCGCAAGAAGGCCAGCGAGCTCCTGCTGCTCGGCGAGCGCATCAGCGCCGAGGAGGCCGAGCGGATCGGCATCGTCAACCGCGTGGTCCCGGCCGACGAGTTCGACGCGTTCGTCGCCGACTGGGCCGCCCGCCTGGCGTCGAAGTCGCCCGTGCTCATGCGCCTGGGCAAGGACGCGATGCACCGCCAGCAGGACCTCCCGTTCGACGAGGCCCTGCGCTACCTCCAGCACAACCTGTCGCTCGCGTTCGCGACGGAGGACATCCAGGAGGGCGTCCAGGCGTTCTTCGAGAAGCGCGATCCGGAGTGGAAGGGCAGGTAGGGCGTACGTATGTGTGACCCCTGAGGGGTCAAGCTCCGCCGACCGGACGCCGATGTGTTCAGCGATGGAGCATGAGCTGGTCCCGGGGAGGCCCCTGAGTGCTCCCCCGAGTGTGGTGCTGCGGCGCATCGCGCCGTTTGTCATCGCGTCGGTGTTCGCCTTCGGGCTCGCCCTTGTCGGTCCGGGCAGGATGTCCTTCGGCGACCTGCTGCCGGCGCTGGCGCTGGAGGCCGTGCTCGTGGCCTTCGCGCTGCTGATCCCGCTCGTCGGCGCGACGGGAACGTGGACGCAGGCCACGCCCGCGCTCGGGTACTTCCTGGTCGTCTATCTCGTCGACGTCGAGAGCACCGGGCCGCGCCGCGGCCTCGCGGTGCTCGGCGTCCTGCCGGTCATCTGGTTCGCGCTGTACGGCACGCGCGCCCAGCTCTGGGCGGGCGTCGCGGGTCTCGCCGCCGTCCTCACCGTCCCGATGTTCACCGTGGGCCCGCCGGAGTTCGAGACCGAGGACTGGCATCGCGTCGGCACCGCGGTGGCCGTGGCCGCGCTGATCGGCTACGTCGTCCAGCGGCTGGTGGAGAGCCTGCGCGAGGGACATCGCCGTGAGCGTGAACTGCTCGCGGACGTCCGCACCGTCTCGGCTGCGTCCCGCGACATCTCCGGCGACGCCCGCGGCCGGCTGTGCCAGGCGGCGTGCGATGTCTCGGGCGCGTCCGGCGCCGCGATCGGCGAGGTCGGTGAGGACGGGATGCTCCGGCTCACCGGTCAGCACGGCATGCCCGCGGTCCTGGGTCTCCCGGCGATCCCGATCGACCCCGACTCGGTCACCGGCCGGGTGGTGCACTCCCAGGAGCGGTTCTTCACGCCCGACCACCGCGACGAGCCCGGCGTCCAGATGCGGCTGCCCCTGATGGACGCGGTGCACTCCATCCTGTGGGAGCCGATCGTCCGCGACGGCCGCACGATCGGCCTGCTGCTCGTCGGCTGGGAGCAGAACCTCGGGTCGATCTCCGACCGCAAGGTCGCGATCATCGGCCTGCTCGCCGCGGACGCCGCGGGCATCATCGAACGCGGCGACCTCCTCGACCGTCTCGCGCACCAGTCACGCACCGACGCGCTGACGGGGCTGCCCAATCGCCGGGCGTGGGACGCGTTCATCGCCCGTGAGTGCGCCGTCGCCGACCGCACCGGCACTCCGCTGTGCGTGGCGATGATCGACCTCGACCACTTCAAGGCCTACAACGACGCCCACGGCCACCAGGCCGGCGACGAGCTGCTCGAGCGCGCCGCCGGCTCCTGGACCGAGGCGCTGCGCACCATCGACCTGCTGGCGCGCGTCGGCGGTGAGGAGTTCGTCGTCGGACTGCCCGGCTGCGACGCCAAGGGCGCGCTGGGGATCATCGAGCGCCTCCGCGCGCTGACGCCGGACGGGCAGACCTGCTCGGCGGGCATCGCGCTGCGCCGTGCCGGGGAGCCGATCGCCGACCTGCTGGGCCGGGCCGACGACGCGCTGTACCGCGCGAAGGACGACGGCCGCTCGTGTAGCCGCATCGCCGCATGACGAAGTAGGGAGTGGCACGTCCTACTTTCGGCAGTACGATCCCGGGCATGAGCATCGAGACCCCGCCGCCCTCGCTCCTGCGCCCGCTCGTCGAGGACCTGCACGCCCGCCGGGAGCACGCCGCCCAGGGCGGCGGCGCCGAACGCATCGCGCGCCAGCACGCGGCGGACAAGCTCACCGCCCGTGAGCGCCTCGCGCTGCTGTTCGACGACGGCGACTACACCGAGCTCGGCATCCACGCGGGCATCCACCACTCCGTCCGGGGGCTGGAGGGCAAGGACGCGCCCGCCGACGGCGTCATCACCGCGTACGGCAAGGTCGACGGCCGGCTCGTCGCCGCCTGCGCGTACGACTTCACGGTCATGGCCGGCTCGATGGGCATGACCGGCGAGCTGAAGGTCACCCGGCTGCGCGAGCTCGCGCTGACCAAGCGCATGCCGATGGTGTGGCTGCTCGACAGCGCCGGCGCGCGCATCCAGGAGGCGGTCGGCTCCCTCTTCGCCGGGTCGGGGCACCTGTTCCGCGAGGAGGTCGTCGCCTCAGGCGTCATCCCGCAGGTCGCCGCCCTCATGGGCCCGTGCGCCGCGGGCACCGCGTACATCCCCGGGCTCGCGGACTTCGTCCCCATGGTCAAGGGCCGCGGCTCGATGGCGCTCGCCGGCCCGCACCTCGTGCGCGCCGCCGTGGGCGAGGACGTCACCCAGGAGGAGCTCGGCGGCTCGCGCGTGCACTGCCGCAAGAGCGGCGTCGGCGACCTCGAGGTCAAGAGCGACGAGGAGTGCATCGACGCGATCAAGCGCTACCTCTCGTACTTCCCGTCGCACAACGGCGTGGCGCCGCCCGTGGCGCCCGCGCCGGACCCGATCGACCGCCGCGACGAGGACCTGCTCGACGTCCTGCCGGAGTCCAACCGCAAGCCGTACGACATGTACGAGGTCATCCGGCGGATCGTCGACGACGGCGAGTACTTCGACATGAAGCCGCAGTGGGCGAAGACGATCATCACGTGCTTTGCCCGCTTCGGCGGCCGCCCCGTGGGGATCGTCGCCAGCCAGCCCAAGCAGCTCGGCGGGATCCTCGACAACGACTCGGCCGACAAGGCCGCCCGGTTCGTCAACCTCTGCAACGCCTTCGGGATTCCGCTCGTGTTCCTCGTCGACGTGCCGGGCTTCATGGTCGGCACGAAGGTCGAAGAGGCGGGCATCATCCGCCACGGCGCGAAGATGCTCCACGCGGTCGCCAACGCGACCGTCCCGAAGATCACCGTCGTGCTGCGCAAGGCCTACGGCGCCGGCTACTACGTCATGAACGGCCGCGCGTACGAGCCCGACCTCATCGTCGCCTGGCCCAGCGCGGAGATCAGCGTGATGGGGGCCGAGGGGGCGGTGGAGATCGTCTTCCGCAAGCAGGTCGAGGAGGCGGAGGACCCCGCCGCGAAGAAGGCGGAGCTCATCGCGGCCTACCGCGAGCTCATCGACATCTACGTCGCGGCGCGCAACGACATGATCGACGACGTCATCGACCCGCGGGACACGCGGCCGACGATCGCCCGGGCCCTGGAGATGGCCGAGGGCAAGATCGTCGACCGCCCGTTCAAGCGCAACGCGGTCGTCCCGGTCTGAGGCGCGTCTACAGCGCTCCGGGTGCGTCGAGGTTGTTGCTCGGCGGCCGCTTCGGCGCACACGTGAAGTACCGGCGCACGAAGGTGACCTTCGTCCCGTCGGCGAGCGTCGCCCGGATCCGCAGGGAGAACCGTCCCGCGGGCAGACCGTCGAAGCTGATCGTCGCGGTCAGCCGGCCCGCGCGGTTGCGCTTGGCCACGGCGATCTCCTTTCCGCGGAAGGACACCGTCGCGCGGCGGATGCGGTTGCCGGGCCGCTCACGCAGACGGATGGTGAGCGCGCCGCGGCGCGACAGGCACGCGGCCGGCGTGGCAGCCGCGGCGACGGGCGGTGCGCCGGCCGCCGGCGTGGTCTCGGTGGTCGCGGGCGGCACGGTGGCGGTGGTCTGCTGCGGCGCGACGACGGTCCAGGTGACCGTGCCGGTCACCCGGGCGCAGCGCACCAGCGCCGGCAGGTCGCGGGCTTCGCCCTCGGTCACGATCGGGCAGCCGTCGCTGATCTCTGTCGTGCCGGTGGCCGGCTTCCGGGCGGTGGACCTGGGGAGGGACGAGGCGCAGTAGTCGTCGCGCCCGTCGGGTCCCTCGTAGGCGATGCACTCCTCGTCCGGGTCCTCGGTCCTGGCCGTCACCGAGAACGTGTGCTGCCCCGGGGCAAGACCGGTCGCGGTGAACGTCGCGGCGCTGGCGCAGTCGACGTCGACGCCGTCCAGCTCGCAGGTCGGGTCGACCCAGTTGGACCACACGTCGTAGAAGGGCTCGCCGTAGACCTGCGCCTTCCAGTCGATCTGGGCGGTGGTCTCGGTGGTGACCTCCTCCGGCGTCCTGGTGAACGCGAACGTCACGCAGTCCGGGTCGATGCCGAAGAGCTGCTGGACCCCCAGTTCGGTGACCGTGAGGCCCGTGGTCGTGGTCTTCCCGCATCCTGCGGGTGGGTCACCGCCGGGCGCTTCTTGCGCCCCGGCGGTGAGTGCGGCGAAGGGGACCGCCATGAGGGCGGCTCCCAGGATTCCGGCGATATGGCGACTGCGCATGAGGTGTCCTTCCTCGTTTGCAGGCGCTCCGGTGGGTCAGAGCGCCGTCTTGGACCCCAGCTTGTTCGCGGGGCCCAGCTTGGGCTTGCAGGTGTAGTACTTGCGCGTGAACGTCTTGGTCTTGCCGTTGGTCAGGCGAGCGCGGATCTGCACGGAGAACCGGCCGCTCGGGAGCTTGCGGAAGTCGATCTTCGCGATGACGCGGCCGTCGGTCGTCCGCCGCGAGGTCGCGATGGTCTTCTTGTTGAAGATGACGCGGGCCGAGCGGATCTTCTGACCCTTGCGCTCGCGCAGGCGGATCGTCAGCACGCGGCGCGAGGTGCACACCTTCGGGGCGGCTGCGACCACCGGGGCGGGCGTTCCCGCGGCGGCCGGGGTCGGCGCGGGCGCCTGATCGGCGACCGGCGCGGGGCCGGGCTCGGGCTGCGGACCGGGGCCGGGCTCGGGCTCCGGCTCGGGATCGGGCGTGTCGCAGAGCGGGCTGGCGTCGCTCGCGACGGCGAACCGGCCGACGAGGGCCCACGTCAGCGTGCCGGACGTGAACGGGACACTGAACACGTCGTCATGACGCCCGGGCAGGAAGGTCGTGGGCTGGCCGCGGTCGATCGCGTCGGCCTGGGCCTTGGTGTTCGTCCAGGCGCCGTCGTAGACCATGTTCAGCCAGCGGTAGCGCGGCCAGCTCCACATGCCGGTCTCGATGGCCACGGACCGCGTGACGGTCTTCGGCTCGTCGTTGCGGTACCCGAAGTGCGCGAGGTAGCCGGTAGAGGTCTTCTCGACGCAGCTGACGAGGGGCGTCATGTTGGTCGCGGTCGCCGTGGGGGCGGCGATCAGCAGGACGGTGGAGGATGCGGCGAGGAGGGCGGACGCGCGCTTGATCATGGTTCTCCGGGTCGGGTTCGGGGTGCGGCGGCGACAGGAGCCGCGTGCAGCCGAGCCGTCTCGTGCGGGCGGGAGCGCACACGCGGAGACCTCTGGCTTTGCGAACCTACCTCGCGGTAGGGGTGCCGAGATCGCGCATAGTATCCCGCCGCCGGACTTTCGGCCAGCTGATTGCATGGTTTTCTGATCTAGAGGCTTCGCGCAATGGTGCTTGACCTCGTGCCCGCGCGTCGTCAGAGTGAGAAGTGACACGTCCCACTTTCGATGGAGGCGGCTCTTCTCCCATGAGCCTCGACGACCCGGTCATCATCACCTGTTCGATCTCGGGCGCGGTGGCCAACCGTGAGCAGTGCCCGGCGATCCCGTACACGCCTGAGGACTACGCGGCCGAAGCCCGGCGCGCCGTCGACGAGGGCGCGGTGATGCTCCACATCCACGCGCGCAAGCCCGACGGCACGCCGTCGCACGACGCCGAGGACTTCGAGGCCATCGTCGCCGCCATCCAGGCGGAGGTCGACGACGTCATCATCAACCTCTCCACCGGCACGATCGGCGTGCCGCTCGAGCAGCGGATCGCCTACCTGCGCGCGGTGCGGCCCGATATCGCGGCGCTGAACATGGGCTCGATGAACTACGCGAAGTACTCGTCGCGGCGCAAGGACTTCGTCTTCCACACGGTCTTCGAGAACTCGTTCGACACGATCATGACCCTCGTGAAGGCGATGAACGAGCTCGGGATCAAGCCCGAGCACGAGTGCTTCGACTCCGGCCACGTCGCCAACCTCGACCCGCTCCTCGACATGGGGCTGCTCACGCCGCCGCTGCAGGTCTCCTGCGTCATGGGCGTCACCGGCGGCATCCGGCCGACCGCGAAGAATCTCGCCCACATGAGCGAGCAGATCCCGGACGTGGCGCACGAGTGGGGCGTCATCGGGATCTCCCGCCAGCAGTGGTCGCTGCTCGCCGCCGCGGTGGCACTGGGCGGCAACGTCCGCGCCGGCGTCGAGGACAACTTCTACCTGCCGGGCGGGGAGATGGCCCGCAGCAACGGGGACCTCATCGCCGCTGCGCGGGAGATCGTCACGAGCACGGGGCGCCGCCCGGCGACCGTCGCCGAGGCGCGGGAGCGACTGGCGACGCCGAAGCGGGTACCCTCAGCCTCGACATGAGGCTGAGACTTCACCCATGAACTCCGACGGCCTCCTGAAGATGAGCGAGCTGGCCGAGCGCTCGGGCGTGAGCTCGGCCACGATCAAGCACTACCTCCGCGAGGGGCTGCTCGGGGACGGCGGCGGCATCGTCCGGACGTCGCGGAACATGGCGTACTACCCGCCGGACTACGTCGACCGCATCCAGCTCATCAAGCGGCTGCAGGAGGACCGGTTCATGCCGCTCCGCGTCATCCGCGAGGTCATCGAGGACGATCCGGACAAGGCGCGACGCCTCCTGGAGGTCGAGGAGCGCATCCTTGAGCGCGCACTGGAGGCGCAGGGCGACCGCATCGGGGCCGACGAGGCCCAGGAGCGCTTCGCCATCCCGCTCGACGCGCTGGGCCGGCTCGGCGACCTGGGTGTCGTGTCCCCGGTCGCCGACGGCTACGACCCCGAGGACGTGAAGATCCTCGAGGCGATCTCGCGCTTTCGCGCCGGCGGCTACGACGAGCGCCTGGGCTTCACCGTCTACGACACGCTGCGCTACCGCGACGCCCTCGCGCCGGTGGTCGAGGAGGAGGTCCGGACCTTCATCGGCCGGCTGGCGGGGCAGGTGGACCCCGACGAGGCGGTCGAGATCGTGAGCTCGGGCGTCGAGCCGCTGCGTGACCTGCTCGGGGCGATGCACACGCGAATGCTGCTGGCCGAGCTCCGGCGGGCGCGCGACGCGAAGTAGCGCCGCGCGCCCCGGCGGTCAGCTGCGGACGTCGCGGGTCGCGACCCGCCATGCGCCCGCCACCAGCGGCACGAGGACCCACAGCGACATCGAGACGAGGATCGGCGCCCAGTTCCCCGCCGTGTCGCCCTCGATGATCCAGGTGAACGCCTGGGACGAGTCGACATAGGGCCGGACGTCGGCGAGCACGCCGATCGAGAACGCGGTCCAGATCGCCGGCACGACGTAGAAGACGATGATCGCCGTGGCGGAGCTCTGCAGCAGCGCGGCGAAGCCGGCCGCCATGAGCATGTTCAGGACGCTCACGGCCAGCAGGCCGCCGAATGCGCTGCCGATGGTCCAGGACACGTCCCGGCCGAGTACGGCGTCCGCCCCGAACACGCCGCCCATGGTCACCGCGAAGGCGAACAGGGCGCCGGCGACGCCCAGGCCGACCCCCGCGGCGGTCTTCGCAGCGAGCACCCGCAGCCTGCGCGGCTCCTGCGTGAACGTCACGAGGATCGTCCCGCGGGTCCATTCGCTGGTGAGCAGGAGAATCCCCACCGCCGGGAGCAGGGTCATGACGGCACTGGCCGTGGCCAGGGTGTAGCCGGTGGGGGACTGCTCGAACTCGGCGGGCAGCGCGAGCGGCAGCGCGACCGTGGCGAGGGTGAGCAGCGCGGTGACGATGAGCAGCCACCTGGCGGCTCGGGTGTCCAGGGCCTTCTCCGCCTCGACGCGCAGGAGGCGCGCGAAAGGCAGCCCGGGTGTGGTGATGGTGGTGGTGCTCATGCCGCCGTCTCCAGGGCGGTCTCGCCGCCGGTCAGGGTGAAGAAGAGGTCCTCGAGGTCGCCGCCGTCGGCCTGGCGCAGCTCGGTGAGCGCGACGCCCGCACGCGCCGCCAGCAGCCCGATGTCCTGGACGCCGGCCTCGACGGACAGCGCCCCGTCATCCCGGCGGGTGAACGCGACGCCCGCGGTGCGCAGGGCGCCCTCGAGCGCCGCGGGGTCGACGGCGCGCACCAGGGTGCCGGTGCCGTGCAGGAGTTCGTCGAGCGCACCGGAGGCCACGATCCGGCCGCCGCCGATCACGACGAGGCGGTCAACGGTCGCCTGCACCTCGGCGAGCAGGTGGCTGGACAGCAGCACGGTGCCTCCGCGGTCGGCGAAGTCGCGCAGCAGTGAGCGCATCCAGCGGATGCCCTCGGGGTCCAGGCCGTTGGCGGGCTCGTCGAGGATGAGGATCCGCGGGTCCCCGACGAGCGCCTGGGCGATGCCGAGGCGCTGGCGCATGCCCAGGGAGTAGTCGCCGACCCGGCGGTTCCACGCCGCCGGTTCGAGCCCCACGAGCCTGAGCAGCTCCTGGGGTCGATCGGCGGGCATGTCGGCCAGGGTGCATGCGCGCTTCAGCGTCGCCAGGCCGCTGCGGCCGGGGTGCAGCGCGGACGCCTCGAGCAGCGCCCCGACGGTGCGCATCGGGCGCGGCAGCTCGGCGAAGGGGACACCGTCGACGAGCGCGGTGCCCTCGTCCGGCCGAGCGAGGCCGCAGATCATGCGCAGCGTCGTCGACTTCCCGGCGCCGTTGGGGCCGACGAACCCGGTGACGGTCCCCGGCTGGCAGGCAAAGGACACGTCGGTGACCGCGGTGGCCGACCCGAAGCGCTTGGTGAGGGAGTGAGCTTCGATCATGTCCCTCAGGCTTCCGTGCCGCGGCCCCCGCGACCACGGCGGAAGGTCGTCGATCGCGACGACCTTCGTCGGGAGCGGGCACGACCTTCGTCGGTAGGCGCGCGCCCGCCGCGCACGTACGCTGGAGGCGTGCCGTGGCGGATGGAACCGATCGAGCGCAGCCGGCGTGACTGGATCGTCGACGTGCTGTGCGTCGTGCTGGCCTTCGGGCTGGGGGTCGGGGCGTGGTTCGGGTACCACGCGTCAGCGGCCCCGGAGCCCGCGCAGTGGCTCGTGACCGTCGATCTGATCCTCGGGCCCATCGCCTGCCTCGCGCTGTGGCTGCGCCGCCGCTGGCCGCTGGGGATCGCGCTCGCGCTCCTGCCCGCGGTCACGCTGACCACGATCGGCGCGCCCGCGGCCGGCATCGCCCTGTTCGGGGTCGCCGTGCACCGGCCCGCGCGGACCGCGGTGCCCGTCGCGGTCGCCTACTTCGTCGCCTGCCTGGTGTCCTTCGCGCTCTGGCCGCAACCGCCCGGGGACCCGCTGTGGGTGTCGGTGACCTTCCTCACGCTCGTCGTCGGCGGCGTGCTCGCGTGGGGCATGTACGTGCGTGCCCGGCGAGAGCTGGTCGCCACGCTGCGTGACCGTCTCGAACGGGCCGAGGCCGAGCAGGAGGCGATGGCCCAGGCCGCCCGCGCCGACGAACGAACCCGGATCGCCCGCGAGATGCACGACGTCGTCGCCCACCGCGTGTCGCTCATCGCGCTGCACGCGGGCGGGCTCGAGCTGCAGCCCGACGTGCCGGCGGAGGACGTGCGCGACACCGCCGGGCTGATCCGGCGGACGGCACGGATGGCGATGGAGGACCTGCGCGGCGCGCTGGGCGTCCTGCGGGCGTCAGACGGCGGCGGCGCGGTCGAGGCCCCGCAGCCGACGCTCGCCGACCTGCCCCGGCTCGTCGAGGACTCGCGCCGGGCGGGCGAGAAGGTCGAGCTGGCGCTGGAGGTCCCCGCCGACGCCTGGCCGCCCGAGGCGGTCGGCCGCGATGCCTACCGCGTCGTCCAGGAGGCCCTGACGAACGCGCACAAGCACGCCCGGGGCGCCGCGACATCCGTCGCCGTCCACGGCGCGCCCGGGGACGGCCTGGCGATCGAGGTGCGCAACCGGCTGCCGGTCGGCCAGGCGGCGCCGACGCTCCCGGGCGCGGGCGCCGGGCTGGTCGGCCTGCGTGAGCGGGTCACCCTCGCGGGCGGGGAGATCGAGCACGGCCCGTCCGACGGGGACTTCGTCGTCCGCGCCCGCCTGCGGTGGGAGCGGTGAGCACGCGCCCGGCGACCGTGCGCGTGGCGATCGTCGACGACGACCCGCTCGTCCGCGCGGGGCTGCGCATGATCCTCGCCTCGGCGGATGACGTGGAGGTCGTCGGCGAGGCGGGAGACGGGCTGGAGGCCGGGCCGGTCATCGACCGCTGCGCCCCGCACGTCGTGCTCATGGACATCCGCATGCCCAACCGCGACGGGATCGAGGCGACGGCGGCGCTCCGCGCCCGGGCCGGCGCCCCCGAGGTCATCGTCCTCACGACGTTCGACCTCGACGACCACGTGCTCGACGCGCTGCGCGCGGGGGCCAGCGGCTTCCTGCTCAAGGACACGCCGCCGGAGGAGATCGTGGGCGCCGTGCGCCGCGTCGCGGCCGGGGAGGCGATGCTCTCGCCGGGCGTGACCCGCACCCTCATCGACCACGTCGCCGACAACCAGGGCCGCGAGCGACGCCGCGCCGCGGTCGAGGTGCTCGACGCGCTGACCGACCGCGAGCGCGACGTCGCCGTGCTCATCGGCGAGGGCCGCTCCAACGGCGAGATCGGCGCCGCGCTGCACCTCTCCGAGGCGACGGTCAAGGCCTACGTCACGCGGATCCTCGGCAAGCTCGACGCGACCAACCGCGTGCAGGTCGCGATCCTCGTGCACGACGCCGGGCTGGATCAGCCGCGGTCCAGGACGTAGTAGGGCTGGTCGTGCCCCCAGACCGTGCGACGCCCGGCCGGGACGAACCCGAGCTTGCCGAGCACGTGCTGTGACGCGGTGTTCTCGTCGCGGGTGACGGCGACGAGCTGGTCGAGGGCCAGGTCGCCGAACGCCTCGTCGATGATCGCCCGGCCCGCTTCGGTCGCGAACCCGCGGCCCCAGTGCGCCGAGCCGAACGCGTAGCCCAGTTCGACATCCGGGCCCTCCCCGCCGAACGGCTGGAGTCCCGCCTCCCCGACGATGAACCCCGTCTCGCGCTCCTCGACGACCCAGCACGCGTACCCGCGCCGGACGTGCATCTCGGCGTAGTGCCGGGCCGTCCGCTTCGTCTCGTCCGGATGGATCACGCCGTTGAGGAACCGCATCGCCTCCGGGTCGCCGTAGAGGACCTCGTGCATCTGCTCGTGGTCATCCGGGTCGTACGGCCGGATCGCCAGTCTCGGGGTCAGGAGTGGGAGCGCCATCGAGGGGTAGTATCGGCGTCATGGACGGACTCTCGCCCGAAGACATCCAGCCGGTCGAGCACGAGACCCGCGACCGCATCATCACGGGGCTGGTCACGCTCATCCCGTTCCTCGCCCTGTTCCTCGCCGCGTACCTCGCGTGGAACTCCGTGCTGTTCTGGAGCGACATCGCCGTCTTCCTGATCCTCTACACGTTCAGCGGGTACGGCATCACGGTCGGCTTCCACCGCCTGTTCACGCACCGCAGCTTCAAGACCGGCCCGAGGACGCGCCGCCTGTTCGCGATCATGGGCTCGACGGCGATCGAGGGACCCGTCATCAGCTGGGTCGCCGACCACCGCAAGCACCACGCGTTCAGCGACAAGTTCGGCGATCCGCACAGCCCGCACGTCGATCACGGCGTCGGCTGGAAGGGCGCCTTCAAGGGCCTCGTCCACGCCCACGTGGGCTGGATCTTCCTGCACGACCAGCGCGGCTCGCACGAGCGCTACGCGCCGGATCTCGTCGCCGACCCGATCGTCAGCAAGGTCCACTCCCAGTTCATCCTGTGGGCCGTCGGCGGCATCCTCGCCGGTGGCGTCCTCGGGTTCCTGATCGGCGGCTTTTCCTGGCAGGCCGCACTGACCGGTCTGCTCTGGGGCGGCATCATCCGGCTCTTCGTCCTGCACCACGTCACGTTCTCGATCAACTCGCTCTGCCACTTCTTCGGCAAGCAGCCCTACGAGACCGACGACCACTCCCGGAACTTCGCCCCGCTCGCCGTCTTCAGCTTCGGCGAGGCGTGGCACAACAACCACCACGCGTTCCCCACGTCGGCCGCGCACGGGCTCAAGCCCTGGCAGGTCGACCCGTCCGCCGCGCTCATCTGGGGCATGGAGAAGACGGGACTGGCCTGGGACGTCGTGCGGGTCCCGCCCGAGCGCCGCGTGCGCAAGGAGAAGGGCCGCACGCCGGCGCCCGAGGCGCCGGAGCAGCCGGCGTCGCCGACGCCCGTCGGCTGACTCAGTCGGCCATCCCGGCCCGGCGCTTCCACAGCTCCTCGATCTCGATCAGGCTGCGCCCCCGGGTCTCGGGCACGAGCGTGATGCAGAAGATCACCGCGAGCACCCCGACGCCCGCGTAGAAGCCGAACGCGCCTGCCACGCCCAGCGCGGAGATCAGCGGCAGGAAGGTCAGGGAGACGACGAAGTTCGACGCCCAGTTCGCGGTCGTGCCCGCGCCGGCCGCGGCCCCGCGCTCGCGCAGCGGGTAGAGCTCGGCGTTCAGCAGCCAGAAGATCGGGCCCAGGCTCAGGGCGAACGCCGCGACGTACGCCATGAGCGCGACGACGGTGACCGGCGCGGTGATGCTGTCCTTGCCGTCGGGGTCCAGCCCGAACGCCAGTGCCAACACGAGCAGCGCGGCGACCATGCCGGAGATGCCCGCGATGAGCATCGGGCGCCGTCCGGCCCGGTCGACGATCCGCACCGCGACGATCGTCGCGACGAGGTTGACCAGGCCGATGCCGACGGTCGACAGGATCGCCGCGGAGCTCGACGTCACGCCCGCGAACTCCACGATCGTCGGCGCGAAGTAGATGACGGTGTTGATGCCGGTGACCTGCTGGAGGATCGCCAGGCCCACGCCGACGATGAGCGCGGCGCGGACCGGCTGGCGGATGAGGTCGCGCCACGTGGCCTGCTCGGCCTTCAGGCCGGCGTGGATGGCATCCAGCTCGGCGTCGATCTCGGCGTCTGGCATCTCCAGCGACGCCATGACCGTGCGGGCCTCGTCGTCGCGGCCCACCATGGCGAGCCACCGGGGGCTGGGCGGGACCTGGGCCATCCCGATGCCGAGCAGCAGCGCGGGGACGGCGCCCAGGCCGAGCATGAGGCGCCAGTCCTCGGAGGGCTCGAGCGCCAGGGCCACGAGATACGCGACGAGGATGCCCACGACGACCGCGAGCTGGAAGAGGGAGACGAGGCGCCCGCGATGGGCGGGCGGCGCGACCTCGGAGATGTAGACCGGGCAGCTCGCCGACGCGAAGCCGACCGCGATGCCCAGGACGAAGCGCGCAGCCGCGAGTACCGCGACGCTGGGCGCCGCCGCACACGCCAGCGAGCCGACCAGGAACGCGACCGCCGCCGCGCCCACGACCGCGCGTCGGCCGTACCGGTCGGAGAAGCGCCCGGCGAAGATGGCCCCGAAGGCGGCGCCGAGCGGCACCATCGCGACGACGAGCCCCTGCTCGAAGGACCCCATCGACAGGTCCTCGCGGGCGAAGAGCAGGGCGCCGGCGATGATCCCGGTGTCGTAGCCGAAGAGCAGGCCGCCGATCGCGGCGACCAGGGCGATGCGGCGGACGCTCACCAGTGTGCGTCGTGTCGTTCCATCACACCCATGCCTGCGGCGAGTTCGACGCCGCCGGGCAGGACTCCTGTAAACGTGCCGAACGGCTGCTCGTAGTCGCTGCGCACCAGCAGCAGGTTGTCGCGGCGCTCGCGCGTGGCCTCGGCTGCGAAGTCCAGCCGTTCGCCGTCATGGCCGTCGATGCCGCGCAGGCCGTCGAACCGCACCGGCCCGGGTTCGGTCGCGATCCCGTCGACCCACACCGAGCGCTCGCTGGCCTGCGGCGGGTCGTTGATGCCGCTGACGAGGTTCCAGCCGACGGTCCGCCCCTCAGGCGTGCTGCCGACGCCGGCCGACCACCACCACGAGGTGTGCCGCGGGTGGTAGCCCGCGCTGTCGTCGAGCACGGCGAGGCCGCGCAGGCCGAGCACGGGTTGGCCGGGCAGCACGATGCGCCCGCGCACCGGGCGCGCGGCCTGCTTGCGCGTCCACGTGTACGCCTCCGTGCCGTCGACGGGGCAGACCGTCTCGACCCCGGCGTCCTCGTCGACGCGCAGGTCGAGGACCGCCTCGCCGTCGCGCACCGTCACCCCGCTGTCCTCGAAGCGCACCCCACCGCGCCGCCGCCAGGTGCGGCCGTGCAGGCGCTGGTCGCGCCGGTCCCACACCGCCCACCAGGCCGTGGCCGCCGGACCGACCCGCGCCGAGCCGACGCAGAGCATCGCCTCCTCCGAGAACGCGGCGATGTAGCGCCAGCGCTTCAGGGGACGGCCGGCGCGCCAGAGCGGCATGCCGTCGGGGGGAAGCGGCAGGCCTGGTGGCCGGTGCGATCCGTCGCCGCGGTAATGAAGCTCCATGTGGGTAGCATCATCACGCTGAGTTGACTCGCCAGTCAATCCCTATGCGCGCCGCCGCCGTCCAGCTCAACGCCACTGCCGATGTCGCCCGCAACCTCGAGCGGGCCGACCGCCTCGTCCGCGCCGCCGCGGCCGACGGCGCGTCGCTGGTCGTGCTGCCCGAGAAGTGGGTGGCGCTCGGCGACGACGACGCCATGCGCGCGGCGGCGCAGCCCCTCGACGGGCAGGCCGCCAGCTGGGCGTGCAGCACGGCCCGCGAGCTGGGCATCGACCTCGTCGCGGGCTCGTTCGGCGAGCGCGTCCCCGGGGAGGACCGCACGCGCAACACGTCGATCCACGCCGGTCCCGACGGCGAGATCCAGGCGATCTACCGCAAGATCCACCTGTTCGACGTCGAGGTCGACGGGGTCGCGTACCGCGAGTCCGACCTCGAGGCGCCGGGGGAGGAGGTCGTCGTCTCCCAGACCGCCGACGGCGTGGGCGTCGGGATGAGCATCTGTTACGACCTGCGCTTCCCCGAGCTGTACCGCCTCC
>JAEMQS010000068.1:0-1879 GCA_016463765.1 Solirubrobacteraceae bacterium | reverse complement strand
CACTGGGAGATCCTGCTGCGCGCCCGCGCGATCGAGAACCAGTGCTTCGTGATCGCGGCCAACCAGATCGGCGAGCACCCGCCCACGTACCGCTCCGGCGGCCGCTCGATGATCGTCGATCCGTGGGGCGTCGTCCTCGGCACCGTCCCCGACCACGAGGGCCACGTCATCGCCGACCTCGACCTCGCCGCGCAGGGCCGCGTCCGGGAGAAGCTGCCCGCGCTCGCGAACCGGCGGCCCGCGACCTACCGCTGGGACGACACCGCGGAGGTGATGCGCTGATGGCGCAGCGGATGGCCGGCGCGGACCGGCAGCGGCAGATCCTCGACGCGGCGGTGCGCGTCTTCGCCCGCCAGGGCTTCCACACGTGCCGGGTCGCGGACATCGCGGACGAGGCGGGCGTCGCCTACGGCCTCGTCTACCACTACTTCGGGTCGAAGGAGGAGATCCTCGACCGGATCTTCCTCGAGCGCTGGAACGTCATGCTCGAGGTCATCCGGGAGATCGACGCCGGCGATGCCCCCGCGCGCGCCAAGCTCGAAGCGGTCGCCGGGTTCATCGTCGAGTCCTACCGCCACGACCCCGACGTCATGAAGGTCATCATCGTCGAGGTCACGCGCGCGGCGAACTCGTTCGGCCGCACGCACCTCGAGAAGATCGGCGAGGCGTACGATCTCATCGCCCAGATCGTCGCGCGGGCGCAGGCCGACGGGGAGTTCAAGGACACCGTCACACCGAAGTTTGCGGCCATGGCGTTTTACGGGGCGATCGAACAGGTACTCACCGGCTGGATCTTCGATCTCCTGCCCGCCGGGGAGGCGGAGTACGACCGCGCGAAGGGTCTCGTGGTCGAGACGGTGTGCGGTGGACTCGATGCAACACCGGCATCTGCCGGCACGGTCTGATTGGATTCGGTGCAGATGAAGGAGAACGAACTCGTCCAGCGCCTCGTGTGGACCGCCTTGCTCGCCGGCTTCGGCGCCATCGCGACGGCGATCACCGCCCGGGCCGCCGCGATGGCGTTCCGGCAGATCTTCGATGGGGAGGATCCGCCCGAATGAGTGAGGACACCTCCAAGGGGCCGGAGGAGACTCCGGCCGGCGCCGGCTCCGACGAGCCCGGCCCGCCCCCGCCCGAGATTCCCGTGTGGCCGGAGCCCAGCACGGCCGAGCTGCTGCTCGCCGCGTCGGGCAGCGCGCCCGAGGGCGATCAGCCCGAGGCCGGGCAGCCGCCCGCCGCGGAGCCCGCGCCTGCGCCCGATGCGCCCGCCTGGGCGCCTGTCGAGCCGCCGACGGCCGGTGGCACGTGGCCGTCGGTCGAGCCGCCCACGGCTGAGCCCACGCCGGCCCCCGAGCCGCCCGCGGCGTCCATTCCTGAGCCCGCTCCGGCTCCCGAGCCCGACGCGCCCCCGTGGGCGGCGTCCGAGCCAGAGCCCGCCGTGACGGACAAGGCTCCCGCCTGGCCGCCGGTGCAGCCGCCGGTCGAGCAGCCGCCCGTCGTGGCGAGCGCGCCCCAGCCGGATCCGGCGCCCGAGCCGATGCCGGGTCCCGCCGAGGAGCCGCCGCCGTTCGCGCCGATGGCCCCGCCGCCGGCCGAGGAGCCCCTGCCCGCCGAGGCGCTGATCCCGCCGCCGCCGGCCGAGG
Organism: Solirubrobacteraceae bacterium; assembly: GCA_016463765.1. GTDB lineage: Bacteria > Actinomycetota > Thermoleophilia > Solirubrobacterales > Solirubrobacteraceae > Svornostia. Next base: position 236 of record JAEMQS010000068.1, on the reverse strand, counting down.
AGCCGCTCCCGGCTGAGGCGCTGATCCCGCCGGCCCCGCCGGAGCCTGAGCCCGCCGCGCCGGAGCCCGAGCCCGTGGCCCCCGAGCCGGAGCCCGTCGCCGCGGCGCCCGAGCCCGAACCCGCCCCGGTCCCCGAGGGCCCGGCGCCGCCCACGTGGGCGACCGTCGAGCTGCCCGCCGTCGAGGAGCCCGTGGCCGAGGAGCCCGTGCCCGTCGTGCCCGAGCCCGCGCCCATC
>JAEMQS010000166.1 GCA_016463765.1 Solirubrobacteraceae bacterium | reverse complement strand
GCGATCGGGAAGTGCGGAACGTTCGGCAGCATCAGCGCGACGCGGTCGCCCGGCTGGATGCCGCGGGACTTCAGCAGCGCGGCGAAGCGCTTGGTCTGCTCGTCGAGCTGCGCGTACGTGACGGCGAGCTCACCGAGACGCAGGGCGACATGGTCGGGCGCGCGGCGCGCGCTCTGGTCGAGCAGGGTGGCGAGATTGAGACCCATCTGCGGCGGACTCCCCCGGGTGGTGTTGGGCACGAACAGGCGGTGCTCCCCGGAGGCTACGCCTTCCGGCTCCCCGGGGTCGAAGCGAACTTACACGACCGTAGGTACTCGTGCATACCTATCTCTCGGCGTACGATCGGTGGATGCCGGAACCGCAGACGCTGGGCCTCTTCTTCCTCGCTGCGCTGGTCCTCGTCCTCATCCCGGGCCCGGGGGTCCTCTACATCGTCGCGCGCAGCGTCGACCAGGGACGGCGGGCCGGGCTGCTCTCCGTCGCGGGCGTCGGCGCCGGCAACATGGTCCAGGTCGCCTGGGCGGCGCTCGGGCTGTCCGCGCTCGTGGCGTCCTCGGCCGTGGCGTTCGACGTCGTGCGCTACGCGGGCGCGGCGTATCTCGTGTGGCTGGGCGTGCAGCGCCTGCGTGCGCCGGACGCGCCGGCGTCCGCACCCGTGGCCCCGCTGCGCCGGGGCAGGATCGTCGGGCAGGGCGCGCTCGTCGCCGCCCTGAACCCGAAGACCGCGGTGTTCTTCGTCGCGTTCCTGCCGCAGTTCATCGACCCCGCGAGCGGCGCGGTCGCGGTCCAGGCCCTGGTGCTCGGCAGCGTGTTCGTCCTGCTCGCCCTGTGCACCGACGCGCTGTACGCCCTGGCCAGCGGCACGCTCGCCGACCGCGTCCGCGGGCGCGCGGGCGCGCGTGTGGCCCGGGCGTCGAAGTACGGGACCGCGGCGGTGTACATGGCGCTCGGTGCGGCCACCGCCGCGACGGGCGTGCGCCGCCGCTGACCGCTACAGCTTCACGAGCATCTTCCCCGTGTTCGCCCCGCGCAGCAGGCCGAGGAAGGCCTCCGGCGCGCGCTCGATGCCCTCCACGACCGTCTCCCGCACGACGATGTCCCCGTTGCGCACCCATGCGCTGACGTCCCGCTCGAAGTCGGCCATGCGGGCGGCGTGGTCGGTGACGATGAAGCCGCGGATCGTGATCCGGCGGCCGACCACCTGCATCATGTTGCGCGGGCCGGGCGGCAGCTCGGTGAAGTTGTACATCGAGATGAGCCCGCACAGCGCGATCCGGCCGTGCAGGCGCATGTGGCCGATCGCGGCCTCGAGGTGGTCGCCGCCGACGTTGTCGAAGTAGACGTCGATGCCCTTCGGCGCCGCGTCACGCAGCTGGCCGGGCAGGTCCCCGTTGCGGTAGTCGATCGCCGCATCGAAGCCGAGGTCGTCGACGACGTGCGCGACCTTTTCCGGCCCTCCCGCGCTGCCGATGACCGTGTGGCCGCGCAGCTTGGCGATCTGGCCGGCGAGCGACCCGACCGCGCCCGCGGCGCCCGAGACGAACACGATGTCGTCGTCGCGCAGCTCCGCGACGTCGAGCAGGCCGACGTACGCCGTCAGCCCCGGCATGCCCAGGACGCCGAGGCACGCCGACGCGAGGTCGGCCGGGATCTTCTTGACGCCCTTGCCGTGCAGCACGGCGTACTCGCGCCAGCCGGCCATGTGCACGACCGTGTCGCCGACGGCGAGCTCGTCGTCGTTCGACACGACGACCTCACCGACCGCGCCGCCCTGCATCGGCTCGTCGAGGGCGAACGGCGGGACGTAGGACTTCACGTCGTTCATGCGCCCGCGCATGTACGGGTCGACGGACATGAACGTGTTGCGCACGAGGACCTCACCGGGGCCGGGGTCCGGGAGGTCGACCTCGGCGAGACGGAAGTTCTCGGGCGTCGGCTCACCGACGGGACGGCTGGCGAGCTGGATCTCGCGGCTGCGATGCGACACGGGGCGGCACTCCTGCGGGTGGGGGATCGAGAGCGACCTGCGAAAGTGCCGGGTCCGATGGCCGCCGATCCTCCAGCCCCCGCCGCCCGCCTGGCCGCGGTCGCATCATCGCCGGTCCGGGAGATCCTCGCGCTGACTGCCCAGGGTGACGTCATCTCCCTCGCCGGCGGGCTGCCGTCCCCCGACACCTTCCCCGCCGACGAGGTCCGTGCCGCGTTCGCCGGCGCGCTGGCCGGTGACGGCGCCCGCCGCGCGCTGCAGTACTCGACGACCGAGGGCAACGTCGCGCTGCGCGAGGCGCACGCGGCACGGCTCACGACGCGCGGGCTGCCGACCACCGGCGAGCAGCTGCTCGTGTGCACCGGCTCGCAGCAGGCGCTCGGGCTCGTCTGCGACGTGCTGCTCGAGCCCGGCGACACGGTGCTCGTCGAGGACCCGACGTACCTCGCCGCGCTCCAGCGCTTCGCGATGGCGGGCGCGCGGAGCGTCGGCGTCGCGTGTGACGACGACGGCCTGGTTCCCGAGGCGCTGGAGGCCGCCGTCCGGGAGCATCGTCCGAAGCTGCTCTACACGATGCCGAACTTCCAGAACCCGTCCGGCCGCACCCTGCCGGCCGAGCGGCGTGAGGCTATCGCGCGCATCGCCGCGGATCTCGGGCTCTGGATCCTGGAGGACGACCCGTACGGCGAGCTGCGCTACGAGGGCGCACCGATCGACCCGATCGCCGCGCTGGACGACGCCGCGGACCGCACCATCCACATCTCCTCGCTGTCGAAGGTCCTGGCCCCCGGCCTGCGCCTGGGCTACGCGCGAATGCCAGACGCGCTGCGCCCGCAGCTCATCGTCGCGAAGCAGGCCGCGGACCTGCACACGTCGACGATCGACCAGGAGGCCGCGGCCGGCGCCATGGCGCGCCTGGACCTCGACGCCCACCTGCACGCGGTGCGCGCGCTGTACGGCGAGCGCCGCGACGCGCTGCTCGCCGGGCTGGCCGACGCGCTGCCTGACGGATCGAGCTGGAACCGGCCGGCGGGCGGCATGTTCGTGTGGGCCCGGCTCCCCGAAGGGTGGGACGCGACGGCGCTCATGCGCGCGGCAGTGGAGCAGGGCGTCGCGTTCGTGCCGGGCGCGCCGTTTCATCCCGGGCCGGACCCCGACCCGCGGACGCTGCGCTTCTCGTTCGTCACGCACACGCCTGACGAGATCGCCGAGGGGCTGCGACGCCTGGGCGCCGCAGCCGCGCGTTCGGCCTGACGTAAGACCCGCTGAGCGGGCCTTACGTCGGCAACCACCTCACACGTCCGCGTGCCAGGCCTTGATCGGCTCGATCTCGCCGTCGAGCAGCTGCTGGCGGCACAGCCGCCGCTGGACCTTGCCGCTCGTCGTCTTCGGCACGCTGCCGGCCGGAACCAGCGCCACGCCCTGGAGCTTCAGCTCCAGCTCGCGTGACACCTGCACCCGGATGGAGGAGATGATCTCGTCGAGGTCGTCGTCGGCCGACGGATCGTCGATCTCCAGCGCCATCGAGACGTGGCTCGGGTCGTCGAGCGACACTGGGAACGCCGCGCTGCAGTGCGGGCGCAGGAGCGGGTTCGCCGCCTCGGCCGCCTCTTCGACGTCGTGCGGGTGGATGTTGCGCCCGCGCACGATGAGCAGGTCCTTCGAGCGGCCGACGATGAACAGCTCGCCGTCGACGATCGTCCCGAGGTCACCCGAGCGCAGCCACTCGCGCCCGTCGTCCTCGGCGAGGCGGGCACCGAACAGATCGGCGTTCTCCTCGTCGCGGCGCCAGTACCCGGCGGCCACGGACGGGCCGTGGATCCACACCTCGCCGATCTGCCCATCCGGCAGGATCGTGCGGTGCGTGGAGTCGACGATGAGGACGTCGTGCAGCTCGTCGGTCACGCCCGAGCTGACGAGCGGCATGGACCGCTCGCTGTCCTCGAGGATCACCGCGCGGCCCGCTTCGAGCTCGGCCGCGTCGAACTCCGTGATGCGCGGCGGGTCGGTGTGCTGCTTGCCCGTGATGATGAGCGTGCCCTCGGCCAGGCCGTAACACGGCAGGTGCGCCTTGTGGCGGAACCCGTAGTCGGCGAACCGCTCGCTGAACGCCTTCAGCGTCGACGCGCGGACCGGCTCGGCGCCGTTGAACGCCACCTCCCACGTCGAGAGGTCCAGCCCCTCGAGCTTCTCGTCTGGGATGCGCTTGACGCAGAGGTCGTACGCGAAGTTCGGCCCGCCGCTGACCGTCGCGTTGAAGCGGTCGATGCCGTGCAGCCACGCCTCCGGGCGCTTGATGACCGCCAGCGGGTTCATCAGCGCGCAGTGGCAGCCGAGGTAGACCGGCTGCAGGATGCCGCCGATGAGCCCCATGTCGTGGTAGGGCGGCAGCCAGATGAACCCGCTGCTGTCCTTGTGCATCCCGAAGTGGCGGGTGATCGACGCGGAGTTCTCGAGCAGGTTCTGCTGCGTGAGCATCACGCCGCGCGGCGTCGCCGTCGACCCCGACGTGTACTGCAGGAACGCGACCTCGCTGACCTCGTCGACGTACGTGTCGCTGCCGGTGCGCAGCGCCTGGACGGCCGC
>JAEMQS010000067.1 GCA_016463765.1 Solirubrobacteraceae bacterium | reverse complement strand
ACCTCGAGCTTGTCGTCGATCCTGGTCACGGACTCGGCGGTCGAGGCGTCGTTCGTGAAGGACACGAGGTCGAGATTGGCCGGGCCGCCGCGGTCGCGGTTGGCCGAACCGGAGAAGACGCCGCCTTCCGCGGCGCTGCCGTTGCCGGCGCCCCAGCCTTCACACGGGCAGCCGGCGCGGGTGCCGTCGTTGTTCGTCGGCATGAACGTGACGCCCGAGAAGGGGCTGCCGAAGTTCAGGTCGCCGTGGTCGTTGATGCCCAGGCGGACGGTGCCGTTGTCGATCACCCCGCCCGCGTGCGCGGACGCGGCTGTGGCCACGAGCAGGGTGGCCGCCAGGATGGCGGCGCGGGAAAGGGTGCTACTGAGAGATCGCATGACGCTCCAAGAGGTGGTGGTCCATCCTCATGGCGTTCATCGCGTGCGCACACCGTCGTTCGGTGTCTCGTTCACCGCGAACGAACGACGTGTGCACCCCAGCGGGTGCGGCTACCGGCGCAGCTCGATCCAGAGCGCCCGGGCGACCGCGACCGGCGTGCCGTCGTCGGCATAGAGCGCGGTGCCGGACGTGCGCTTGCGCCCGTCCTCGCCGAGCTTCCACGACACCGAAACGTACGTCTCGCCGGCGTGCAACTCGCGGTCGATGCGAACCGCCAGGCGCGCGAGGACCGAGGGTGCCCGGGTCGCCGCGGCGCCGGGCGACATGTCGAGGACCGGCCCGCTGCTCGGGCAGTCCAGTGCGGCCCACACCGCAGGATCGGCCACGACGCCGCGCGCGTCGGCCAGCGACGAGTCGGGCCGAAAGACGGTTCCGAACCGCCCGTCGGCCAACTGCCCGGGAAACATGCGCAGGCCGTCCCCCGCCGCGCGGTCCGGGCCACAGACTACGCAGGTGGGGAACGGGTGCACGTCACGGTCGCGGAAGCCCGAACGCTCGTCGGCCGCGACCGCGGCGTCGAGGCCGACGGGATCCGGGGCGACGAGATCGAGGTCGACCGGGCGGGCCTCGAGCACGACGGCGTCACCGTCGAGCGCGACGGTCGCGTCGTCCCGGTGCTCGACGCTCAGCGGCCGCTCCAGCGGCGGGGGTGCGCGCAGGGTGACCTCGACGGCCGGCGCATCGACCTGCGCGGCGAGAAGCCCGGCGCTGTACCCGCCGTTGCCCGACCCGGGCGGCCCGTTGAACCGCGTGGGGACCTCAATGGCGGGGAGCATCGACACGCGCCGATGCTCCCACACCGCGGCGGTTCAGGAGGCAGCGGCGAGCACGCTCTTGCGCCCCTTGTGCATCTGCTCGTACAGGCGAACGACCGCCTTCTCCGCCGCATCGGCGACGACGAGCCGGTCGACGATGTCCGCCGCCTTCATCTGCTCGTAGCCGGTCCACGGCGCGTCGACCCGCAGTTGGGCACCGGGCCCGGTGCTCGAGACCCTGAGCGCCGTCAAGACGCTCGACGACGCGCCCGAGCTCGTGGAGTCCGAAGGCGGCGCGAGTCCCGGGGCCCAGGTGCACGTCGACGCGCCGTGGGACGGCTACGAGCAGATGAAGGCGGCGGACATCGTCGACCGGCTCGTGGTCGCCGACGCCGCGGAGAAGGCGGTCGTCCGGCTGTACGAGCAGATGCACAAGGGCCGCAAGAGCGTGCTCGCCGCTGCCTCCTGACGCACCGCGGTGTGGGAGCATCGGCGCGTGCCGACGCTCCCCGCCATCGAGGTCCCCGCGCGCTTCAACGGGCCGCCCGGGTCGGGCAACGGCGGCTACAGCGCCGGCCTCCTGGCAGCACAGGTCGATGCGCCGGCCGTCGAGGTGACTCTGCGGGCGCCGCCCCCGCTGGAGCGGCCGCTGACCGTCGAGCAGCGCGACGACGTGACGGTCGCGCTGGACGGTGACGCCGTCGTGCTTGAGGCCCGCCCGCTCGAGCTCGACCTCGTCGCTCCGGATCCCGCCGGACTCGACGCCGCGATCGCCGCCGACGCGCGCTCGGGCTTCCGCGACCGCGACGTCCACCCGTTCCCCACCTGCGTGGTCTGCGGTCCGGATCGCGCCGCCGGAGACGGCCTGCGCATGTTCCCCGGGCCGCTGGCCGACGGGCGGTTCGCGACGGTGTTCCGGCCGGACCCCTCGCTGGCGGACGCGGAGGGTGTCGTCGAGATCCCCGCGGTCTGGGCCGCACTGGACTGCCCGAGCAGCGGACCGGTCCTCGACATGGCGCCCGGCGCCGCCGCGACCCGCGCGCCGTCGGTCCTCGCGCGGCTCGCGGTCCGGATCGACCATCCCCTGCATGCCGGTGAGACGTACGTGTCGGTCTCCTGGAAGCTGGGCGAGGACGGGCGCAAGCGCACCGCGGGCACCGCGCTGTACGCGGCGGACGGCACGCCGGTCGCCGTGGCCCGCGCGCTCTGGATCGAACTGCGCGCGTAGGCACACCGGCGGGTGTGAACACCTCGTTCGTTCGCTGCGAACGGAACACCGAACGACGGTGTGCGCCCGCGATGAACGCCCTGAGGATGGACCACCACCTCTTGGAGCGTCATGCGAACTCTCAGCAGTACCTTCTCCCGCGCCGCCGTCCTGGCGGCCACCCTGCTCGTGGCCACGGCCGCGTCGGCGCATGCCGGCGGGGTGATCGACAACGGCACCGTCCGCCTGGGCATCAACGACCACGGCGACCTGAACTTCGGCAGCCCGTTCTCGGGCGTCACGTTCATGCCGACCAACAACGACGGCACCCGCGCCGGCTGCCCCTGTGAGGGCTGGGGCGCCGGCAACGGCAGCGCCGCGGAAGGCGGCGTCTTCTCCGGCTGGGCCAACCGCGACGACGGCGGCCCGAACAACCTGGAGCTCGTCTCCTTCACGAACGACGCCTCGACCGCCGAGTCGGTGACCAAGATCGACGACAAGCTCGAGGTCACGCAGCGCTACGCACCCGCCCCGGAGACCCCGAACCTGTACGAGGTCCGGGTCACGCTGAAGAACATCGGCGCCGAGCGTCTCGGCGACGTGCGGTACACGCGGCTCATGGACTGGGACATCGAGCCCACGGCGTTCAGCGAGTTCGTGACGATCCGCCGCGGTACCGCGTCGACGCTGCTGTTCTCCAACAACAACGGGTTCCTGTCCGGCGACCCGTTCGAGGTCCGTTCGACCACCGGTGGCATCCCGGAGGCGACGGTCACGAACGTCGACTTCACCGACGTCGGCCCGGCCGACCACGGTGCGCTGTTCGACTTCGGCTTCGGCGCGCTCGACCCCGGCGCTTCGACGACGTTCCGCATCTACTACGGCGCCGCCCCCGATGAGGCGACCGCCGACACCACGGTGTCGAAGGCCGCCCTGGAGATGTTCTCCTACGGCCAGCCGAACCTCACGCCGGAGGGCGGCCCGCCGTCGTCGGTCACCGGTGCGCCGAACACGTTCATCTTCGGGTTCCGTGCCGTGGGCGGCAAGCCGATCATCCCGCCGGTCCTGACACTGGATCCGTCCACCCAGGCGCGGGCCGTCGGCGAGACCGCGGGCCTGACGGCGACGCTGAAGGACTCCGGCGGCAACCCGGTCAGTGGCTCGCCGCTCGTGTTCCAGGTCGCCGGGGCGAACCCGCGCGGCGGATCACCCGTGACCAGCGCGGCGGACGGCACCGCACCGTACTCCTACGCCGGCGCGGCGGGCGGCACGGACACCGTGACCGTCTGCATCGACAGCGATGGCAGCGGCACGTGCGACGCCAACGACCCGATCACCACGACGGCGACGGTCACGTGGTCGAGCGTGGTCGCCCAGGTCGCCGGATCCGGTGTGACCCTCACGAAGAAGTCGTGCGCCTCGCGGCGGTCGTTCAGCATCCGGCTGCGTGAGCGCAAGGGCGAGAAGATCGCCTCCGCGGTCGTGCGGGTCAACGGCAAGAAGGTCGCGACCCGTCGCGGCAAGCGGCTCACCGCGCCCGTGAACCTCAAGGGCCTGCCGTCCGGCAAGTTCACCGTGGAGATCACGGCGACGCTGACGAACGGCAAGACGAAGAAGGGCAAGCGCACCTACAACACGTGCGCGAAGAAGCGGCAGGGCGGGAAGATCACGCTCTGATCGACAGTTCGCCTCGGACCGCCGCCGGGACCCCCGGCGGCGGTCATGGGTCGCCGGAGTCCATGTCCGCCCCGGCTCCGCCCCCGTCGGCCAACGGCCGCCGCGGCTCGCGCACACCGCCACCAGGATCGCCGCCGCCCGACAGCCGCCGCACGAGTTCCTCCCGGAGCCGCTCGGCCTCGTCCAGCACGATCTCGCGCGCCTCTGGCGTCCCGCTCTCGTAGGCGTGGACGAGAGCGTCCACCCACCGGTGCAGTTCTGCGTTCGTCATCGCCCGGAACCGTGAGACGGATGGCACGTCGGCGATCGTAGGCGCCGCAACGCCCCGCCGCCACTACCCTTGTGGCGTGCCCTTTCCCGCCACCCGCCTGCGCCGTCTGCGGCGCACGCCGGCGCTGCGCGGGCTGGTCCGTGAGACCCGCCTCGACCCGGCCGACTTCGTCTACCCGATGTTCGTGGAGGCGGGCCTGTCCGGCCGCACGCCCATCGGGTCCATGCCCGGGGTCGACCGGCTGAGCATCTCCGAGGCCGTCAACGAGGCCGGCGAGGCCGCCGCGCTCGGCATCCCCGCGGTCCTGCTCTTCGGCATCCCGGCCGAGAAGGACGCCGAGGGCACCGGCGCCTACGACGACGAGGGGATCGTCCAGCTCGCCACGCGGGCGATCAAGGAGGCGCACCCCGATCTGCTCGTCATCGGCGACGTGTGCCTGTGCGAGTACACCGACCACGGGCACTGCGGCCTGCTGACCAGCGCCGGTGAGGTCGACAACGACAGCTCGGTCGACCTGCACGCGAAGACCGCGGTGAGCCTCGCGCGCGCGGGCGCGGACATCATCGCCCCGAGCGACATGATGGACGGCCGCGTCGGCGCCATCCGCACCGCGCTCGACGACGAGGGCTTCACCGACACGCCGATCATGGCCTACAGCGCGAAGTTCGCCTCTGCGTTCTACGGCCCGTTCCGCGACGCCGCCGATTCGACCCCCGCGTTCGGCGACCGCCGGGCCTACCAGATGGATCCGGCCAACGGCGACGAGGCGGTCCGGGAGGCGGTCCTCGACGTCGAGGAGGGCGCCGACGTCGTCATGGTCAAGCCCGCGCTGCCCTATCTCGACGTGATCTGGCGCGTCAAGGAGCGAACCGGACTGCCCGTCGCCGCGTACAACGTGAGCGGCGAGTATGCGATGGTGAAGGCCGCAGCAGCCGCGGGTCATCTCGACGAACGCACCACGGTCCTGGAGACGCTCACCTCCATCCGGCGAGCAGGCGCGGACATCGTCATCACCTACCACGCGAAGGACGCAGCACGGTGGATCCAGCAGTGACGGCAACCCCGAAGGTCAGGTCTCGCAAGGGCGGCAGCGCCGTCCCCCTCGACGACACCGACCGCAAGCTCCTCAACCTCATGCAGGGGCGCTTCCCGATCACGCCGCGCCCGTACGAGGCGGTGGCCAAGCAGGCGGAGATCACCGAGGCCGAGGTCCTGCAGCGCGTGCAGCACCTGCTCGACGAGCGGATCATCCGCCAGGTCACGCCGATCTTCGACACCCGCGCGCTGGGCTACGGCTCGATGCTCGTCGCGGCGAAGGTCGACCCCGAGCACCCGTGGGGGCCCGCGAAGATCATCAACGCGCACCCGGGCGTCAGCCACAACTACCTGCGCAACCACGAGTTCAACATGTGGTTCACGCTCGCCGTCGAGCCGGACTCCAAGCTCGGCCTGCAGGGCACGCTCGACATCCTCCAGGAGCTCACGGGCGCCGAGTCGATCCGACAGCTGCCGACGCTCAAGCTCTTCAAGATCCGCATGGATCTCGAGATGGAGGGCGACACGAAGGACCTGTCGTCCGCCGGGGTCGCCGAGGATCCGGTCGAGCTCGACATGCAGCCGTACGATGACTTCGACCGCGCGGTCATCCGCGCGACGCAGGGCGACCTGCCGGTCGTCCCCGAGCCGTACGTCGACGCCGCGAAGGAGCTCGGGGTGACGGTCGACAAGCTCGTCGACCACCTCACCGGGATGCAGGAGCGCGGGATCCTGCGCCGCGTCGCCGCGATCCTCTTCCACCGCCGCGCCGGGTTCTCGGCCAACGGCATGGGCGTCTGGGCGGTGCCCGACGACCAGATCATGGAGCTCGGCCCGAAGATGGCGTCCTACCGCGGGATCAGCCACTGCTACCAGCGCCCGACGTACGAGGACTGGAAGTACTCCGTCTTCACCATGGCGCACGGCCGGTCCAAGGAGGAGTGCGACGCGATCCTCGACTCCATCGCCGAGGACACCGGCATCCACGAGCGCGCGACGCTGTACTCCTCGACCGAGTTCAAGAAGATCCGTCTCCTGTACTTCACGGACGACTTCAAGAACTGGGAGAGGACCCACGGCGCGTGAGCGTCTCCCTGCGCGACACGCGCTCGCACGAGGCGTACCAACGCGCACTGATGTATCTGCCGGGCGGCGTGAACTCGCCGGTTCGTGCCATGAAGTCCATCGGCCGCGAGCCGCTGTTCGTCGACCGCGCCGAGGGCGCGGAGCTGCTGGACATCGACGGCAACCGCTACGTCGACTGGGTCTGCTCGTGGGGGCCGTTGATCTGCGGCCACGCGAACCCCGAGATCCTCGAGGCCGTGACCACTGCCGCGACACGTGGGACGACCTACGGCGCGGCCACCGTCGGTGAGGTCGACCTCGCTGAGGAGGTCTCCCGCCGCATTCCCTCGGTGGAGATGCTGCGCATGACCTCGTCGGGCACCGAGGCCGCGATGAGCGCCATCCGCCTGGCCCGCGCCGCGACGGGCCGCGAGAAGCTCCTGAAGTTCGCCGGCGCCTATCACGGCCACGTCGACGGGCTGCTCGCCGATGCGGGCTCGGGGCTGGCGACGCAGGGCATCCCGGCGTCCCCCGGCGTCCCGGCCCAGTCGGCCGCCGCGACGATCATCGTCCCGTGGAACGACCCGGACGCCGTCCGCGCCGCCGTCGCGCAGCACGAGTTCGCCGCGATCCTGGCCGAGCCGTTCCCGGCGAACATGGGTCTGGTCCCGCCCGCCGAGGGCTTCCTGGAGCTGCTGCGTGAGGCCGCGACCGACAACGGCGCACTCCTGGTCTTCGACGAGGTCATCAGCGGGTTCCGCGTCGCGCCGGGCGGCGCGCAGGAGCTGACCGGCGTCCTGCCCGACCTCACCGTCATGGGCAAGGTCATCGGCGGCGGGCTTCCCGCTGCTGCGTATGGCGGCTCGCGGGAGCTGATGGAGCGCATCGCGCCTGCGGGCGACGTCTACCAGGCTGGCACGCTGTCCGGGAACCCGCTGGCCGTGGCCGCGGGGCTGGCCACGCTGCGCCAGCTCGACGAGGCGGCGTACCTGCGCCTGACCGCGACGACCGAGGCGCTGGCCAACGGGCTCGCCGAGGCTGCGGGCGACCACCCCGTCCAGGTCGTCAGCACGACCGGGCTGGTCACGCTCTTCTTCCGCGACACGCCCGTCATCGACTACGAGGACGCCAAGGACTGCGACACCGAGGCGTACGGCGCCTGGTGCCGGGCGCTGCTGGCGCGCGGCGTCTATCCGCCGCCCTCGCAGTTCGAGGCGTGGTTCCCGTCGCTGGCGCACACGCCCGAGCACGTGTCGCGGACCGTCGAGGCCGCGACCGCCGCCTTCGCCGCGCTATGAGCTCCTCCCGGGATCGCATCGCCGCGCTGGCTGCGCGTGGCCCCCGCGTCACCGGCCATGCCGACGCCGTCGAGGCGGCCATCGCCGCGGTGCGCGACGGCGCGCGCCGCCACTACGAGGCGGACCCGCACGACGATCTGGACCTCGAGCTGCTCCAGGGCGACGCCAGCTACGCGGAGGGCCTGTCGCGGCTGGCGCAGACGGGCGACCTCGTCGCGATCGCCGAGCTCGCCGAGGTCATCTCGCTGACCGCCGCCGCCCAGGCCGCCGGTGACGAGGTCCTCGCTGAGGCCGCGTGGGAGGCCGGCGCGGCAGGGATCGGCTGGGGTCCGACCCCCGAACTCGTCGGTGCAAGGGCCCGTGCACGCAGCGGCGATCCCGCCGCCGCATCGGCCCTGATGGCCGCTGCGCGCCAGATCACCGGTGACGTGGCGTCCGGCCGCTGAGCTAGCGCCCCACAGACCAGCCGACAGTCGTACCCTGGACAGCGATAAGGTTCGGCGCCGCAACGACGCCGCTGCAGGAGACCCGTGCCACCCAAGCGCAAACACGTAACCAAGTCGAAGTACACGGCCGACCGCCAGATTCCCGGCGCGTTCGAAGGTGAGACCATCACCCGCCGTCGCTTCATGACAGGCGGCGCCCACCTGGGCGGCGCTGTCGCCACCATGGCGATCGTGCTCCCGGCCGCAGGCTTCGCCTTCGGCCCGGTGTTCGAGAAGGTCGACCAGCCGTGGAACCCCGTCGGCCCGCCCGACGACTTCCCGGACGACACGTACGTCCCGGCCGTCGTGACGCTGATCAACGACATCGGCCAGGGCGGCAAGACCACCGTGTACCTGCGCAAGCGCAACCCGGAGATCGATACCGAGCCGGCTGACGAGTACAACCAGTGGATCGCGCTGTCGACCCGCTGCATGCACCTCGGCTGCCCCGTCCGGTTCGTCGAGGCCTCCGGCCGTTTCATCTGTCCCTGCCACGGCGGCGTGTACGGCTTCCGCGGTGAGGTCACCGGTGGCCCGCCGGTCCGTCCCCTCGACCGCTTCTACACGCGGCTGAAGAACGGGCAGGTCGAGGTCGGTCCCCGCTACAGCGTCAACTCGGAGCTGGACCGCTTCTCCCCCCGCGACCCGGGTGAGCCGCTTGACGGCGTCGGGCAGTACCTCTACCCGTCGCGGCCGACCATCCGCAAGGGTCCGAACCAGTAGATCTCATGCCCAAGCTCAAGCTTCCCGCTCCCCCCGTCCCGCCGGCCTTCAAGCCGAAGCCCCGCCGGCCCGACGAGCACCAGCACACCGCCATCGATCACGCGAAGGAAGGTGGCATCGGTGCCATCGGCTGGGTCGACGAGCGCATGGGCGCGTCCGGTTTCGGCCGCTGGCTCATGTTCCGCAAGGTGCCGAAGGGGACCAACTGGTTCTACACCCTGGGCTCGGCGACGATGTTCGCCTTCCTCAACCAGGCGATCACCGGCGTGTTCCTGGCGATGTACTACGACCCCAACGCGATCAACGCGTACGAGTCGGTCCGCTACATCTCCAACGAGGCCTTCCTCGGCGAGTTCGTGCGCGGCATGCACAAGTGGGGCTCGTCCGTGATGGTCATCCTCATCTTCCTGCACATGGCGAGAACGTTCTTCTTCGGCGCGTACAAGTACCCGCGCGAGCTGAACTGGGTCATCGGCGTCGCGCTGCTGATCCTCACGATGGCCATGTCGTTCACGGGCTACCTGCTCCCGTTCGACCAGCGTTCGTACTGGGCGACGGTCGTCGGCGTGAACATCAACGGCACCGGCCCGCTGGTCGGCCCGTACCTGTCCGACTTCCTGCGCGCAGGACCGGACTTCACCGCCACCACGCTCTCGCGGTTCTACGCGATCCACATGATGCTCATCCCGGGCGCGATCGCCGCCCTGATCGGCGCGCACCTCTACCTCGTGACCAAGCACGGCACGACGGCGCCTCCGTGGATGAAGGCCGAGACGGACCCGGACCTCCGGACCGAGAAGGAGTAAGGGGATGAATCATCGCCAGAAGGAGGAGTACCTCCGCGAGTACTCCATCCTCAAGAACCAGGGCAAGCCGTTCTGGCCGTACGCGGTCGCGAAGGACGGCGCGATGGCGGCGGTCGTCATCGGCTCCATCATCCTCATGTCGATCGTCCTCGGCGCCGAGCTCGGCCCGAAGGCGGACGGCACGACGACGACGTACGTGCCGCGCCCGGAGTGGTACTTCTTCTTCCTCTTCGAGCTCCTGCGGATCATCAAGCCGCCGGAGTTGGTGCCGCTCGCCACGATCGGCATCCCGACGATCTGCATGATCCTGCTGTTCCTGCTCCCGTTCTACGACCGGGGGCCGGAGCGCCGGCCCGAGAAGCGGCCGATCGCCACGACGGCGGGCATCTTCACGATCGTCGCCATGGGCTACCTGACGTACCTCGGCGCGGCGGCCGGTTCGCCGAACGAGATCGAGATGGAGCCGCCGCCGAGCGTCGTGGCGCAGGGCGAGCAGATGGTCGAGCAGTTCGAGTCCGGCAAGCAGGTCGTCGCACAGGCGGGTTGCCTGGCGTGCCACAAGATCGGCGAGAACGGCAACGACGGTCCGGGCCCGCACCTCGATGACATCGGCGCACGCGTCGGGCGTGACGCGATCGCACGGACGATGGTCAACCCGACCGCGCCCATGCCGTCGTACGCGCAGCTGCAGGAAGAGAACCCCGAGCGCTTCAACAACCTCGTGGCGTTCCTCTCGCAGCTCAAGGGCGAAGAAGAGGAGTAGTTCCGTGGCGACATCGCCCGGCACCCTGCCGGAGCCGCAGGTCCGGGCGATGTTCGACCGCATCGCGGGCGTCTATGACCTGATCAACACGGTCATGACAGCCGGGCTGCACCACCGGTGGCGCGCCCGCGCCGCCGACCTCGCGAACGTCGGCGCGGGCGACCGCGTCCTCGACGTCGCCACCGGCACCGGGGACCTGGCCGTCGAGCTGTCGGGCCGCGTCGGCGCCACCGGCGAGGTCGTCGGGTCGGACTTCAGCGAGGAGATGCTCTCCCGCGCGCGGGTCAAGGCGCCGCGCCTGGCGTTCGAGTGGGGCAACGCGCTCGACCTCCCCTACGCGACGGCCACGTTCAACGCGGCGACCGTCGGATTCGGCGCGCGCAACTTCTCCGACCTCGAGCAGGGCATCTCGGAGATGGCCCGGGTCGTCAAGCCCGGGGGCCGCGTGGTGATCCTGGAGATCACGACGCCGCAGAAGCCGCCGCTCTCCACGTTCTTCTCGGTCTGGTTCGACCGGATCGTGCCGGTCATCGGCAAGGTCGCCGGCGACCCCGACGCGTACGACTACCTGCCGAACTCGGTCAAGCGCTTCCCGGGCCCCGAGGGCCTGGCTGCCGCCATGGAGCGCGCCGGCCTGCAGGACATCCGGTGGATCCTCACGGCGGGCGGCATCATCGCGCTCCACGTGGGGACCCGCGCGTGACGCAGACCCCCGTCGACCCCGCAGCGCAGGTCGCCTCGCTCGTGGATGCCGCGGGCCCGCGGGTTCCCGAGCTCCTGGGTCGCGTGGAGGTCCTGCTGCGCGAGGCGGCCGCGGGCCACGGGCCGATCGTCGGGGAGCCTGCCGGCGCGACGATCGCCGCCGGCGGCAAGCGGCTGCGTCCGCTGCTCGTCCTCCTCGCGGCGGGTGTGGGTCCCGCGGGCGACGCCGACGACGAGCGCGATCTCGACCTGGTGCGCGCCGCCGCGTCGGTGGAGCTGGTGCACAGCGCGACGCTCGTCCACGACGACGTCCTCGACGCGTCGCCGCTGCGGCGCGGTCATCCGACCGTCTGGGCGACACACGGGCGCCACATGGCGACCGCCGTCGGCGACCTCCTGTTCGCGCGCGCCTTCGCGGAGCTCACGGCGACCGGGTCGCTGGAGAGCGTCCGCATCCTGTCGCGGGCCAGCAGCGCCCTTGCCGAGGGCGAGCTGCTCCAGCGCAGCGACGCGTGGAACGTCGACGTCCCGCTGGACCGGTACCTGCACCGGTGCGAGCTGAAGACCGCGACCCTCTTCGAGAGCGCGTGCGGCCTCGGCGCGTTGCACGGCGGCGCGTCCGAGGCGGTCCGTGACGAGCTTGGTGCGTTCGGGCGCCGCATCGGCCTGGCCTTCCAGCTCCTCGACGACGTCCTCGATGTCGCGGGCCCGCCCGAGCGCACCGGCAAGCCCGTCGGGACGGACCTGCTCGACGGCACGGTCACGCTGCCGCTGATCATCGCCCGGGATCGCGACGCGTCCCTGGCGGCCGAGGACCTGCGGGCGGTCACGACGACCGACGCCGCGGCGGATGTGTGCGCCCGGATCGGGGCGACGGGCGCGCTCGAGGAATCGCGTGCGCGTGCGCTGGCGATGGTGGCCGAGGCGAAGGACGGGCTGCCGGATGTGCCCCAGCGGCGGGTGCTGGAGCTGGTGGCGGACAGCGTCGTGGACAGGTACTCGTGATCGCTGCGCGCCGCGGCGGAGACCGGCCTTCGGCCTCCTGATTTCGGCCTCCGGCCGTCGCAGGCTCCGGCCTGCGGACGACGCTACCTAGAAGTCTTCGGGCACGATGTGCCCGTCATGCAGCGCCGCGACGAACCGGTCGATGTCCTCTTCCATGTTCGCGTGGATGAGGCGCCGCAGGTCGCGGACCAGCGACTCGGTGCCGCGGTCCAGCTCCTCGTCGAAGCGGTCGACGATGTCCTGCTCGAAGATGCCGGTCCCGCTCCACTCACAGTTGGGGCACCGGAGGCTGACCTCCCAGTGCGTCGCGCCGGCCTCGTCCCACTCGACCGGGTACACCAGGTCAGAGCCGCAGCTGCCGCAGATGTGCAGGTCCGTCTGCTCGCGCTCGGTGCGCGCCGGGACGTTGCTCGCCGTCGGCTGCGTCGCGCCCGGCGTGTCGTCGAAGTAGACGACCTCGATGGTCTTCCCGGAAGGAAGGACGACGCGGCGGACGTAGTGGCTGTGTTCTGGACGGTTGCTCATTGCCTTGACCCACTCGCTTCATCGGTCGCGTAACGCACGACCTTGAGGCTCCTCGGTCAGGCGTTGAGTCGGAGAAGATCCTGTTGACGATGAACCCGCGGCACCCTGCGGCCAGTACGCTTCAGGGACACCCTGCGAACAGGTCATCGTCATGCCTTCCATCGGTCCCCTCGAACTCGCCATCGTCCTCATCATCGTGCTGGTCATCTTCGGCCCGAAGCGGCTGCCGTCTCTCGGCCGTCAGCTCGGCTCCGGCATGCGGGAATTCAAGGACTCGATCACGGGCAAGGGCGGCGACGACGACGTGGACGACGAGCGTCCGCAGCTCACGGCCAACCAGGCTGAGGAGCCGGTCGTGCGCACGGAGGACCGCACGCCCACGCAGTCCGGGCAGTAGTCCCCGCCGTCTGATCTGCGCCCATGGCCACGACGCTGCGGCCGATCTCCCACGAGGACCAGCTCAGCCTCGTCGATCATCTCGACGAGCTGCGCAGCCGCCTGATCATCTGCGTGATCGGGCTCGGCATCTGCTTCGGCATCTGCTTCTGGCAGAGCGACCGCGTCCTGGAGATCGTCAACAAGCCGATCGAGACGACCCAGCGTCTGGACGGCAACGGCGGGACCGCCGACCCACTCGAGCAGACCGCGCGCTTCCAGCGTGAGCTGGGCCAGCAGCTGCGCAGCCTGACCCCGACCCTCGGCAGCGCCGCGGCGGTCACCGCGACCGCCGCCGCCAACGAGGATCTGTCCGCCGCCGAACGCCGCCAGCTGCTCGCCCTCTCCCGCGAGCTGGTCGAGGCGGAGAAACAGACCGCCCAGGCCGCCCGCGCGACGCCGACGAACCTCGCGCGCAAGCCGGTGACCCTTGGCGTGGCCGAGCCGTTCACCGCGACGATCTCGCTGTCGTTCTACGCGGGCCTGCTCCTCGCGCTGCCGCTGATCCTCTACCAGCTCTTCTCGTTCCTGCTGCCGGCGTTCACGCCGCGCGAGCGCACGATCGCCGTGCCGCTGATGTTCATGGGGCCGGTGCTGTTCATCCTCGGCGTGCTCTTCGCGTACTTCATCGTGCTGCAGCGAGCCGTCGACTTCCTCCAGAACTTCAACGACGACAACTTCGACATCCTGGTCCAGGCCAAGGACTACTACCGCTTCAGCGTGATGTTCATGGCGGCGATCGGTCTCATGTTCCAGATCCCGCTCGTCGTGCTCGCCATCACGCAGCTCGGGATCATGACGCCCCAGCAATTGCGGAAGAACCGGGGCTATGTGCTGCTCGCGGTCGCCGTTCTGGCCGCCGTGGCGACCCCGACGCCGGACCCCGTGACCATGCTGCTGTCGATGGCGCCGCTCGTCGTGCTGTTCGAGCTGAGTATTCTCCTAGCTGCCTGGCTCATCCGGATCCGCCCGCCCGACGCGGACGACGATCTCGAGCCGGACGACGACGCAGAATCCGGAGACCCGTCCCATGCTCTTTGACCTGCGCGCCGGCGGCCGTCGGCGCCTTGTACAGGTGGTGTACCTGTCCCTCGCCATCCTCCTGGGTGGCGGTCTCGTGCTGTTCGGTATCGGCGGCGACGTCTCCGGTGGCCTGTTCGACGCGTTCCGCGAGGACAGCTCGCAGAGCAACGCGACGCAGCAGCTCGAGGACCGGCTCGAGGAAGAGGACAAGAAGCTCCAGACGAACCCGAACGACGCCGCGGCGCTGGCCGAGAAGGCCAAGCTCCACTACCAGATCGCCGGTGCCGGGGAGAACTTCAACACCGACCAGGGACGCTTCACGGCCGAGGGGCTCGCGCAGCTGCGCCTGGCCGAGCGCTCCTGGGATCGATATCTCGCCACGGAACCCGAAGAGCTGAACACCGGCGTGGCGATCCAGATGGTCCAGGTCTTCAGCACCGCGGGGCTGAACAAGCCCGACAAGGCGGTCGAGGCCATGGAGCTCTACATCGCCGAGCGCCCCGAGTCGTCGAACCTCTTTGCGCAGCTCGCGCAGCTGTCCTACCTGGCCGGTCAGGACCGCAAGGGTGACCTCGCGGCGGACAAGGCCGTCGAGCTCGCGAACGAGGACGATCGCCGGACGCTTCGCGAGCAGCTCGACAGCGTGAAGACCGAGGCGCTGCAGGCCCAGGCGCAGCAGGCCGCCACGACGCCGGCTCCCGCGCCGAGCGGCTAAGCTCTCTCGTCGGTTCGCGCCCCGGCGCGAGAACATAGGCCCCTGTAGCTCAACTGGCAGAGCAGCGGACTCTTAATCCGAAGGTTGAAGGTTCGATTCCTTCCGGGGGCACTCTTTCCTGATCACCTCCTCTCCGGGAGCTCCGCCGACAGCGCCAGCAACAGCGCGTCGAGCGTCTGAGCCGCGGACTCGAACCGGTCGGCGCCCACCTCGTCGGCGTACTTGGCCTCGATCTCCAGGATGGCCCGCCGTGCGGTCCCCATGGCCTCCCAGCCGGCGTCGGTGAGACAGATCAGCTTGGCTCGACCGTCGGTGGGGTCACGCCGCCGCTCCACGATGCCGAGTCGCTGGAGGTCATCGACGAGCTCGGACATCGCTGGGAGCGTCATCCGTGCCTGGGCTGCCAGCTCGGTCAGACGCGAGCCCTCGGCCTTGATGTACGCGGTCACGTGCGTGTGGGCCACGCGGGCGTCCGTGAGACCGGCCTCCACGAGCCGCGTGAACAGCTCCTCCTGAAAGAGCCGCGTGAGCTGGACCAGGAGCTGGCCGATGTGTTGGCGTGGCGGCGGTGAGGGCGTTGACATGAGGTACTTAGGCTCCCTAAGCTTAGGGAGCCGAACTATTCGCGTTCCCACGCTACCGATCGGAGCGGCCATGCAACCGGCGACCGCAGTCCGCGAGATCCTCAACCCGCGCACCGGCCAGCGCATGCGGTTCCTGCAGACCGCGGCCGATACGAACGGGGAGCTCCTGCGCATCGAGACCCTCAATCCACCGACCGGTGTCGCGGAGCCGCTCCACGTCCATCCTCTGCAGGAGACCCGTGCCGTCCTCGTCTCCGGCACCCTGAGATTCGTCGTCGCCGGCGCGGAGCGGCGCCTGGGCCCGGGCGACGAGCTCACCATTCCTGCGGGAACCCCCCACAGCTTTGTCAATGATGGCGAGACCGACGCGGTCGCCATCCAGGAGGCACGCCCTGCGCTGCGCACCGCGGAGTTCTTTCAGACGTACTTCCGCCTTGCCGAGCGCGGCGAGCTGAACGACCACGGGTCCCCCTCGCTGCTGCGCTTCGCCCTGCTCGGCCCGGTGTTCGCCGACGAGATCCGGCTGGTGAGTCCGCCGTGGCCTGTGCAGCGCGTCCTCTTTGCGTTGCTGGGTCCAGTCGCTCGGCTCCGCGGCCTCGCGCCGATCGACGTGCGCTAGCGCGGGCCCCGCAGCCAGGCGCGAATCGCGTCCCCGTGCTCATCCAGTCCCGGGGGCGGGCGCCGGGTGACCGGCGGGGTGTCGTAAAGCCCGATCGGTGAGGCCGGCGTCCGCACGCCGCCGTGGTCGTCGACGACGTCGAGGCCCAGCGCGTCGGCCAGCCCGAACGCGCCCGCCAGGTCGTTGACTGGCCCGGCCGGCACGCCCGCCTCGTTCAGCCGCGCCTCCCACGTCGCACGGTCTTCGCGCGCCAGCGCCCTCTCCAGCAGCGGCCGCAGGGCCGCGTGGTGCTCGACGCGGTCGGCGTTCGTGGCGAAGCGCGGGTCGTCTGCCAGCTCCGGCTGCCCGACTACGCCGGCCAGCGCCCGGAACTGCCGGTCATTGCCCGCGCAGATCATGAGCGGCCCGTCCGCGCACGCGTACGTCGCGAAGGGCTCGATGCTCGGATGGCGAGTCCCCAGCGCCCGCGGGACCACTCCTGCGTTCAGGAAGCCGGTCGCCTGGTTGGCCAGCGCGGCCAGCACCGTGCCGAGCAGCGTGATCTCGACCATCTGCCCGTGGCCGCTGCGGTCACGCTCGCGCAGCGCGGCGAGGATGCCCACCGTGGCGTTGAGCCCGGCGATCACGTCGACCAGGGCCACACCGACCTTTGCCGGGTCGCCACCCTCGGCGCCCGTCACGCTCATGAGCCCGCCCACGGCCTGCACGAGCGGGTCGTAGCCGGGCATGGGTGCGCCCGCGCCGCTGCCGAACCCGTTGATCGCGCAGTACACGAGCCGGGGGTCCTCGGCGGCCAGGTCCTCGTAGCCCAGGCCGAACCGCTCCATCGCTCCGGGCTTGAGGTTCGCGATCACCACGTCGGCGCGGCGAGCCAGTTCGCGCGCGAGCCGGCGGTCCCCGTCGTCACGGAGGTCGAGCACGACGGACCGCTTGTTGCGGTTCGCCGCCATCGCGTAGGTCGCGGTGCCGTCCGCGGCGAACGGCGGCCCCCACCCGCGGGTGTCGTCGCCGCCCGGGGCCTCGACCTTCACGACGTCGGCACCGAGGTCGCCCAGGGTCTGGGCGGCGAGCGGCCCGGCGAGGATCCGGGAGAAATCAGCGACGAGGATCCCGTCGAGCGGCGCGGTGCGGTCCACGGCGCAACCGTACCCCCGCCGAATAGCATCTGCGCCCATGCCCCTCGCCTGCCTGGACGGTGTCGTCGGTCCCGCCGCCGACGCGCGCCTCCCCGTCACCGACGAGGGGCTGCTCCGCGGCGATGGTGTCTTCGAGGTCGTCCGCCTGTACGACGGGCGCCCGTTCGCGCTTGCCGAGCACCTCACCCGCATGGCCGGGTCGGCACAGAACCTCCGGTTGCCCATCGACGTCACCGCGGTCGCCGCGGACGTCGATGCGCTGCTGGCCGCCCGGCCCGGGTTCGAGGGCGCGCTGCGCATCGTCTTCACCCGCGGCGGTCACCGGCTGCTGCTGCTCGAGGAGCTCTCGCCGGCGCCCGCCCTCCTCGCCGTCGTGCCCGTCACCTACGCGCCGACGCGCATCCTCGACGGCGTCAAGTCGCTGTCGTACGCGGCCAACATGCTCGCCACGCGCGTCGCGCGCGAGCAGGGCGCCGACGAGGCGCTGCTGACCACGCCTCACGGCCGGGTGCTCGAAGCCCCGACGAAGTCGCTCTTCTACGCGCTCGGCGACGGCGGCCCGCTCTACACGCCGCCGCTCGACGACCACATCCTCGACTCGATCACCCGTCGACGGCTCATCGAACTCGTGTCGATCCAGGAGCGCGTCACGCCGCTGGACGACCTCACGGGCGCGACCGAGGCGTTCCTGGCGTCCACGACGCACGAGGTGCTCGCCATCGCCCGGATCGGCGAGCGGGAGCTCCCGTCTGCGCCCGGCCCGCTCACCACCGCGGCCGCCGCCGCGTTCCGTGCGCACGTCGAGGCGGAGCTCGCCGCCGCGTGAAGGTCGTCACCGTCATCGGGAACCGGCCGCAGTTCGTCAAGGCGGCCGCGGTGAGCCG
>JAEMQS010000165.1 GCA_016463765.1 Solirubrobacteraceae bacterium | reverse complement strand
AGGGCTTCCAGCGGATCATCGAGATCAACCTGCTCGGCACGATCAACGTGCTGCGTCTCGCCGCCGGCGTCATGGTGGGCAACACGCCCAACGCGCACGGTGAGAAGGGCGTGCTCATCAACACCGCCTCGATCGCGGCGTATGACGGGCAGATCGGGCAGGTCGCCTACGCGGCGTCGAAGGGCGGCATCGTGGGCCTCACGCTGCCGGCCGCCCGCGATCTCGCGCGGGACGGCATCCGGGTCGTGACCATCGCCCCGGGCCTGTTCAACACCCCGCTGCTCGCGTCGCTCCCCGAGCCGGCGAAGGAGGCCCTCGGGGCGTCCGTGCCGTTCCCGCCGCGCCTCGGCGAACCGGACGAGTACGCCGCGCTGGCCGCGCACATCATCGAGAACCCGATCCTCAACGGTGAGGTCATCAGGCTCGACGGTGCGCTGCGCATGGCCCCGAAGTAACGCAGCGCGGAGGTCTAGGCTGGGGCGATGACCGCGACCCCGCCACCCGCCGCGCTCAGCCGGTGGATCGTCCTGGTCATGGCGTTCGGGTGCGGCGCCGCCGTCGCCAGCAACTACTACGGCCAGCCGCTGCTCGACGTGATCGCCGAGACGTTCGGCGTCGCGCCGAGCACCGCGGGCTTCATCGTCACCGCCAGCCAGCTCGGGTACGCGGCGGGGCTGGTGTTCCTCGTCCCGCTCGGCGACCTGCTCGAGCGCCGCACGCTCATCCTCCGGCTGCTCCTCGCCACGGCGGTGGCGCTCGCCGTCACCGCCGCGGCCCCGTCGGTCGCCGTGCTCGCCGGCGCGCTGGCCATCGTCGGTGTCACCTCGGTCGTCGCCCAGATCCTCATCCCGCTCTCGGCGGCCCTGGCGCCCGAGCACGAGCGCGGGAAGGTGGTCGGCATCGTGATGAGCGGCCTGCTCATCGGGATCCTCGTGGCCCGGACGGTGAGCGGCCTGATCGCCCAGCTCGGCGGTTGGCGGCTGGTCTACGCGCTTGCGTCCGTCGTGATCCTCGTGCTGGCCGTCACGCTGTGGCGCGTCCTGCCGGAGAGCTTCCCGGCGCGGAGCGACCTCACCTACCGGTCGCTGCTGCGCTCCGTGACCGCCCTCGTCCGCACCAGCCCCCTGCTGCGCCGGCGCATGATCTACGGCGCCACCGGGATGGGCGGCTTCAGCCTCGTATGGACCTCGATCACGTTCCTGCTCTCCGATGCCCCGTACGAGTTCAACGAGGCGACGATCGGGCTGGTCGGCCTGTTCGGGATCGCCGGCGCGCTGAGCGCCCAGGCGGCCGGCCGGCTCGGAGACCGCGGCTGGACCCATCCGGCGACCGGCGCGTTTCTCTTCGTCACCCTCGCCGGCTGGGGGCTGATGGCGTTCGCGACCGACTCGCTCGTCGCGCTGCTCGCGGGCCTGGTCCTCTTCGACCTCGGCATCCAGGGCCAGCACATCCTCAACCAGAATCGTCTCTTCACGGCGTACCCGGACGCCCGCAGCCGCGTCGTGACCGCGTACATGACCGGCAACTTCGTCGCCGGCGCCCTCGGGTCGGCGACCGCTGCGCTGGCGTACGCCGCCGGCGGCTGGGCGGCCATCACCGGGGTGGGCGTGGTGATCGCCGTGATCGGCCTGGCCGCCTGGGTGCAGGAGCAGCTGGCCCGCGGCGCGCCGGCCGTCGCGGCGTCCGACTCACCGCACTAGACGACGCGTTCGAGGAGCACGCCGACGAGGTACGCGACGGCCGCCGCCGCACCGCCGACAAGCAGCGTCTCCAGTCCCGAGCGCCACCAGCGCATGCCGACGACCCGGGCCTTCGCGCTACCGACCGCGAAGAACGCCCCGGCGGTCAGCGCGGCGCTCCACGCGAACGGATCCGGCACGAGGTCCCCGTCGACGGCGTCGAGCAGGAACGGAAGGAGCGGGAGCAGGCCGACGGTGATGAACGCCGCGAACGTCGCCGCCGCGGCCCGCCACGGCACGGTCGGGTCCGGGCCGTAGCCGAGCTCCTCGACCATCATCGTGTCGAGCCAGCGGTCCTCGTCGGCGGTGATGACCTCGACGATCCGCTCGAGGTCGTCGCCGGCGAACCCCTTGGCGGCGAACAGCTGGCGGATCTCCTCGCGCTCGCCCTCGGGCACCAGCCGGACGTGGCGCTGCTCGCGGCGCCGGGCCCGCGCCCGCTGGTCCTGCTCGGCGCGCGTGCCCAGATAGTTGCTGACCGCCATGCTCAGGCCGTCGGCGAGCAGGTTCGCGAGGCCCATGATCACGACGACCGTCGCGCCGAGCTTCGCCCCCGTCGCACCGGCGACGACCGCGAACGTCGTCACCGTCCCGTCGATCGCGCCGTAGATGAAGTCGCGGAGATAGCTGACCTTGCGCGGTGCTGCGAGCCGCCGCGCGATCGCCTCCGGGCTGTGCTCGGCGTTCAGGTGCGAAGAGGATCGAGGGACCGTCACGGCCCGCACATCATCCCGGGTGCAGCTCGAAGAGCATGCCGGCGATCTCCACGTCGTCGCCGGGCTCGAACCCCGCGGCCTCCAGCGCGCGGATGACCCCCATGCGGTTCAGGCGGTGCTCGATGTGGGCCAGCGCCTCGTCGTTCTCGAGGTCGTGCCGGGCCAGGAGCCGCTCGACGGGCGGGCCGCTGACGCGGAAGACCCCGTCGTCGACCTGCTCGACCTTGTAGCCCTTGTCCTCGGCCGGCCGGAAGACCATGTGCTCGGCCAGCGCCTCGCCGTCCCCGCTCTGCTCGAGCGACGTGACGTCGACCCGCTCGCGGACCGGCACGCGGCGCAGCAGCTCGACGCTCAGCTCGTCCAGGCCCTGGCGGGTGGCGCTCGAGGTCACGATGACCGGCACGTCCTCCCCCAGGCGCTCGCGCCACGCGGCGGCCTCCTCGGCGGCGCGCTCCTCGGACACGAGGTCGGCCTTGCTCAGCGCGAGGATCCGCGGCAGCGCGGCGAGCCGCTCGTCGTGCGCGCGCAGCTCCGCCTCGATGGTGGCGTGGTTGGCGAGCGGGTCGCTGCCGTCCAGCGGCGCGAGGTCGAGCACGTGCACGAGCAGCGCGGTCCGCTCGACGTGCGCGAGGAAGTCGTGGCCGAGGCCCGCGCCGTCGGACGCGCCCTCGATGAGCCCGGGGATGTCGGCGATGACGAGCTGGCGGTTCTCGCCGTCGAGCGTGCCGAGCACCGGCTCCAGGGTCGTGAACGGGTAGTCGGCGACCTTGGGTGCCGCCCGCGTCATCCGGCCGATGAGCGACGACTTGCCCGCGTTCGGCAGGCCGACGAGCCCGACGTCGGCCAGCAGCTTGAGCTGGAGGTCGATCCACCGCTCCTCGCCGTCGAGCCCGTTCTCGGCGAAGCGCGGGGACTGGCGGGTCGAGCCGGCGAAGCGCTTGTTGCCGCGCCCGCCGCTGCCGCCGCGTGCGACCGTGACCCGCTGGCCGGGAATCGTGAGGTCGTGCAGCGTGCCGTCGTCCATCCGGATCTGCGTCCCGGGTGGGACGGGGACCTCGAGGCGCGCACCGTCGGCGCCGTGGCGCAGGTTGCCCTCGCCGTGGCGGGCGCGGTCGGCCTTGTAGTGCGCGCGGCGCTTGAACGACTGCAGGTCGCGCTTGGAGTCGTCGCAGACGAGCACGACGTCGCCGCCGTGGCCGCCGTCGCCGCCATCGGGTCCGCCCCGGGGGACGTGGGCCTCGCGACGGAAGCTCATGCAGCCGTTCCCGCCCGCGCCGCCCTGCACGAAGATGCGCGCCTTGTCGTAGAGCATCGAGGCACCAAGCCTAGGATGAGCGCATGTCCCAAGATCGAGTCTTCCTCATCACCGGCGCCTCGACGGGCATCGGCGCCGCCACCGCCCGGCTGGCCTCCGAGGCGGGATACCGCCTGGTCCTGTCCGCGCGCAGCACGGACAAGCTGCAGGCGCTCGCCGACGAACTCGGCGGTTCCGAGCGCGCCCTGCCGGTCGCCTGCGACGTCACCGAGTGGGAACAGGTCGAGGCGCTCGCCCAGGAGACGCTCGACACCTTCGGGCAGATCGACGTGGTGTTCGCCAACGCCGGGTTCGGTGCCGCGCGGGGCTTCACGAAGGAGACCCCGGAGCAGTGGAAGTCCATGGTGCTCACGAACGTGCTCGGCCCGGCGTACACGATTCGCGCCACGATCGATGCGCTGCGGGACACGAAGGGCCACCTCTTGCTGACCTCGTCGGTGGCGGGCCGCCGCGCGCTGCCCGGCTCGCTCTACAGCTCGACGAAGCACGCCGTCACGGCGATGGCGGAGTCCGCGCGTCAGGAGCTGAACGACAGCGGCGTGCGGGTCACGTCGATCGAGCCCGGCATGGTCGACACGCCGTTCTTCGACAACCGCCCGAGCAACGCGCTGGAGGCCGACGACATCGCCCGCGCGGTGATGTACGCGGTCTCCCAGCCCCCGCACGTCGACGTCAACGAGATCCTCATCCGCCCGACGGCGCAGCCGACGTAGCCCGCTGGCCTTCCGTCCACAGGGCCTCGAGCACCGCGTTGACGGGCGCCCCCAGCGCGGGAACCCCGTGCCCGGCGCCCGGCAGGTGCGCGCGCCGGGCGCCCATCCCCTCGGCCA
>JAEMQS010000164.1 GCA_016463765.1 Solirubrobacteraceae bacterium | reverse complement strand
GACGATGCGGTTGCGCTTCTCCTCGTACTCCTCCTGGCTGACGTTGGCGCCGTCGAGCTCCCCGCCCTCGGGGAAGAAGTTCTCGACGTTGAACGACGCGATACGCATCGTCCCGGCCGCCGGCGGGCTCTCCACCGGTGCGGGGTACGGCGTGGTGCCCTTGACGACGGCCGGCTTGAGCGACGGCTGGACCATGACCTTGTAGTTGGCGAACGAGAAGGCGAGCGGACCCGTCAGGTTGCGCACCTCCGCGAACAGGTCCGCCTTCACCAGTGAGGTCGAGGGCGACACGGGCCGGGCGGGGTTCGCCGGGTTGCCCGCACCGGCATCGGCGTCGGTCCCGATGAGGTCGGCCTGGCCCTCCGTGCGGAAGACGCGGTCCAGGGCCGTGCCCGGCGTGAGGAACAGCTCGCCGAACTTGTTCGTGCCGCCGCTGTTGGCGACCGCCCGGGACAGGCGCACGCGCATGCCCTCGAAGCGCTCGTAGTAGGAGCGGGTGCCGTCCAGGCCGACGGTCTGCGTCGCCGCGGCCGCCGGGCTGAGCAGCGCCGGGGCAGGCAGGACCCCGTCGCCGAGCACGGTCGGCTCCTGGCCGATCGCCTCATCGATCTGCGTGAAGCCGAACTTCTCGCGCACCTCGCCGGTGACGCGCACGCGCTTGCCCATCAGCGGCGCGGGATCGTCGACGTAGCCGACGAAGATGCCCTCTGAGGTCGCGGGATCGCCGTCCGGGGTCTCCTCCTGGACGAAGATGCCGCGGTCGTCGCGGAACAGCTGGCCCGCGGTGCTCCGGCCGACCTCGTCGTCGATGCCGGTCACGACGCCCTCGATGGTGACGTCGAGTCCGGCGCAGGCCGACGTGTCGCCGGCGCCCTGGATCAGGTGAATGGGCGTGACGGCGGGGGGCGCGTCGCAGGGCGGCGGCGGCGCCTCGCAGCTCGCGCCGCAGGCCTGCGGGTCGGCGGCGCCACGCACCGAGAAGTCGGCGGCGTTGTCGTCGGTGTCCTGCACGCCGCCCGTGCGCTCGAGGCTCTGGTTGACGTTGCCGAACGCCGTGAAGCTGAGGCCGGTGCCCTCGCGGCACGGGCTGCTGCCGTTGCCGACGGTGTCGACGACCGCGCCCGACGCGTTCTCCAGGCGCAGCCCGGAGTTCCCGGAGTTCGCGATGCCGGTGGTGTAGGAGGCGTCACCCGGGACGCTGCCCGAGTAGCCACTGGCCGCAGTGTTGACGAACAGGAAGCTACCCCCGGCCGGCAGTGACGTGCCCGCGCCGATCGTGGCGCGCGTCGACGGGTTGCCGCTGGACGACGCGCAGCCGGCCAGGCGCCAGTCGGATATGTCGATCGCTGCGCCGGTGGTGTTGCGGATCTCGACGAACTCGTCGTTGCCGCCCTGTGGACCCTGGGTCCGGAACTCGGAGATGACGACGGGTGCTGCGGCGGCCATGGGTGGCGCGACGAGCAGAGGCACTGCCGCGGCGAGCGCGGCGAGTCCTCCACGGCGGAGAGTGCGGGACACAGATGCTCCTCGGGAAGTGGACCGGCGCGACGCTACGTTCGCTGCCGGGCCCCCGGGTCACCAGCCCGTCAACGTCTGGTGACGGTCTGGTGAATCAGCCGCGCCAGCGTGCAAGCAGCTCGCGGGCCTTCGCGGTCAGCGCGCCCTTCTCGCCGTTGGTGTGCGTGGTCAGCCCGAAGTAGTACTCGCGCTCATTCGAGGCGCCCGGCGCCCGGTAGTCGGTGCCCATGTACAGCAGGAGTCCCGCGACGCCCGCGTCCTCGAGGTCGGTGGTGATCCGCTCGATCGTCCGTGCGGCTTCGACGTAGCTCATCGCGGCGTTCCAGCCGTAGTTGTTGGGCGAGTCGCCCTGGTAGAGCGTGCGGCCGTTGTCGGTCGCGACGCCGACCTCCGTCGCCCAGACCTCGGTCTCGCTCCATCCGACCTCGGCCAGGTCACGCTGGAGATCGCCGAGGCGCTGGGCGTACGCCGGCCCGTACGGGTGGAACTGGACGGCGCGGGGACGCACGCCCGCGTCCTTCAGCGCCTGGAGGACCCGGAGGCCCGGCCGGTGTGCGCGGTTGGCCGAGTCGGCGACCGCGATGACCGTCATGCCCGGATTGGCCGAGATGACGGCGTCGTTGGCGACGCGGAACGACGCGGCGTACTGCGCGTAGTCCCAGTTCGCGTCGAGCCAGGGCTCGTTGCCGTACTCGATGGCCGCGACGTTGCGGACGGTCGCCCACGTGCCGACGTTGCGCGCCTGCGCGGCGTCCGGTGCCCGGCCGTTGAAGTCGACGAGCGGGATGATCCGGGCGCCGCGGGCGGCGTAGGTCGCGGCGATCTCCGCGATCCGCGCGCGCGGGGTGTCGGCGTCCAGGCCACCGACGCGCACGAGCCCGGGGCGCAGCGCCTCGGTGGCGCGGAGGTCGATGTCGCGTGCGCCGGTGTGCACGCCGAGGGTGAACGACGGGCGCGGCTGCGGCTCGGGGTCCGGGGTCGGCCCCGGTGCCGGGGTCACGGGCGTGGGGTCCGAGCCGCCGCCGGCGATCTCGTCGACCGCCCCTTCGTACCCGGAGAGCGTCAGGTGGCCGGCACACGCCTTCGCGGCCGCGTCGGTGACCGCGCGCGCGAGCTTCCAGCTGCCGCCCTGCGGGCGGATCCACGCCTCGACGCGGTCACCCTGCACGCGCAGGCCGAGCGCGTCGCCGACGCCCACCGTGCCGGCGGCGTCGAAGCGCCGGAAGAGCTCCGTGCCTTCCCCGTCCTCGTAGCGCCAGAGCCACATGGCGCCGTCGGCGTCGAGTTCGAGGCTGTAGCCGGTGCCGCCGCCGGCCGGGTCACGCAGACACGCGCCGACCCCGATGGACCCGGGTCCGACCTTCCGGGCGCGGATCTCCTGCGTGGCGCCGAAGCGCGTCGCGGCGTAGTACGCCGAGCCCCACGTGTCAGTGGGCATCTGCAGCCGGCCGCCGTCGGTCGTGGGGGCCGCGGGTGCGGACGCGAACGCCGGAACCCCCCAGGCGGGGCCGAGGTCCGCGCGCTCGAACGCGTCGGTGATGTCGGTGCGGGTGGGGAACCCGGGTTCCGGCTCCGGTTCCGGTTCCGGTTCCGGTTCCGGCTCGGGTTCGGGCTCGGGCTCCGGCTCGGGCTCGACCGGCGGGTCCGGCGTGACGCCCCCCGGATCGGGTGCGGCATCGCCGGCCACCTCGATGCTCTCGCACTCGAACGCCCGGGTCCCGATCATCTCGCGCGACTCGCCGCCCGCGTCCTGCACCATCACGGTGTCGTGGCCCGGGCCGCAGTGGATACGGAACGCGAGCCCCGAGGCGGACGCGAGGACGATCACGTCATCTCCGGGCCCGGCGTAGATCAGGTCGCGCTCATCGCCGAGGATGCTGTCGTCGCCCGCACCGGCCGACAGGTAGTCGCGGCCACCCCGGTCGAGGATCGTGTCGTTCCCGCCATTGCCCCAGACGGCGTCCTGGCCGGCGCCCGCACGCAGGGTGTCGTCCTGGGGTGTGCCGACGAGGATCGCCGCGTCCGCGGCTGCGGCCGGGAAGACCGCGCAGGTGAGGATCAGGCCGAGTCCGAGGCGGATCGGGCGAGAGGTGGTCCAGGGCATGGACCACCTTTCTTGCGCATGGAACTCCGGTTTCCTGCCGGGTGGCGCCCCGGCTCAGCGATATCGCGTCATGAGCTCTCGCGCCTTGGCGGTGAGCGCGCCCTTCTCGCCGTTGGAACTCGTCGTCAGCCCGAAGTAGTACTCGCGCTCGTTCGAGGTCCCGGGGGCCCGGTAGTCCGTGCCCATGTAGAGCAGGACCCGCGCGACGCCCGCGCCCTTGAGGTCGGTCACGATCCGCTCGACGGTGGTCGCTGCTTCGGCGTAGGTCATCGCCGTGTTCCAGCCGTAGTTGTTGGGGGAGTCGCCCTGGTAGACGGTCCGGCCGTTGTCGGTGGAGACCCCGACCTCGCTGGCCCAGATCTCGGTCTCGTTCCAGCCGACCTCGGCGAGGTCGCGGCGGACGTCGCTGAGGCGGTCGAGGTAGCCGGGGCCGTAGGGATGGAACTGCACGGCGCGCGGGCGGGCGCCGACGGCCTTCATGGCCTTCATGACCTCGAGGCCGGGACGGTGGCCGCGGTTGGCCGAGTCGCCGACCGCGATGAGCGTCATCGACGGATTCGCGGAGATGACGGCGTCCTGCGCGGCCTTGAACGCGCGGGCGTACTGCGCGTAGTCCCACGACTCGTTCTGCAGCCACGGCTCGTTACCGAACTCGATGGCCTCGAGGCCCCGGACGGTCGCCCAGGTGCCGACGTTGCGACTCTCGGACTCCGACGGCGCGGATTCGTTGAAGTCGACCAGCGCGATGATCCGAGCGCCGCGGGACGCGTACTCGTCGGCGATCGCCTGGATCTCCGCGCGGCTCATCCCGGCGTGCAGGCCGCCGACGCGGACCAGCCCGGGCCGGACGACCTCGGTCGCGCGGTAGTCGATGTCCCGCGCGCCGGTGTGGACGCCGAGCAGGAACCCGGGGGCGGGCGAGGGCGTCGGCTGCGGCGCGGGCTCAGGGGCCGGTGCGGGCTCGGGCTCCTGGGCCGGAGCCGGGAC
>JAEMQS010000163.1 GCA_016463765.1 Solirubrobacteraceae bacterium | reverse complement strand
GGCCTCGCGATCGCCGGCGGTCTGCTCGCCGGCGCGGTCGGCGGCCTGCGGGCCAGCCGGCTGCGCCCCGCCGACGCCCTGCGCCACATCGACTGAGGAGATCCCAGATGACCACTGACACGACCCCCGCCTACGAACTCAGCGGCGTGAGCCGGAGCTTCGGCTCGGGCGACGCCGCCGTCCACGCGGTGCGCAACGTGAACCTGCACATCGCCGCTGGCGAGTTCGTCGCGATCGTCGGCCCGAGCGGTTCGGGCAAGACCACGCTGCTTCAGCTCCTCGGGGCGCTGGACCGTCCGACGGCCGGGCATGTCCTGTTCGAGGGCCGCGACCTCGCCGGGCTGTCGGAGTCCGCGTCGGCCGAGGTCCGGCTGCACGCGCTGGGCTTCGTCTTCCAGCAGTTCAACCTCATCCCGACGCTCACCGCGCGGCAGAACGTCGAGGTCGCCCTCGCGCCGCTGAAGACCGGCGGCCAGGCGCGGCGGGCGAAGGCCGAAGAGCTCCTGGGCCGGGTCGGGCTGGGCAGCCGGGTCGGGCACCTGCCCTCCCAGCTCTCCGGCGGCGAACAGCAGCGCGTGGCGATCGCGCGGGCGCTCGCCAGCGAGCCGCGCGTCCTGCTGGCCGACGAACCGACCGGCAACCTCGACAGCGCGACCGGCGACGACGTCATGGAGCTCCTGCGCGCGCTGTCGGCCGACGAGGGCCTGACGGTCGTCCTCATCACGCACGACGACGAGATCGCCGCCGCGGCGCCTCGGGTGGTGCGGGTCCGTGACGGCGAGATCGTGACGACCGACGATCCGGTGGCGGCACCATGAGGGCGCTCGTCCCGTTCCTGCTGGTGACCGCGCTCACCGTGGCGGGGTGCGGGGGAGGGGACGACGAGCCGTCGGCACAGACGACGCCCCAGGTCACCACGCCGCAGGTGCCCACGACCGGGACACCGCCGGCGCCGAACGACGAGCGGTTCGCCGGTCTCGCGGCCTGCCTGCGCGAGCAGGGCATCGATCCCACGGCGATGCGCAACGGAGGGCCGCCGGACGAGGCCGCGATGGCGGCGTTCGAGGCGTGCCGCGACGAGCTGCCCGAGGGCGCGATCCCCGAGCTCCCGCCCGGTCAGGGCGGAATGCCAGACTGAGCACGATGGCCCGGATCTCCGTGCTGCTCGTCGACGACGAGCCCGCCCTGCGGGAGGCGGTCGGCCGGGCGCTGCGCCTGCAGGACTACGACGTCACCGCCGCGCCCGACGGGGCGGCCGCGCTCGACGAACTCGCCGTTCGCCCGTTCGACCTCGTGGTCCTCGACGTGAGCATGCCCGCCCCCGACGGGCTGGAGGTCTGCCGGCGCCTGCGGTCGGCCGGCGACCGCACGCCGGTGCTCATGCTCACGGCCCGCGACGGGATCGACGACCGCGTCGCGGGCCTCGACGTCGGCGCGGACGACTACCTCGTCAAGCCCTTCGCCCTGCAGGAGCTGCTCGCACGTCTGCGGGCGCTCCAGCGTCGTGCCGACCACGAGCAGCCGACCGATGGCCTCCTGCGCTTCGCCGACGTGCAACTGGACCGCGGCACGTGGCAGGTGCGGCGCGGCCACCGGGAGATCGAGCTGACCCGGACGGAGTTCGCGCTGCTCGAGCTGTTCCTCCAACATCCCCGCCAGGTGCTGACGCGGACGGCGATCTTCGAGCGCGTGTGGGGGTACGACTTCGGGGCGTCGTCGAATGCGCTCGGGGTCTACGTGGGGTATCTGCGGCGCAAGCTCGAGGCCGACGGCGAGCCCCGCCTGCTGCACACGGTCCGCGGCGTCGGGTACGCCCTGCGCGAGCCATGAGCCTGCACCGGCGGCTCACGTTCGTCTCGGCCGGCGCGGTGGCGGTCACCGTCGTCGGTCTCGCCCTCGCGGCGTACCTCCTCGTCGGCGGGATGCTCCGCGACCAGGTCGACGACTCGCTGCGCGGTGCCGCCGCGATCACGGACGACCGGATCATCGAGCGGCTGCCGACCCGTCCGCCGCCGATCCCGCGCGAGGCGGACAGGATCCGCATCCCCGGACCGTTCCTGGCCGCACGGCTCATCACGGAGGACGGGGAGGCGACCCGGCAGTTCGGAGGGGAGGTGACGTTCCCGACTCCGGCGGCCGCGCGGGAGATCGCCCGCCAGCCGGAGGGGACGCTGCGCATCATCGACGCCGAGGGTGACGACGGACGCTCGCTGCGGCTGCTCATGAAGTCGCTGGGCGAGGGCCGCGCCGTCGTGGTCGCTCGCGACACCCAGGAGATGGACACGCTGCTCGACCGGCTGCGATGGGTCCTCATCGGGCTCGGCGTGGCGGGCGTGCTCGCCGCAGGCATCCTGGGTCGCGTCGTCTCCGGCACGGCGATGCGGCCGCTGGAGCGCCTGCGCGACGCCGTCGACCACGTCGGCCGCACCGGCGACCTCACGCGGCGCGTCCCCGAGGACGGGCCGGCCGAGCTGCGCGACGTCGCGGTGCGCTTCAACCGGATGCTCGAGCGCCTGGAGGCGTCGACGAACGCGCTCGACGCCTCCGCGCGGGCGCAGCGCCGGCTCGTCGCCGACGCCTCCCACGAGCTGCGCACCCCGATCGCGGTCCTGCGGACGAACATCGAGGTGCTCCAGGCGGCGCCGGAGCTCGCCGGCGGCGAGCGGGAGGCCATGCTCGGCGAGGTCGACGAGCAGCTGCAGGAGCTCGGCGGACTCGTCTCCGACCTCATCGAGCTCGCGCGCGGGGACGAACCCCTTCCCGCGCTCGACGACGTGCGCCTCGACGAGCTCGTCGCCGGTGAGGTCGCGTGGGCGCGCCGCCACGGCACCGGGGTGCAGTTCGATGTCGAAGCCGAGCCGACGGTCGTCGACGCCGATTCCGAGCGGCTCGCCCGCGCCGTGCGCAACCTCCTCGACAACGCGGTGAAGTTCAGCCCGCCGGGTGGCGTGGTGGAGGTGCGCGTGGCGGACGGCGTCATCAGCGTCCGCGACCACGGGCGCGGCATCGCCGTCGACGACCTGCCTCACGTCTTCGACCGGTTCTGGCGGGCCGACGGCGCCCGGGACGTCCCCGGCTCCGGGCTGGGGCTCGCGATCGTGCGTCAGACGGTCGAGGCGCACGGCGGGGAGGTCGTCGTCGACGGCGCCGTGCCCGGCGGCGGCGCGCGGTTCGAGATCCGCCTGGCCGGCGCGACCGCGCCGACCGCCGTCAGCTGACGTGCCGTGCGCGCAGGCGCTGGCGCCGCGCGGCCGCTTCGGCCCGGGCCTGCTCGTGCTCGACCTGGCGGGCGAGTTCGGCGAGCGTGCCGCGCAGGTGTCCCCGGACCGTGGGGGCCGCGACCTGCTCGGCGAGCCACCCCGTCAGGCCGGCGCCCGCGATGCCGTAGGCCAGGCGCAACTCGACGTGGGTGCGGCGGTCGTCATCGCGACCGCGCAGGCGGAAGCGCCCGCGCATGTCCACGCCGCTGACCGAGGACCACGCCAGCTCGAGGCGGGGCTGCCACTCCACGAGCTCGATGAGCCCGCCGACGTCGGCGGACCCCAGCCGCATGAGGACCCGGTACCGGGCGCCGACGCCGGTGAGGCGGCGCCCGGCCGGCTCGTAGCGGGTGATGCCCGACCAGAAGCGCAGCTGGCCGCGGGGGTCGCCGACGAACTCCCAGACGGCCGCGGGCGGAGCGTCGATCGTGACGTCCGCGCGGAGCCTCATCCGAGCACCGGCAGGCGGCGGTCGCGCTGCAGTGCGGTGAGGTGACGCTGCATGTCGGCGGCGATGTCGTCGCGGATCTGCTCGGGATCCGGGTTGTCGCCGTAGGTCTCGTGGAGATCGATGGGGTGCAGCACCTCGATCGTGAGCTTCGCAGGCAGGGGCAGGTGGCCGGAGACTGACCCCACGTGGATGACCCAGGGCAGGGCCAGCGAGACGGGGACGCCGCGACGGCGACCGAGGAACAGCGCGGTCTCCTGGCCCCCGGAGGCGACCACCGGGACGACGGGGACACGGTGGCGCAGGGCGGCCTGCACCCAGCTCGTGTCGTCGCCGAGGTCGACGCGTCCGGCCTCCCAGCTGGGGCGGTGGCCCTCGTGCTCGCCGCCGGGGTAGGTCAGCACGCTCGCGCCGGCCCGCAGCGCGATGCTCTCGGCGCCGGGTGTCGGCGCGACGATGCCGAACCGGCGCAGCCAGCCCGGAGGCGGCCAGGACAGCGGCGCGCTGTGCGTGAGCGCGAAGAGCGGCCGCTCGACGCCGAAGTACGTGCCGAACGCCGAGACGAGGACGAGCGTGTCGGGCGTCGTGCTGCCGCCCGAGCGGTTGCCGACCAGCAGGACGGGGCCGGTGTCCGGGATGTTGCCCAGGCCGCGGACGTCCCCGCGGAAGTAGACGCTGGAGACGAGCCACAGCGCGGGGAGCCGCTCGCGGACGAAGTCGGGGTCGCGGTCGTCGAGGTCCGGCGCCACCGCGAGGCGGTCACGCAGGCCGGCCGGCAGCGACGCGAGCTGGCGCAGCGGCCAGATCACGCGGCGGCGACTCGCCGCAGACGGCGGCGGCGCATGGGCCGGGCGGCGTCGGCGTGGCCGAAGAACCCGTCGAGGAGCTCGTGCGTGAGCTCGGGGTGCTCGACCTGCGGCACGTG
>JAEMQS010000162.1 GCA_016463765.1 Solirubrobacteraceae bacterium | reverse complement strand
ACCTCGCCAACGAGCGCGAGATCGTCTGCGAGGAGATCGCGATGTACGAGGACGACCCGCAGGACAAGATCTTCGACCTCCTCGGCGAGACCGTCTTCGGCGACCATCCGCTGGGCCGCCCGACGATCGGCCGCGAAGAGGTCATCTCCGCCGTCTCGGCCGACGGTCTGCGCACGTTCCACGACGCGCACTATGCGCCGGAGGACATCGTGATCGCTGCCGCTGGGTCGGTGGCGCACGACTCGCTGGTGCTCCTCGCGGAGGGCCTGGACATCCCGACGCGCGCCCGCACACCGGTGGCGTCGATGCCGGCGCTGGAGCCGGCAGCGCCGCGGAGCTCCTTCATCGTCAAGGAGACCGAGCAGTTCCACCTGTGTCTCGGCGGTCGCGCGATCCCGCGCCACGACGAGCGCAGGCACGCGCTCCGGGTGCTGGACAACATCCTCGGCGGCACGTCGTCGTCGCGGCTGTTCCAGGAGGTGCGTGAGAAGCGCGGCCTGGCGTACAGCGTCTACTCGTTCACGAGCGTGTTCGCGTCGACCGGTCAGGTCGGCCTCTACGTGGGGACGCGGCCGGACAACGTCGACGCGGCGCTCGGCGTCGTCGGCGAGGAGCTGCGGAAGTTCATCGAGGACCCGGCCACGCCGTCGGAGCTCGAGCGGTCCAAGGAGAACGTGAAGGGCCGGATGGTGCTGGCGCTGGAGTCGACCGCTGCGCGGATGAACCGCTTGGGCGGGTCGCTGCTCGCCGGTCTCCCGCTACTCACGATGGACGAGGCGATCGCCAAGGTGGAAGCCGTCACGATGGACGACGTCCGCGCCCTCGCCGCGGAGTTCTACGCACCCGAGCGCCTGAGCGCCGCGGGCATCGGTCCCGACGAGGACGTCTTCCGCCGCGGCATCGAGCGCGTCGCTCCCGGCCTGGCCGCGGAGGCCGCGTGATGCTGCGCGTCGCGGTGGCCGGCGCGGCCGGCCGGATGGGCCAGGCGGTCTGTGACGCCGTCGCCGGCGCCCCGGACATGGAGCTCGTCGCGCAGGCCGACCCGGCGCTGGGCGTCGAGCTGGCCGACGTCCTCGACGGTGTCGACGTCGTCGTCGAGTTCACCCGGCCGGACACGGCGCTGGACAACGTGCGCGCGTGCCTCGACGCGGGCGTGCACGTCGTGGTCGGCACCAGCGGGTGGGACGTCGACGCGGTCCGCGGCATCGAGTCCTCGGCCAACGTGCTGTTCTGCCCGAACTTCGCCATCGGCGCGGTCCTCATGATGCGCTTCGCCGCCGAGGCGTCGAAGCACATGGCCAAGGCCGAGATCATCGAGCTGCACCACGACAAGAAGCTCGACAAGCCGTCGGGCACCGCCGCGCGGACCGCCGAGCTCATGGAGGGCGACCCGCCGATCCACTCGGTGCGCCTGCCCGGCATCGTCGCCAACCAGGAGGTCATCCTGGGCGACGTGGGGCAGACCCTGACGATCCGCCACGACTCGATCGACCGCACGTCGTTCATGCCGGGCGTGCTCGTTGCCGTGCGCAAGGTCGGAGGCCTGACCGAGTCCCCGGTCATCGGCCTCGAGCACGTGCTCTTCGACGACTGACGAGGTTTGTGGGCCGCGGCCCTTGACCCTCACGTAGCGTGAGGCCGCACCATGCCTCCTGTGGACGAGTACACGGTCGGAACGGTCGCCCGGATGTCGGGCGTGTCGGTGCGGACGCTGCACCACTACGACGAGATCGGGCTCCTCCCGGCCAGCGGCCGGACGGAGAGCGGCTACCGCCTGTACGCGGACACGGACCTGGAGCGGCTGCGGCGGATCATGTTCTACCGCGAGCTGGACTTCGGCCTCGACGAGATCGCTCGGATCCTCGAGGACCAGCAGGCCGGCGATGACGACCACCTGCGTCGTCAGCACCGGATGCTGCGCGAACGTCAGGCTCGCACCGCCGGCTTACTCCGCGCACTGGAACAGGAAATGGAGGCACGCCAGATGGGCATCAAGCTCACGCCGGAGGAGCAGTTCGAGATCTTCGGCACCGACACGTTCGAGGAGCACCAGCGGGAGGCCGAGCAGCGGTGGGGCGACACCGACGCGTGGAAGCAGTCACAGCGCCGGACCGCCGCCTACACCAAGGAGGACTGGGTGCGGATCAAGGCCGAGGCCGACGCGAACATCGCGGCGTTCGCGGCGGCGATCGAGGCCGGCGAGCCCGCGGACGGTCCAGTCGCGCGGGCCCTTGCCGAGGAGCACCGGCAGCACATCAGCCGCTGGTTCTACGAGTGCGGGTACGACATGCACCGCAACCTCGCGGCGATGTACATCAGCGACCCGCGGTACACGAAGACGTGGGACGACATCGCCGAGGGGTTCTCGCAGTACGTCCACGACGCGATCCTGGCGAACGCGGGGAGCGCGTAACCGCCGGCCCCGCGGTGAGCGGCAGATCCACGTTGCCCTGGCGACGTCGATCTGCCGTTCGGCGAGGGTCAGGCGGCTGCGATGCGCGACAGCGCGACCAGCGCCGTGTCGATCCCGTCATCGTCGACGTCGAGATGCGTCACCGCGCGCACGGTCGTCGCGTTCAGCGGCGCCATGAGCACGCCGTGCTCGCGCAGCTCGGCGCAGAACGCCGGCGGGTCAGCGACGTCGAAGCGCACGATGTTCGTCTCCACGATCGACGGATCGATCGTGATGCCCGGCAGCTGCGCGAGGCCCTCGGCGAGCGTCGTCGCACGCGTGTGGTCGTCGGCCAGACGGTCGACGTGACGGTCGAGCGCGTGCAGCGCCCCCGCGGCGACGATGCCCGCCTGGCGCAGCGCGCCGCCGGTCATCTGCTTCAGGCGCCACGCCCGCTCGATGAACTCCTTCGACCCGGCCAGGCACGCGCCCATCGGCGCACCGAGGCCCTTGGAGAAGTCCAGCCACGCCGTGTCGAAGCCGCCGGCCCACCGGTCGGCCGGCACGCCGGTGGCCACGACGGCGTTCAGCAGCCGGGCGCCGTCGAGATGGGTGCGCAGGTCGTGCTCGCGCGCGGCGGCCAGCACATCGTCGATCCGCTCGAGCGGCCAGATGCGACCGCCGGGCTCATTCGCCGTCTGCTCGACGTTGACGAGCCGCGAAAGCGGGGCGTAGCGGTTGGCCGGATCGTGGACGGCGGCGCGCACGTCGTCGCCGGTGAAGGTGCCGTCGGGGCTGTCGATCGGGCAGACCATGCCGGCCGAGTACGCCGCGGGCTGGCCGCCTTCGTAGAGGATGGGGTGGGCCGTGCGGTGGAGGATCGCCTCGCTGCCGGGCCGGTCGAGGTGCAGGCGGAAGGCGATCGCGTTGCACATCGTCCCCGAGGGCAGGAAGACCGCCGCCTCCTGGCCGAGTAGCTCTGCCACCCGTTCGCACAGCGCATTGACCTGCGGGTCCTCGAAGCGCTGTTCGTCGCCGACCTCGGCCGCGGCCATCGCGGCCCGCATCTGCGGGGTGGGGCGCGTGGCGGTGTCGGAGCGCAGGTCGACCATGGTCAGGCAAAGTAGAGGATCGCCGCTGCGTCGGTCCCCGTATGCCTGAGCCCGTCTCCATCGCCGTCACCGATCACGCCGCGGAGCGCTTCCGCCAGCGGGTGCCTGCCCGCACGGGGGAACTCGATGCGAAGGCCGAGATCACCAGCCGGGTCAGCCACGCGTGGCAGGCCGGCCGCGTCTCCTCCGCACCGCCGGATGGGGGTGACGCGCCTCGCGGGTCCCTGTACCTCGCCGACCTCATCGACCGCGACGTGCTGTTCGTCTGCCGCCATGACCGCCCGCGCGGGGAACTGGTCGTCATCACGCTGTGGGAGCGCGCCCGGATCGGGCCGCCGCGCGTGGGGCGGGAGTTCACCGATGCGCTGCGCGAGCGCCGCGGTCGCGGTACGGTGGACTGACCGGAAGGAGGACATCATGTCTTGGTCCGAAAGCGTCCTCGTGGTCGCCAACCGGACGGCCGACACGGACGAGCTGTACGACGCGGTCCTCGCGCGCGCCGCGCGCAGCCCGATCCGCGTCACCCTCTTGGTGCCGGGCGCCTGGGAGGTCGGGGACCCGCCGGGGTCCCAGCAGGCCAGCCGGCGCCGCCTGCGCTCGGCGACGGCGCGGTTGCGCGATTCCGGTGTCGCGGTGCAGGGTGTGCTCGGTGACGGCGATCCGATCGCGGCCCTCCAGTCCGTGTGGGATCCCGACCGCTTTGACGAGGTCATCGTCTGCACCCTGCCGGCGACCGTGTCGAAGTGGTTGCGGATCGATCTGCCGCACCGGGTGGAGCGGCTCACGGGCGCGCCGGTCACGCATGTGACCGCGGAGGCGTCCCACGCTTTCGATCACGCGTCCGTCTGACCCTTGCGCGCACCCGCCGGGCTCGCTTGACTGCAACCGACCCCCGACGAGGAGGACGACGACACGCCATGGGCTTCATGGACAAGGCCAAGAAGATGGCCGAGCAGGCGCAGACCAAGATCGACGAGGCGCAGAAGCAGTTCAACGACATGCAGTCGGGCGGCACGACCCCGCCCGCGTCGCAGGGACCGGTGGTGCAGTACGACCAGCACGGCCGCCCGATCGGCGATCCGCCGGTCGCGCCCGGCACCGGTGAGCCGCCGGCTCCGGAGGGACCGACCGTGGGCGCGCCGATGCCCCAGGCC
>JAEMQS010000161.1 GCA_016463765.1 Solirubrobacteraceae bacterium | reverse complement strand
AGCTCGAAGCCGAGCTTCTCGGTGTAGAAGGCGATCGCCGCGTCCACGTCGGTGACCGTGAACATCGCGACGCCGATGTTCGTGAGGGTGGTGGCCTGCTGGGTGTTGGTCATGTGGGGGTAGACCGGGGCGGCTCACGGAATTCATCGGTCGCGCGCGTCGATCGGGCGACTACCCGCCTGAACCACCCGCTCGGCACGGACGCGCTACCCCGCCAGCCAGTCCGACAGCCGCGCCGTCGCCTGCCGCAACCGCCGGAAGTACGCCGTCCGGCTGAGGTTGAGCCGCTCGGCCACCTGCTCGTGCTTGCTGTCGGGATCGAGGTAGCCGCGCTCGAGGATCTCGCGGAGCAGGAGGTCGTCGGGCGCGTCGCCGAAGGCCTGGATCACACCGCTCGAGATCAGCATCCGCACCGAGGCCGCTCGCTCCTCCGGGGTGTCCCCGCGCGCGAGCGGCGAGGTCGCGAGCTTGGCCGGGCGGTGCAGGTCGCGCAGGGCGTCGCGAACGGCCTCGGGGGTGGCGGCCGGGGTCCGGCGTGCGCCGTCGCGGGGGAGCCGTAACTCGGCGTAGAGGACCTCGCGCAGCTGGCCGATCATGCCGCCGTCGCCGTGATCGATGATGTGGCACTCCAGGGCGCGGCCGTCCAGCTCGACGCGCAGCTCGGGCGCCGAGCGGCCGTTCACGCTGTGTGAGAACCGCACCGCCGCCTGGTTCGACGGGTCGAGCGGGATGAACGAGTAGCGGACGTTCGGCAGCCCCGAGCCGAGGATCGACGCGGTGTTCATGAGCGAGACCACCGGTGAGGCCGGGTCGGCGTTGCGCTG
This sequence comes from Solirubrobacteraceae bacterium, assembly GCA_016463765.1. Classification (GTDB taxonomy): domain Bacteria; phylum Actinomycetota; class Thermoleophilia; order Solirubrobacterales; family Solirubrobacteraceae; genus Svornostia. The sequence goes on along the minus strand of JAEMQS010000161.1, from coordinate 3,842 downwards.
GAAGTCCGTCGAGTCGCGCCACAGCAGGACGGCGTCGGTTCCGAGCGTGCGCGCGTACTCGAGCCAGCGGCGCAGCACGGTGTCCTCCTCGGCGATCGCGGGCGGGTTCGCCGCCGTGACCGCGATGGAGAGCCCCGCGAGCCGGTCGGCCGCATCGCGCGCGAGGACGACGCACTCGGGCGCGTCGCGCAGGAACGCCTCGACGTCGCGCCACCACGTGGGGCGGGTCGAGTACCACGGAGCGAGCGCGTCGCGGTCTGCCGGGCGCAGGCGGTCGATCCGGTAGCGCACCGAGCCGTCCGCGCCGAGACCCCACCGCAGCGCCGGGTCGTGGATCAGCTCGGTCAGGTCGATGAGCGTGTGCGGCTCACCGCCGACCGCGCGGTCGTGGAAATGGTCGGCGATCCGCCGGCGCAGGTCGCGGGCGCGCTCGGGGTGGCGGGCTTCCAGGTCCGCGCGCAGCGCCCCACGGACCGCGTCATGGAGGGAGACGCCCCCGCGCACCGCTTCGGCGAACGCGAGCTGCTGCAGCCAGCTCATCGCGGTGTCGGGATCGACGTCCGGAACGACGTCGGCGAGCAGCCGCGCGTCGCAGCTGCGCGCCATCGCCGCGACGCCGATCACGTCGAGGTTGCCCTGCTCGAGCTCCGCGCGCGCGACCCGCGAGACCGCGCCGCGCAGCACGTCGGGATGGCGGTCGAGGTCGACCGGCCCCGCGCTCGCGGCTTCGGCGCCGAGCGACAGCGCGAGCGGCCACCCGCGCGCCCAGGCGACGAGGTCGTCGGCGTCACGGTCGGCGATGCCCTGGGCACGGAGCATCGCCCGGGCCTCGTCCTCGGGGAGCGGCCCGAGCTCGATCTCCAGGACGACTCGTTCCCACCCGTCCCGGAACCACTCCGGCGCCGGCGGCCGGCGCCCGGCGACGAGCACGACGGTCTCCGCGGGCAGCGCCGGGACCAGCGTGCGCCGAAGCCAGCCGTCGGCGCCGGCCATCCGCTCGTAGGAGTCGAAGACGAGCAGCGGCGGCGAGCCCGTGTCGAGGTCGCCGACGGCCGCCTCGATGTCGCCGGGCACGGGGACGATGTCGCGCCCGTCGATCACGCGGACCGCGAACCCTCGGGCGCTCGCGCGGCGCCCGACCTCGCGCAGCAGCGTGCTCTTGCCGATCCCGCCGGGCCCGTGCAGGAAGACGACTCGCCGCCCGCCGGTGCCCGCGAGCACGTCGTCGAGCCGGGCCAGCTCCGTGCCGCGTCCGCGGAACCGGCCGCGATCCAGCGCTGCGAGGTGATCGGCGAGCGTCTCGGGCATCAACGGGTGGTTGGTCGCCGCGGACAATACGGCTCCGGTACTCAAGTGGCACCAACGAGGCACTGTTCTGCGGTCCCATCGGGCGTAGCTTCAGGCCGATGACGTGCATCCGCTTGGTGTCGGCCGTCGTGGCGACGGTGTTCCTGCTGTGCGGCGCCGCGGAAGCGGCCGACCCCGAGGCCCGCTGGCCGCTGGACACCACGGCGGGACAGATCACGCCCGACGTGTCGGGGAACGGGCTGGACGCCGAGGTGCGCTACGGGTCGGCGCTTGTCGGCGGCGGGCGGTTCGGCAACGCGCTCGACCCGGCCGAAACGCAGACCCCGATGTCCGGCGCGTGGGTGCCGAACAGCCCGGCGCTGGAGCCGACCAGGCTCTCCGTCGTCGCGTGGGTCAAGCGGACGGGCTCGCCCGGTGCGTACCGCTACATCGTGGCCAAGGGGGCTAACGCGTGCAACGGCCCCTCCTACGCGCTGTACGCCAGCGGTGCCGGGCGGCTGCAGTTCGTCGTGACCAACGGGACGGCCGGCCGCGTCTCCCCGGAGGCGCCGGCGTCGCTGTGGGACGGCGGGTGGCACGCCGTCACGGGCGTGTGGGATGGGGCCGACGCGAGCCTCTACGTCGACGGCGCCCGTATCGCCGGGCCGAACGTCGGCGGGGGGACGCTCGGGTACGGCATGCCGGTTGGCAACCTCACGATCGGCACGTATCCCAGCGCCGACCAGTGCGCGTTCAACACCGGCTGGACGGGGCTCGTCGACGACGTGCGGGTCTACGGCCGCACGCTGACCGCCGCCGAGATCTCCTACCTGCACGACGCGCGCCATACGTCGCCGCCGTCGCTGCCGGTCCCGCCGCCCGTCGTGCAGACGACCGGCGCCGACCAGGTCACCGTTGGCAGCGCCCGGATCTCCGGAACGATCGACGACCGGCTCGCGCCCAGGACCTGGCACGTCGAGTACGGCGAGACGACGGCGTACGGGGCCCGCACCGCCGACACGGCGACCACGGGTGCGGTGGGCGCGCAGCCCGTGCAGGCGGTCCTGAGCGGGCTGGCGCCGGGGACGACCTACCACGCGCGCGTTGTCGCCGACGGGGTCGCGGGCGGGGACATCACCTTCCGCACGGACGACGCCGTGGTCGCCGCAGCGAGCGTCCCGGCCGGCCTCGACTTCACCTGGAACCCCCGCGCCGAGGTGCTCATCGCCGGCGCCCCGGCAGGCGGCGTGCAGTTCGACGCGACCGCCGCGCCCGGCGTCACGTACCTGTGGGACTTCGACTACCGCCCCGCCGACGGCTTCCGCCCTGACCCGGGCGCGTCCGGGCCGTCACCGCGCCGCGCGTTCACCGCCGACGGCGCGCACGACACCGACCGCGTGAAGGGCGGCGATGGCACGCGCCGGCGGGTCTACCGCGTCCGGCTGCGCGCGCTCGCGCCGGACGGGACGACGGCCGAGGCCGAGCACCAGCTCGTCGTGATGCCGAACGGCGCGCCGGCCGTCGACTTCATCACGCGCCGCCCGTCGCTGACGGTCAGCAAGACCGTCACGCTGATCCCGCGCGCGGCCGATCCCGACGAGAGCCCGCGCACCGCCGACCGGCTCGTCCGACTCGAATGGGATCTCGACACGCCCGCCGGCGCGCCAGGCGATCCGGCCGCGACCGACATCGTCTGCGACGGCACCGGCGCGGGCTGCACCGGACCGGGTGGCGCCCCGCTCGGCGACTGGTTCTCGGCCGGCCCCAACGGCGCGATCGGCGTGAACTTCTTCGCCCGCGGCCTGGCCGCCAACCGGCTGCGCCCGCTCGCCCAGATCGACCTCGGCGCGCTCCCCGCGACCGGCCCCGACGGCTCGCCGCTGACCGGCGCGCTGGCGATCCAGAGCTTCCAGGGCCGTTCCCTTGCGACGCAGAAGGACCTGCGCCTCGCCTACCTCTACGACAACGCGACGCTGCTGCAGCAGAGTTCGTTCAACACCGACGCGGGCGAGGCGACGGGCGCGCAGCTCGCGGCCGGGACACTCCGCCAGAAGGGCACGCTCAAGCCCGCGGCGATCATCCGGCAGGAGCGGCTCCTTGCCAGCGCCGGGCTCAGCTGGCGGCGGGTGACTCTGACGGCGACCGACAGCGCCGGCGTGCGGACCTCGGCGACGAAGGTCGTCCCGCTCGTCCCCGACGCGGCGCCGCGGCTGAAGGCGAAGTTCCTCAACATGGATCCGCGGCGCAGCAGGGTCGGCCTCGCCAACCCGCAGATCCGGCCTCGCGCGCGGGCGCGCGCGGCCGCGGGCGAGAAGCAGCAGCTCGGCTACACGCTGACGACCCAGGACGAGCTCGTCTTCGACGCGTACGCCAGCGACGACCCCGACGGGCGGATCGCCTGGTACACGCTCGAGGTCGGCCAGCCGCTGCGGGGTACGAACTGCCAGCCCAAGCCGCAGGCCGAGTCGACGCTGCCGCCGCTCGTCCCGACCCCGGAGCAATACCTGCCGGGTCGGTTCCAGCCGCAGGTCAACCCCGCCGGCGCGGGTGTGGCG
>JAEMQS010000160.1 GCA_016463765.1 Solirubrobacteraceae bacterium | reverse complement strand
CGCAGGAGCGGTTCGACCGGATCGTCGTCGCCGTGGCCACGCCGGAGACCGACGGACTGGACCCCGAGGACGTCGCGTGGCTGCTGGAACGGGAGGCCTGCGAGATCCTGGTCCTGCGGCCGCGGCGTGATGTCGCGACGGCATCCCGGGCACCCGGCCTCGTCACCCAGGGGTGACGTCGATCCAACCCCAGGGAGGTGGCGGCAGCCGGCCCCGGCGCACAGACTCGCCGCCATGCGTCTGCCCCTCGTCGCGCTGCTCTGCGCCCTCCTCATGACGGCCGCCCCCGCGACCGCCGCCCCCGTCAACACCGCGCCACCGCAGATCACGGGGACCGTCGTCGTCGGTGCGACCGTGACATGCGCGCCGGGCGCGTGGACCGGGAACGGCGCGATCACCCGCGCGTACCGGTGGGTCGTCGACGGACGCGGCGGCGACCCGTACGTCGGGACCGGCGCGACCTACGTGCCGGTGCCCGCCGACGAAGGCTGGCCGCTGCAGTGCGAGGAGACGGCCACCGACGCCGACGGGAGCACGCCGCAGAACAGCAGCGCGGTCATGGTCGGCGCGCCCGGCGGACTGACGAACGTGACGGGGCCCAGGCTGGACGGGTCGCCGACCGTGGGCCAGACGCTCACCTGCCTGGCCGGCACGTGGACCGTCGCCGCGGACTTCTCCTACACCTGGCTGCGCGACGGCGTACCGATCGCGGGCGCAGCGGGCGAGACCCACGAGGTGGGCGCCGATGACTTCCTGCGCACGCTGAGCTGCCGGGTGACCGCGACCGGGCGATACGTCGCGCAGACCGCGACGGCCGAGAGCGACAGCGCCCCGATCGTCTCCTCCGACGGGCGGGCGATCACACCGCGCAGCCCGGCGATCACCGGGGACGCGCGCATCGGAGGCCGGGTGCGCTGCGTCCCCGACCCGGTCGACGACGGGCGCATCGAGGAGCCCACGTGGCATCTGGTCGGCGGCACGCTGGATGTCCCACTGCGTGGCGGGGACGTGACCGTGCCCATCGGCGCAGGCGGGTACGACCTGGTCTGCCGCGTCACGACCCGTGCGGGGGCCGGCAGCCGCAGCGCCGACTCGGCTGCGGTCAGGATCGCTCCGCTGAGGGGACTCCCCGGCCTGCCGCCGTTCGAGCAGGGCCCGATCCAGGATTACCTCGACCGGACGGCGCGCTTTCGCATGACCGCCACGCTGCTGTCCTACCGGCCTCCGCAGACGCGCCTGCTCCCCGCCGGCGACGTGCGGGTCACCGGTGTCGAGCTCACGCAGGCGACCCAGCGGCACTTCACCGCGTTCGGCGCCGGTGGTCTGCCGAACCGCTGCGTCGCCGACCCGGTGCCGTGGATCGCGTCGATCTGCCCGCCCGGGCAGCCGGTGAAGTACGCGGGGGTCAAGCTCGTCGCCGGGCGCGGCGCGACGGCGCGCGTGTTCCTCGACCGGGCCGGGCCCGCGCGCACCTCAGCGGTCCGCGTGCTCGTGGTCGCGCGCAGCAGCACCGGCGCCGAGATCGGGCGCGTGCGCAAGACGGTGCGCGTGACCCAGAAGGTGCGTGCCGACGCGCCGCGGCACGTCACCGACGCCCAGCGCCGGGACGCCCGGGCGAGCGTGAACGTCGCGGTCCCGGCGTCCTGGATGCGTGCCGGCCAGATGGCCTTCGAGGCGTCGGTCGTGCCCGTCGAGGAGGCCTGCGCCGTGGGCGACTGCACGCAGAACAACCGCTTCCTCCTGGTCGGCGTCCCGGTGCACGACACCGGGATCCTGCGCCTGCGCACCGTGCGTGTGGAGTACGTCCCCGCCCCGCCCGCGACGCTGCGCGAGACCGTCACCGACAGCGACCTGCGCGACACGCGCCTGGACGACGCGCGCCGGATGCTCCCCGTGCGCGACATCGAGGTGCCCGCCACCGACGAGCGCGCACAGATTGACACGAGCACCTGCGAGGCGATCGTCGCGGTCCCGTCGCTGTACGCCCTGTTCGGCTTCGCCCCCAACTTCGCCCAGGACTGCCGCGGCGAGCTGAGCTTCGCCGAGCTCACGCGCCGCGCGGACGCGGCGCCGGGCTGGCGCGGGGATGTCCGCGCGTACGACGTGCTGCTGGGCGTCGGACAGGTCAAGGACGGCTACGCCCGGGGCGTCGGCAGCACGCTGCCCAGCCTCATCAACGCCCCCGACCGCAACAACCGGGGACCGGTCACGTTCATCGACGCCGCGCGCCCCCGCACGACGCTCGCCCACGAGCTCATGCACAACACCGGGGCACAGCACGCCAGCCCCTGTGGCGGCGCCGCCAATGCGGAATCGTGGCCGCCCGACCAGGTCGGGCGCCTGCAGGGGGTCGGCTGGCGGGGCGGCACGGTGCTCTGGGACGGACCTGGAGCCACCAACGCCGACGGCTTCTACGACGCGCTCTCCTACTGCGCGTCCGAGGACAACGCCTGGGTCTCTCCCAAGTCGTGGGACGAGATGGCGTCGGTCTTCCAGATCATGCGTGAGCGGGCTGATCAGCGCCGCCTGCGGACCGCGGCCCCGCGCGCAGCAGGTGGGCTGACGGTGTCGGTCCTGGCCGGTGCGGGCGGCGGGGTCATCAGCGGCGTGTCGCCGTCGGCGATCGCCTCGCCCGTCGGGACGCCGTCGGGCCTGACCGTGCGCGCCCTCGGCGCCGGCGGCGCGGTCATCGCGCAGGCCGACGCGCTCGCGACGCCCGCCAACGAAGGAGACGGGTCGGCGCGGCTGCTCGTCGCCCACCTCCCCGGGTCGGCACGGGCGGCCGCGCGCATGGACGTCGTGCGCGCGGACGGGACGGTCACGCACGGACAGGACCGCCCGGCCGCGCCGCGGGTCACGCTGTCCGCCGTGCGGGCCCGCGCGAACGGGACGGTACCCGTGCGCTGGCGCGCGACGGAGCCGGGTCGCGCCGAACTCACGGTGTCCGCCGACGGCGGACGGTCGTGGCGCACGGCGTGGAGCGGACCGGCGGCACGCGGGGCGGTCACGCTCACCGCGGAGCAAGTCCCGCGCGCCCGCCGTGCGCGCGTGCGCATCACGGTCACCGCGGGTTGGACGAGCGCCGCCGCGACATCCCTGCCGTTCGCGGCCCCGGGCAGGCCGCCCGTGCTGCAGCTCCTGGAGCTCGCCACCCGTGCGGCCAGCGGGGAGCGCGTCGCGCTGGAGGCCCGCGCGAGCGACGACGCCGGACGGGTGCTCGACCGGACCTCCCTGACGTGGTTCGACGGGACGCGGCGCATCGCCTCGGGCGCGCGGACCGTGAGCCCCCCGCTGGCCGCCGGGACCCACGTGATCCGTGTCGTCGCCCGCGATCGCCACGGGCGAACGGTGAGCCGCCGGCGCACGGTCCGCGTCACGACGAGCCCGCCCGACATCGCGAACCTGCGGATTCCCGCCGCCGTCGCCCGCGGCGCGCGCACGGTCACCGTTCGCATCGCGACGACGAGCGCCGCGCGGCTGACCGTGCTCGGCCAGCGCTTCCGGGTCGGCCCACGGCCGCGGACGATCACGGTGCGCCTGCCCGCGCGCGGGTCAGAGATCCTGCTGCGCCTCGTCCTGCGCGCCGGGGGACGCACCGGCGGCGTGACCGCGTCGGTCGTTCGGGGCTGACGGCGTCAGGCCGCCGCGGCGCGGGCGGGTGGGGTGGCCCGCGCACCGTCGCGGCCGCCGCCGTTGTCGAGCAGCGCGCGCCGCCACGCGGCTGGTGCGCACCCGTACGCGCGGGTGGCTGCCGCCAGTGAGCCCGCGAGCTCCTGGCGAACGGACCCGGCGCCCGCCAGCTGGAACGCCGCGTCGTCCTCGACCCGGGCGCCGTAGAGCGCCAGCGTGTCGAGCACCTTCGCGTCGCCCAGCACCGCGGGTGACCGCAGCAGCCCGACGTCGCCGGTGTCCAGCGCCTCGGCGTGCAACGGGCGCGTCTCGAGCCGTGCGTCCGTGACCGTGGCCAGGTGCCCGGCGAGTTCGCCGGCCCGGCCCAGGACGAGGGTGTCACGCAAGAGCGCGGCGGCACCGCAGCCCAGCTCGACGTCCGTCCTGCGGTGCACTGCGCTGCCCGCACCGAGGATGAGCGGTTGCGCCTCCCACTCCAACCGGGCTCGAGCACCGACATCCAGCCGGACGTCGACCTCCGCAGGCTCACCACCGCGCACATCGTGCGCCACCAGCGCCGCGACATCGACGAGCCGCAGCCGCGCGCCCGGGCCGCACCGCACGTCGATCCGCACCCGGTCGCCCGCCAGCAGCGACGCCGCGGTCTGCACGAGCGCGACCCGGACGACGTCGCCGTCGGGCGACAGGACCCGGGGCCGCAGGAGGCCGCCGCCCGCCAGGCGGGTCAGCCGCGTGACGGCGCCGTCGCGCGTGGCGACGATCTCAATGCGTGTGGGCGTGGGTGTGCGGATGCGTGTGGTCGTGGTCGTGGTCGTCTGCGGCGTGGACGTGCGGGGCCATCGGCCCGGGGTCGGCGGGGACGAGGTCTCCCGCGACGTGGCGGGCCAGCTCCCCGCGCACCCAGTCGGCGATCCGCGCGACATCGTCCGCGGCGCGCAGCGACGTCGGCAGCGTCGGTCGTCCCTCACGACGCTCGCCCGCGTCGCTGACCATCCGCTCGACGCTCGCGCCCACCAGCGGCGCGATGTCGATCTTGTTGATGACCAGCAGGTCGGCCCGCTCGACGC
>JAEMQS010000066.1 GCA_016463765.1 Solirubrobacteraceae bacterium | reverse complement strand
CGCTCGTTCCAGCGCACCGGCAGGTCGAAGTCGCTGCGGATGTAGAAGCCGCGCTGGTAGACCGGCGGCCAGTGCGCGAACTCCAGCTCGCGGCGCTGGACATGGAACGTCGCGTCGGGGAACAGGCCGACGCCGCCCGCATGATCGATGTGCAGATGCGAGAGCACGACGTGCTGCACGTCGCCGGGTGCGACCCCGATCGAGGCCAGCCGGCTGACGACGTCCTCGCCCTCGCGGACGACGATCTTCGCGCCCTCGGGCTCGGGGTCACGCGCCGGGTCGTACGCACCGGTGTGCCGCGGGTGCGCGCCCGTGTCAAACACCACCGGGCCCTGCTCGTGCATGACGACGTAGAAGAAGTACGGCGTCTGCACCTTCGTCCCCACGTCGTCGCCGAGCGGGTCGAAGTTCGCCATGTCGACGATCTCGACACCGAGGTTGAACGCGAAGAGCCGCATGTGCGACGAGGGATCCAAAGTGGATCCAATATAGAGATCTAGCGGTCGATCTCAATCCCCAGTTCCGCGGCCATCGCCGCCGCGGACGCCACGACATCGGCCGCGGGCATCGTCACCCCGCGCAGCGACGAGATCCCGAGCACGCCGTCGAGCGACGACCCGCGGATCTCGCACGCGCTCAATCGCGCCGACCGGAAGTCCGCGCCCTCGAGCACGCACCGGTCGAACGTCACCTGCGTCAGATCCGCCCCCACGAACGACGCCTCGCGCAGGTCGACGCCCTCGAAGACCACACGGTGCAGCCGGCTGTGCCCGAACGAACCGAGCATCAACGTCCCGTCAGCGAACCGCACGCTCTCCAGCTCGGACTCGATCAACCCGAGCCCCACCAGCCGGCAGCCGCGCCACTCGACGCGGTGCACGTGGGCCGAGCGGGCCTGCACGTTGGACAGGTCACAGTCGGACAGCCGCGCGTCGCGCGCATGCAGCTCGACTTCGCCGCCCTCCAGGCCGAGCCCGCCGATGTCCGCCGTCACGAGCCGTACGACGTGAGCCGCAAGCGTGTCGTGCGCCGCGCGCCGGACCCGGCACTCCTCGATGACCAGCCCGCCGCTGTGCTGCTCCGGCTCCCCGTCCACCAGGTCATCCGGCAGCTCCGGCGCCCGCACCCGCCACAGCGACGGCTTGAACGTCACGCCGACAGCGCCCCCCGGAGCATCGCCTGCAAAGCGGCCGCCGCGGTCTCAACGTCCTGCTCGCCCGTCCCATGGCGGCGAACCGCCATCCCGGTGAGCAGGGCGACGACGGCGCGGGCGTAGCGCGCGGGTTCGGGGACGTCGAGGGCCTCCAGCGCAGCGGTCGCGAAGTCGTCGTAGGCGGCGAAGCAGCGCTGCGAGGCGTCGCGCAGCTCGGGGTTCCGCGACGCGTGCAGGTGCAGCTCCAGCTCGGCGACCCCCGCGGTCTTGCGCTCGGCCGACGCCGCGATCGCCAGCTGGACCTCGGCGACGACGTCCTCCGTCCCCGCGTCGCGCGCGCGCAACTGCGCGGCGATCTCGGCGAACCGGCTGACCTCCTCCTCGGCGTAGAGGACGAGCGCCTCCTGCAGCAGCTTGCTCTGATCGGGGAAGTGGTAGGTCAGCGACCCCAGCGCGACGCCGGCGCCGGCGGCGACGCGGCGGTTCGACACGGCACCGATCCCCTCGGACCCGATGAGGTCGATCGTGGCGTGGAGGATCTGCTCGCGGGCGGCCACGGTTGCGCCATCGTACGGGGTCCGGTAAGACTCCGTTCGTTCGAACGAACGGGAGCCGTATGACCACCGTGATGACCGAGGAGGACCTGGCGTTCGCCGGGGTCCGGACACAGGCCGACCTGGTGGCCTCTGGCGAGGTCTCCTCCGCCGAGCTCGTCGACCTCTCGCTGCGCCGGATCGCTGCCGCGCAGCCCACGCTCGGCGCGTTCACCTGCGTGCTGGACGACGAGGCGCGCGCCGCCGCCGAGCAGGCCGACGCCGCACGGGCCGCCGGGGACACGCGCCCGCTGCTCGGTGTCCCGATCGCCGTCAAGGACGACGTCGACGTCGCCGGGCACCCCACCCGCTTCGGCTGCGACGGCCGGTTCGACCCGAAGACCGAGGACAGCGAGATCGTGCGCCGCCTGCGCGATGCGGGCGCGGTCGTCGTCGGGAAGACCACGTCGCCGGAGCTCGGCCAGTGGCCGATCGCCGAGGGCCCGTGGTTCGAGCCGACCCGCAACCCGTGGCACCTCGACCACACGCCCGGCGGGTCCAGCGGCGGTGCGGCCGCGGCGGTCGCGGCCGGCCTGGTCCCGGGCGCGATCGGCTCCGATGGCGCGGGGTCGGTGCGCATCCCGGCGTCGTGGACGAACCTCGTCGGGGTCAAGCCCCAGCGCGGCCGGCTCTCGACGTGGCCCGATCCCGAGGCCTTCCACGGCCTGACGTGCTTCGGCCCGCTCACCCGCACCGTCGATGACGCGGCGCTCATGCTCGACGCGCTTTCCGGCAACGTCGAAGGCGATCGCCACGCGCCGCCCGCGCCACCGATCCCGCTGTCCGAAGCGATCACGCGCCCGACGCGCCGGCTGAGGATCGCGCTGTCCTTCCGCGCGCCGTTCGCCCTCGTGCCCAAGCTGCTCGACGACGAGGTCGAAGCCGCCACGCGCCGCACGGCTGAGCTGCTGCGCGACCTCGGCCATGAGGTGGTCGAGCGCGAACCGCACTACGGCCTCGTCGGGCTGAGCTTCGTCCCGCGCTCCACCGTCGCGCTGCGTCACTGGGCCGAGAAGTGCGAGGACCGCAAGCTGCTCGACAAGCGCACGCGCGAGAACCTGCTGCTGGGCCGGATCCTCGACGGCCCCGCGCTGGCGGGCAGCCGCGCGCTGGAGCCGGTCTTCCGTCGCCGCGTCGGGGCGATCTTCCGCGACGCCGACGTCGTGCTCGCGCCGACCACCGCGGGCCCGCCGCTGCCGATCGGCAGCCTCGACGGCCTGACCCCGTGGGAGACCCACCAGCTCGTGGTCGGGACGTGCCCGTACGCGTGGGCGTGGAACGTCATCGGCTGGCCCGGCGTCAGCGTGCCGGCCGGACACACCGAGAAGGGGCTCCCGGTCGGCGCGCAGCTGCTCGGACCGGCGAACAGCGAGCCGCTCCTGCTGGCCCTCGCGGGCGAGCTCGAGGCGGCCGAGCGCTGGCACGAACGCCGTCCGACACTTCCACTGTCAGCGGCCTGACAGACCCCGCACCGGGGCGCACATACGGTCGGCCGATGCGCCGACCGACCCTCCTCATCCCCGCCGTCCTGGCCGCGTTCGCCTGTGCCGCTCCGGCCGCCCAGGCGTACGACACGCAGCCCCACACCGACATGACCCGCGACGCGCTCAGCGCCGAGGGCTTCAACCAGAACGCCGGGGACATCACCGCGTTCACCAACTGGTTCGCCGACTTCTACTCCCAGGCCAGCCACAACCCGCACTCCGGCCACGCCGACGCGCTCACCCGCATCATCGCCGGCGCGGTCTTCACCGAGAACTGGCCGCAGCGCTGGCTCGACGCGGCCGAGAAGACGCACTTCGACTCGGTCAAGACGCAGGACCCCAACGCCGAGCAGAAGGTCCTGTCCACGACCCTCGGGGTCGAGCGCGAGTGGGAGCGCCTGATGCGCAACACGGCCGCCGGGCTCCAGCAAGCCAGGCAGCGCCAGGACCCGCACCAGCTGCTCGCCGTCATGGGCACCTCGCTGCACACCGTCCAGGACTTCTACGCGCACAGCAACTGGGTCGAGCCGGCCAACACGCCCGGCTTCGACGGACCCGGCTGGAAGCAGCGCGGCTACGGCGACTTCCCGACGTGGTTCGACGTGCCCAAGGGCGAGCGCGACGGCAGCCGCATCGAGATGGCCAACGCGCCCGGCGGCCACCGCAAGCACGGCGGGTGGAAGGACGACCACAACGAGTCGCTCGCGACGTCCGAGAACAAGGACACGCCCGGCCGCCCCATGTACGAGCAGGCGTACATCACCTCGCACTTCGCCTCGCGCCAGTGGGTCCAGGCGATGAAGGTCTGGCTCGGCGACGACGCGCTGTGGACCCGTGCGCAGCGGATCGGCACCACCCCCGCGCTCGGCCGCGACCGCAACGCCGCGCTGGAGATCTCGCTCTACACCGGCCGCTGGGCCGGGGGCGGCGGGCCGTGCGTCCCCACCCACGACGGCGGCGGCGCGTTCTCGTGCGGCCCGATCGTCGGGCCGGCCGGCTCGCTGATCAACCTGCGTCAGGCGATCAACAGCTACTTCGACCAGGGGCCGAGCGTCTACCGCCGTGCGTTCCAGGACACGATCGAGCACTTCGGCCGGGACTTCACCCCAGGTGAGGCCGCGCCGAACCTGCCGCTGCCCACGCCCAGCCGTGACGTCCAGGCCCAGACCCAGTTCACCAAGCTCCAGGTCACCAAGCAGGAGGGCATCGACCTCGGCGACCCCGCCAGCGACGACGCCGACCTGTTCGTCCGCGCGGGCATCGCCGGCCAGGAGTATCAGTCGACGGTCATCCACGACCACGACAGCTTCAGCTTCCCGCGCCCGCACCACCCGCACACGTTCCTGAAGGCCGTGCCGGTGGGCGCCCGCTTCAAGCAGCCGGTGACGGACATCCGCGTCCGGATCAAGACCGGCGACGTGCGGTACGCGGGGACGAACGACGACGTCACCGTCGTGCTCGGCAACGGCCTGCGCTTCAGCCTCGAGAAGTCGGCGTACGACGACTTCGAGCGCGGGGACAACGACACGTACGCCATCCCGCTCGACCGCCTGACGCTGCAGGGCGGCGTCACGCTGAGCGACATCACGCGCTTCCAGATCGTGAAGTCGCGTGACGGTGCCGGCGGAGGCTGGCGCCTCGGCGGCGCCGAGCTGATCGTCAACGGCCGCACGCTCGTGCGCAACGACGCGATCAACCGCTGGCTCGAGGACGACCAGCGCACGTTCTCGGCGACGTTCCCCCGCGATCACCGCACCGGTGCCGCGATGCCCGTCTGGATGCGGCTGATGGAGGACGACCTCGTGTACGGCGGCGACGACGCGGGCGACATCAACCCGGTCGACCGCAACACGCTGGCGCACCGCGCGTACACGCCGGGCACGTCGTTCGCGACGACCGCCACCGGCGGCGACCGGCTGTCCGGCCGCCTGGCGATGGACAACGGCGAGAAGGGCCGGATCGGCTACCGGCTGAGCACGGTGCGCGGCACGCCGCCGCCCGCCATGCCGGCCCCGACCCCCAACCCGTCGCCGGTGAAGCCCGATCTCGTGATCACGGCGATGGACACCCGTGAGGTCACGGTCACCAACCAGGGCGACGCGCTCTCCGGGGCGTTCAGCGTCACCGTCAACGGGTACACGCCGGTGCGGTTCGCGGCCGGCCTGCCCGTCGGCGCGTCAGAGACGAAGCGGTTCAACTTCAGCGGGGACTGCGGCGGCGTCTATCGCGCCACGGCGGACGCGCTGAACGAGGTCGCGGAGTCCAACGAGGCGAACAACGCGCGCGCCACCGAGAACATCGTCTGCTGACGATCAGCGCGAGACGGGGGCGGGATCGAGCGCCTCGCGCTCGGTCTTCGCCCAGTCCCGCCGTTCGGTGAGCTGGCGCAGGCTCGACCGGATCAGCACCGGCCAGAGCAGCCAGCTATAGAACGCGTAGACCTGCGCGGCGAGGAGTCCGCGCAGCCACCCGCGGGCCGACACGCAGCCCATGATCGTCCCGCCGAAGCCGAGCACGTAGATGAAGAGCAGCTCGTAGGTGGGGCCGCCGGACCAAAACGCGGCGCGGCCGGTCGCTGCGAGGATGACGCCGACGACGAGGGACAGGCCGACCAGCGCCTGCCAGAACGGCATGAGGAGGTAGGCGGACTGCTCGATCCGCGGCGCGAGTCCGAGCGGCGCGCGCCACACCGTGCTGAGCAGGCCGATCGCCTGAAGGTTGCCCTGCGACCACCGGGTGCGCTGGCGCAGCAGCTTGCGCAGATCGGACAGGCCCTGCTGGTCGACGACGCAGCGCAGCTCCTGCCGTCCCTGCCAGCCGGCGCCGATGAGGCGCAGGCCCAGGTCCTGGTCCTCGGTCAGGCGGTCGCGCCAGGGGCCCGAGGAATCGGTGAGGTCGTCCAGCGCGCGCAGGCGGTTGAACTGCCCGTTGCCGCCCATGCCCGCGGTGCCCCAGCCGTTGCGCCCCGCTTGGAAGAGGTTGCCGTAGACGGAGAACTCGAGGTCCTGCATCCAGGTCAGCGGCCGCTGCCGGTTGTAGATGCGCACGAGCGACTGCACGCCGCCGACGGCGGGATCGGCGAACTGCGCGGCCACGAACCGCGGGGCGTCAGGGTGCAGGCGTCCGTCGGCGTCGATGACGCAGACGATGACCTGGTCGCGCGGGGTGTCGCCGATGATCGCGTCGAGCCGGCCGTAGGCGTCATTGAGGGCAGCGGCCTTGCCGACGTGGGCGTCGGGTGCGTCGCGTCGCAGCACCACGAGGTCGGGGTGGTCGATCGACGCGAGGACGTCCGGCGTGCCGTCGTCTGAGCCGTCGTCGATGACGACGATCCGGCGGCGCGTCGCTTCCACGCCGAGCAGCCGTTCGACGCTGTCGCGGATCGTCACCTCCTCGTTCAGTGCCGGGACGAGGAAGACCCAGAGGAACGCGTCGGCGCCGTCGGCGGGCGCGTCGGGCGCGTGCGCCCGCGCGCGTCGGCCGCGCACGAAGAGCAGCGTCGTCCAGAGGAACATCGCCACGATGACGGCGAAGCCGATCCACAGCGGCACGGCCCACCCGAACGGCAGGCCGCTGAACAGGTCGATCACGCGGCGTCCCGCTGCGCCGCCTGCAGGAGCAGCGCCCGCGTCGCGTGCGGGAGCGGCGTGAAGCCGGTGGCGCGGACGACGGCGGTGCGCGTGAAGCCCGAGCCGAACGGCGTCGGCGCCCGGTCACCCTTGATGAGGTACTCGCACGCCTCGACGATGCGCCTGGCGGCGTGGCCGTCGCCGTACGGGTTCTCGGCCTCACTCATCTGCGCGTAGGCCGCGTCGTCGGTGAGCAGGCGATGGCCCTCGGCGAAGATGACGTCGGGGTCGGTGCCGACCAGGCGCAGCGTGCCCGCGTCGATGCCCTCGGCCCGCTCGGTCTCGTCGCGCGTCACCAGGACGGGCTTGCCGAGCGCAGGCGCCTCCTCCTGGATGCCGCCCGAGTCGGTGATGACGAGGTGGCTGCGGCCCAGCAGCGTCGCGAATGGGGCGTAGCTGACGGGCTCGCAGAGCAGCACGTTGTCGACGCCCTGCAACGGCTCGCCGAGCTTCTCCCGGACGATCGGATTGGGGTGCAGAGGGACGACGAAGGTCGTGTCCGCGTGGGCGCGGGCCAGGCGCGCGACGCCCTCGGCGATGCCGGCCAGACCGGTGTGCCAGCTCTCGCGCCGGTGCGCGGTGACCACGACGAACCGCTCCCCGCGCGAGCACAGCGCGCGCAGCGCCGGGTCGTCGGGGAGCTCACCGAGGTCGGACGCCCACCGCAGCGCGTCGATGCCGGTGTTCCCCGTGACGAAGATCTGGTCGACCGGGATGTTCTCGTGGACGAGGGCCTCGAGGTTCTTCGCCGTCGGCGCGAAGTTCAGGCACGCGATGCACGAGATGAGCTGGCGGTTGAGCTCCTCCGGGAACGGCGTGAGGTTCAGCCCACCGGTCCGCAGCCCGGCCTCGACATGCATCACGGGGATGCGCAGATGGAAGGCCGCGAGCGCGGCGGCCATCGCCGAGCTCGTGTCGCCGTGGACCATGACCGCGGCCGGGTAGCGGCCGGTGATGACATCGGCAGCGGTGAACGGGTCGCCGCCGGCCTGCACGTCGAACGCCTCGAGGATGAAGTCCTCGAAGCGCCGCATGACCGAGGTGACCTTCTCGTTCAGGCCACGGCGGGGACCGGTCCACAGCGTCACGTCGGTGTGGATGCCCGCCAGGCCGAAGATCTCCTCGACGAGGTCGTGGTGCTGCCCGGTCGAGACGACGACCGGGTGCAGCGCCCGGCTCTCGCGCATCGCCAGGATGATGGGGACGAGCTTGATCGCCTCCGGCCGGGTGCCGACCACGATGGGGATCACGAGCTGCGGCGTCTCGGGAACGAGGGTCGCCGAGACGGTCTCCGGCGCGGTGTCGTCGGCGCGCGTGCTGGCGGCGGGCGGCACCGAGGTGGAGAGCTCGTGCGCGGCCCGGTCGTCGAGCATCTGCTCGCGCAGGTCGCCCTCGTCGTGGTGGTCCGTGAGCAGGAGGCGTGGGTTCATGGGCGTTCCTCCCGGTCAATCGGCATCACGCGCCCGGAACTGAGCCTCCCTACATTCGTGCCCGCAGCGTCCGACTGAGTGAGCATGCGCCAGGTCCTGCTTGCCCTGACCGCGACGCTCCTGCTGAGCGCACTCGCCCCCACCGCCCATGCCGCCACCGGGCTCGGCATTCCCGCGAACACCCCGACGCTGTTCGCGCTGAACGCCGACCGCGGCACACTGACCCCGACGGCCAGGAAGGGCCGGTTCGTCCTCGCGCTGTCGCAGCTCGACCGGCGCGGCGTGTGGTTCACCGACAAGCCGTCGCGCAGGAGCGGGACGATGCGCCCGGCCGCGCTCTTCTCGTCCTGGAAGGCGCTGGGCTTCGTCCAGGATCGGCCGAACGCCGTGGTGACGCTCCCCGGTGGCCGCGATGGCGCCGACACCGTCGCCTTCGAACTCGGGCAGCCCCGCTACAGCGCGCGCACCGGCACCGTCCGCTTCACGGTCTCGACCCTGAGCTCACTGTCACCGGGCCTCGCCCATCACGGCCCGAGGGTCGACGACCGCATCCCGCGCCGGTTCGGGGAGGCCGCGCTGTTCATCGACGACGGCCAGGACGACGGCGGGGTCGGCCGCGGCGGCGACTGCTACGTCGGTGGGATCGTGCTGATGGCGACGCCACGCCGCGTGACCGACGTGCTGCCGGCGGACGGGTCGACCCTCTCGATGGCGCTGAACCCAGGGCTGTTCAGCGTCCTCGGCACGACGTTCGGTGCTGCACCGGCAGGGACCTTCCGGCTTCCCCGTCTTACGGCGCCGGCCGGCATGTCCTACGGCGTCTGCCAGTTCGGGGAGTACCCGCTCGACTCGAGCGGCGGACCGGACCTGGAGTGCTCGGACGGCGCGCTCGCCCTCTTCCTCAGGCAACCGGCGTCGAACTGGATCGCACGGCCGGACATCCCGTCCCCGGCGCCCGGCCTGGGGTGGTACCGGTGCGCCAGCGGAACCGCAGTCGGCGAGAACCAGTACGCCTGCACGATGGGCCAGCTCACACCGTTCACCGGGGCACTCTCGATCGGGTACGCGCCCGCTGACGGCCGCATACTCGCCATCTGGCAGAGCCCTGCGCTCTACGCCCTCCTGGGTCCTGCCTTCGGCGGCGACGGCCAGGCCTCGTTCGGCCTGCCCACGCTCCCCGGGCCGGTTGCCGGCACGACCTACGGCATCTGCACCGTGGGGTTCTTCCCCAGCTTCGACTGAGCGGGACCGCGCGTCACGGCGCGGCCCCGCCCATCGCGTGCATCAGCCCATCGCGATGCTGCCCGCGCCGCGCACGAGCTGCCGGCGACCGTCCTTGTCGGCGGCCTCGACCTCGACGGTGAGGCGCTTGGCCGACGTCTCCTTCAGGCCCAGGGTGACCCGAGCGGTGACGTCCTTACCCTTGCGCGTGACCTTCGCGGCCTTGCGCCCGACCGTCACAGCGCCCTCGGCGCGCACGCGCTGCCCGGCCGGGTCGATCGTGACCTTGCCGACCGGGACGCCCTTCTCGAGGACCCGGACCGTGACGCCCTTCAGACTGCGCCAGTCGCGCGGGTGGCGCCAGCGGAGCTCGACGGTGGCCCGGCCGTCCTTGGCGGTGACGGTGCGGTCGGCGAGACGGAGCACGCCGACAGCCACCTGCTCGCAGCTGCGCGTGATCCCCTCGGCCGCGTCACGGGTGAGGGTGTCCTTCTCCGTGCCGCAGTCGATCGCGTCGGGACCGCCGTCCCGCGCGTCGACGACGTCCGCCCCGGCGCCCGCCTGGATGTTGTCCGCCCCGGTCCCGCCGATGAGCGTGTCCGGACCGTCGCCGCCGATGAGCGTGTCGGCGCCGCCGAAGCCCTCCAGCCGGCTGAACGCGCTGAAGGAGTTCAGCGTGTCGGCACCGCTGCCGCCCATGATGTTCTCGACGTTCGAGCGCACGAGATCGAACTCGCCGGCCTCGCCGTCGTTCGTCGTGTTGTCGAGGCTGACGTTCAGCGGCTGGGTGCGACCGATGTAGACCATCGTGTCCGAGCCGGGGCCGCCGTGGTAGTCGTCGGCGCCGTCGCGCAGCGGCGAGTAGAACATGTCGTCGCCCCCGCCGCCCGCGATGAGGTCGCGCTCGCCCAAGCCCGCGATGGAGTCCGCGCCCGGCGTGCCGAGCAGCGTGTCGCGATGCTCCGAGCCGTAGAGGAACTCGAAGTCCTCGATCACGTTCTCGCGGTCACCGGGACGACCGTCCTCGGCCTTGCGATCGGCCATGTCGACGGTCACGCCCTGGTCGGCGCCCACGTAGTAGAGGACGTCGTAGCCGCCCCCGCCCGCGTAGGTCACCTCCTGCATCTGGCCGATGCGCTCGCGCTCACCGCCGACCATCTGGTCGTTGCCATCGCCCAGGTGGACGATGCCGCCGGCCGACACGCGGTACTCGACGCGGTCGTCGCCGCCGCCGGTCACGACCTGCACCGACTGCGGTGTCGGACAGTCCATGTCGCCGTTGAAGACGCGACATCCCGACCCCCCGGTCTCCCCGGCGGTGTCGGAGACGATGACGCGACCGGCGCCGAACGGGCTCACGGTGATGCGGTTCGCCTCGTTGGCGCGAGACTCGTTGATGAACAGCACCGAGCCCGACATGCCCACGTCGGCCGCGTTGGCGGCGGTCGGCGCCGCCGCGGCGAAGGCGACGGGCAGCAGGGCCGCGAAGACGATCGCGCGGCGCCGCACCCCGGCGTGTGGTGTGTCCGCACGCGCCCTTTGACGCGCGGCGAGCAGTGAACGACGGTGGTTGGTAGAGGCGGTGTACATGGCGCGTCCCTTCGGGTGGTGGTTGACGCCTCGCAGTCTCCAATCGCTGGGACGCGGTGCCATCCGCGAGACCGGCCATTCGGGCGAAGATGGCCGGGACGGGCCATGCTCGACGCCAAGTGCCCGATAGTCGGGCGTTTCGCGTCGAGGTCAGGCGGCGAGGGCGACGCAGACCGGGTCTGCGAGCAGCCGCCCGGCCTGGGTCAGCGCCGCGCGGCCCGCTGCGTGGGCTTCGCGGTCCAGCAGTCCCTCGTCGAGCTGCCGCGCCGCCGCGGCGCGCCCGCTCGGTGTGAGCACCTCGAGTGCGATCCCGTCCCGCAGGCGCAGCCCGAGCATCACGCGCTCGAGCCGCACCGCGTCGTCGTCCGGGGTCTCCCGGCCCGCGGCAGGAGAGGTCCCCGCCTGGACGTGCGCGGCCCAGGTGCGGGGATGCAGCGCGTTCCACCACCGGACACCACCGACGTGGCTGTGGGCTCCGGGCCCGGCGCCCCACCAGTTCCCGCCCGACCAGTACCCGAGGTTGTGGCGGCAGCGCGCGGCCTCGTCGACGGCCCAGCTGCACGTCTCGTACCAGTCGTAGCCGGCGGCGGCGAGCACGCGGTCGGCGGTCTCGAAACGCTCGACGATGACCTCCTCACCGGGCACCTGGACCTCGCCGCGACGGACCTGCGCGGCGAGCAGCGTGCCGGGCTCGACGACCAGGGAGTAGGTGCTGACGTGCGTCGGCCGCGCGGCGGTCGCGGCGTGCAGCGACGTCTCCCAGTCGGCGGCCGTCTCGCCCGGCGCGCCGTAGATGAGGTCGAGGCTGACCTGGTCGAACCCGGCGGCGCGCGCGTCGGCGGCGGCCTGTGCGGCGCGGCCGGGCGAGTGCTGGCGATTCAGGGTGGCGAGCACCGACGGCACCGCACTCTGCATCCCCAGCGAGATGCGGGTGAAGCCGGCCTCCCGCAGCGCCGTCAGCTCGGCGGGACCGACCGATTCGGGGTTGGCCTCGGTCGTGATCTCCGCGCCGTCCTCGATGCCGAGGTGCTCGCCGACCGCGGCGAGGATGCGGGCGAGCTCCTCCGGCGGCAGCAGCGTGGGCGTGCCGCCGCCGAAGAAGACCGTGGCCGCGGCGGGGGCGTCGTCGCCCAGCACGCGGCGGGCGAGCCTGAGCTCGGCGATGAGCGCGTCGGCGTACCCCGCCACGGCTTCTGCCCCACCCTCGCCCGGGACGTAGGTGTTGAAGTCGCAGTAGCCGCAGCGGGACGCGCAGAACGGGACGTGGATGTACACCCCGAACGGCGCGTCGCGCAGCCCGGCGAGCGCGCCCGACGGGAGCGCGCCGTCGGGCGGAGCGGGATCGCCGTCGGGCAGCCGGGCCATCCCGCCGAGTCTAGGTCGCCGGCACCACCCGAGGCTCGATCCGCAGCACCTTCGCCGCGCCCGCCGGCATCCACCAGTTCCAGCGCCCCAGCAACGCGACCAGCGCCGGCGCCAAGACCCCACGGACCACCGTGGCATCGAGCAGGATGCCACCGCCCAGCGCGGTGGCGAACATCTTGACCTCGGTGCCCGGCCCCATGCTCATGGCGACGAACGCCAGTCCGAGGATCAGCGCCGCGCTGGTCACCAGCCGGCCCGTCCGGCCGATGCCCTCGATGACCGCCGCGTCGGTGGACCCGGTCCAGTCGTACGCCTCGCGCATCCGGCTGAGGATGAACACCTGGTAGTCCATGGAGATGCCGAACAGGAAGGCGAAGACGACGATCGGCATCTCGACGTTGATGGCGTTCGTCGCCTCGATGCCCCAGATCGCGTCCGAGCCCCAGCCGTGCTGCCAGACGAGCACCATGAGTCCCCACGCGGCGCCGACCGACAGCAGGTTCAGCAGCACGGCCTTCAGCGGGATGATCAACGAGCGGAAGGCGCGGGCGAGCACGAGGAACGTCAGGCCGGCGATCAGGGCGATCACGAGCGGCACGTTGCCGTAGACGGAGTCGAGGAAGTCCGCGCTCTGGGCGGCCTCACCGCCCACCGCGACGCCCGGCCCCGCAGCCTCCCGGACCCGATCGAGGGTCGCCCGCCCGTCGGGTGAGTTGCCGTCAGCCGTCGGGATGACAGCGACGAGCGACGCGTCCGCCTGCCGCCAGTCGACGGGCGCGACGGCGCCCCGGACACCCTCGACGTCCTCGAGCGCCGCGACGACGGCGCGCGGGTCGCTCGTGCGGGCGAGTGCGTCGAACGGGGACAACGGACCGGTCCCGATGCCCGCGCGCTCCAGGTCGTCAAGCGCGGCACGCGCGGGGCCCGCCTGGGCGAGGGACTCGGCCTGCGGGTTGCCGAGCTGGATGGTCGACGCCGCCAGCACGAGGCCACCGAGCACCGCAGCCGAGAGGATCGCCGCGCTCCAGCGGTGCCGCACGACGATCTGCGCCCAGGCCGTCCATGCGCGGCTGGCGTGGTCCTCGCGGCGCGCATGGCGACGATCGAGCCGCGGCCCCACGGTCGCCAGGACGACGGGCAGGAGCGTGACCGCCACCGCGACGCTGACGAGCGGGATGAGCATGCCCGCGATCCCGATGCTGCGCAGGAACGGCACCGGCAGGGCGACGAGGGCGAGCAGCGAGATCGCGACCGTCGAGCCGCTGAGCACCACCGCGCGGCCCGCGTGATCCATCGCGGCGACCACCGCCGCCTCCCCGTCCTTTCCGCGCTGACGCTCCTCGCGCCAGCGCACGACGACCAGGAGCGCGTAGTCGATGGCGATCGCCAGCCCGACCAGCGCGATCAGGACCTTGACGATCACCGACACGCCGGTGACGTTCGCCAGCGGCCACACCGCCAGGAAGGTCACCGGGACCGCGACCATCGCCATGAGCACGGGCACGAACGCCATCCACGACGCGAACGTGAAGGCGAGCACGAGCAGCGCGCCACCGCCGGCGATCGTCGCCTCGAGGGCCAGGCTCGAGCTCTCCTCGGTCCCCGCGCTGACGGGTGCACGCAGCGCGTCGAGCCCGGTGACGCGCACCGGCGCACCGCCGACGCGCATCCCCGCGACGGCGGCCTGCGCCGCGCGCGCCTCCGCCTGACCGGGGTCGATCCCGCCCTTTCCGGGAATCGCGACGAGGGCGAACGTGGTTCGGCCGTCGTCGGAGACGAACGCCCGGTCGCGGGTCGACGCATATGAGGCGACGCGCGAGCCGGGCACCGCGGCCTCGATCTCGCGCAGAGCGGCCGCCAGGTCGGCGCGGACGCCCGGGGAATCGACGGTCTGGCCCGCGGGAAGAGAGACGACCGGGACGAGCGGCGCCGCGTCGCCGCCGCTGCCGTACCGCTCGACGATCTCGCTGTTGGCAGCAAACGCCGCTCCACCGGGGATCGAGAACTGCTGTTCCAGCGACCTGTCCGCCGGCCCGATCGCCGCGATGCCCGCAACCGTCAGCGCGATCCAGAGCGCGACAACCGTCTTCTTGTGGCCGAGAACCCACCGGGTGAGGGAGGCCATCGTGGTGCGCCGGTGCATGGGAGTGTCCTTTCGCTCGTTCGTGAGACTTACGGTGTAAGTCGATGCGAGGAAGGTCTACACTTACGCTGTAAGCTTGTCAAGGGCGCCCATGCGAACCACCCGAGGAGAGCCGCCGTGCCACCCGCCACCAAGAGCCGTTCGACGACCAGACCGCCGCTGTCACGGGAGCGGGTCCTGCGGGCCGCCATGGCGCTGGCGGACGAGCGCGGCGCGGGCGACCTCACGATGCGCAAGCTCGCCAAGGAGCTCGGGGTCGAGGCGATGTCGCTCTACAACCACGTCGCGAACAAGGACGACCTGCTCGACGGCATGATCGACCTCGTCTTCGCCGAGATCGATCCGCCCGTCCCCGGCGGCGACTGGAAAGCCGAGCTGCGCAAGCGCGCCGTCTCGACCCGCGCCGCGCTGCTGCGCCACCGATGGGCCGTGGGCGAGATGGAGGGACGCTCCAACCACGGACCGTCGAACCTCAAGGTGCACGACGCCGTCCTCGGAACGCTGCGCGCCGCCGGCTTCTCCCTCGAGATGACGGTCCACGCGATGTCCGTCCAGGACGCCTACATCTACGGGTTCGCGCTCCAGCAGACCGACATGTCACCCGAGTCGCCTGAGGACTTCGCCGCGGTGGCGCGGCAGCAGATGACGGACTACGCCGACGCGCTGTCGGAGCTCCCGCACCTCGTCGAGGTCGTCGGCGGCCACGTCGCCGAGGCCGGCTACGACTACGACGCGGAGTTCCTCTTCGGCCTCGACCTCATCCTCGACGGCCTGGAGCGGCTGCTCCCGTAACCACGCCCGGCTCGAGCTCGATGCGGTCACGTCGCCGCCACAGCAGGATCGCGAGGGCGATCATCACCAGGACCACCAGCAACGACAGAGGCGACTGCTCGGGATCCGGGCCGATCTGCCCCGAGAGCATCACGAAGTCCTGGGAGCCGTGGACCACCATCGCGACCCAGATCAGACCGGCCCTGCGGCGGGTGAGGTAGAAGAGGTAGCCCGAGAACGAGACCGCGGCCGCCTGCCCGATCGCGCCCACTCCGGTCGCAAGCGCGTTGCTGAGATGGACCGCGCCGAAGACGACCGAGCTGTACAGCGCGACCTTGCCCTCGGTGAGATCCATCCGGCGGAACATCTCCAGGCCGGTCCCCCGGAACATCAGCTCCTCGGTGAAGCCGACCGTGAGCACGAGGGCGACGAGCAGCAGCACCAGCGCCACCGGGGCACTGAACAGGTTCGCCCAGCTCGTCCCGACCGCCGCGGCCACCACCAGCCCGATGGGCACGATCTTCACCCAGGACTGCACGCGCCGCGGCTCGTGGATGATCGACGCCTACGCGTTCGGCCGCGACGTCAGCGGCAACGGCGCGGAGTTCCGACGTCTCTTCGGCGTGGACGCCGACGGCGCCGTGCTCGTGCGCCCCGACGGCCACGTCGCATTCCGCAGCCGCGATGCCGGACGCGCGCCGCTGCAGCAGCTCTCAGCAGCCCTCGCGCAGATCCTCGCCAACCCGCACATCGCCACCGATTCAGAGAAGGAGCACACCATCACCGCCATCCACCGACCTACGCTGCACCACGTCAACCTCAAGACGACGCGACTCCAGGAGATGATCGACTGGTACAGCGCGGTCGTCGGCGCCGAGGTGATGTACCGCTACGACCATGCCGCGTGGCTGTCCAACGACGAGGCAAACCACCGGATCGCGCTCATGGCGTTCCCCGGCTTCCATGACGACCCGGACGCGGCGAACCGCACCGGGATGCACCACACCGCGTTCGAGTACCCGTCGTTCGAGGAACTCAACGACACCTATCTCCGGCTCAAGGAGGTCGGCATCGAGCCCGAGATCTGCCTGGACCACGGCCTCACCCTCTCCTACTACTACGTCGACCCCGACGGCAACCGCGTCGAGCTGCAGGTCGACTGCCTCGGTGACTGGGAGGCCTCGTCGGAGTGGATCCGCACCTCGCCGGACTTCCAGTCCGACCCGATCGGCGCGATCGTCAATCCCGACCTGCCCGCGGCGGACCTCGCCGACGGGATGGCCTTCGAGGAGATCCATCGCAAGGCCCGCGCCGCCGCCTACGCGCCGCGGCTGAACCCGCCGGCCGGCCCGCCGGCACCGGACACCCTGGCGACCCGCGCGACGCAGGCCTTTGAGACCGGGTTCGCCGCCGCGACGTCCCACCTGAGCGACGCGGTCCTCGAACGCACGCTGGGCCGAGGCCCCGGGCTGCGGGCGATCTTCACCGGGATGGCGAAGATGTACGTGCCCGAGGTCGCCGAGGGGTTCACCGGCGAGATCCTGTACGAGCTGCGTCGCCAGGACGGCACCGTGCGTCCGTGGACGATGCACATCGACCCGAGCTCGGCCACCCCGCGGGCGGGAACCAGTCAGGACCCGGCGGTGACGCTGAAGCTCCGCGTCACGGACTTCATCCGGATCTCCTCCGGTGAGGCGGACCCGGGCACGATGGCGCTCGACGGCCGCGTCGAGGTCACCGGCGACCTGATGCTCGCCGCGCTCATGGGCCCGATGTTCGGTCGCCCGCTGCCCGAGCAGACCCCGGGCCTGAGCCCGCGCTTCCAGACGGCGTGAACGAAAGAGGACCATCGCCATGCACCTGAGAACGACCTCCGAAGGCACGCTGATCGAGCACGAGGGCACCTGGATCGGGCTGGGCCGCGCGCTCGCGTCGGCCGGCAATGACGACCCGCAGCTCGCGGCCGCGTCCGTGGACGCCCTGGCGTTCCTGCGGGCTGACGACGGCGTGCGGGCGCAGGCGGCGGCGCTCGTCAGCGCCGTCGCCGACAAGCCCGAACTCGCGGTGGATCCGTCGACGGCGGGGCTGCCGTTCACCCCGCGCTCGATGCGGGCGTTCACGCTTTGGGAGTCGCACTGGACCGCCTCGAGCCGGATGCTGGTCAAGAACTTCTTCCCGCCGGTGATGTGGGCGGCGGTGCGGACGTTCGAGAGGACCGGCCGGACGTTCCCGGCCCTCAAGCCGAACAGGCACTTCTGGACTCGGCCGAGCTTCTACGTCGGCAACCACTCGATGGTCCTCGCCGACGGGCAGGACATGTGGTGGCCGTCGCACACCGAGGCGCTCGACTTCGAGCTCGAGCTGGCATGCGTGCTCCGCGCTCCGATCGCCGACGCGACGCCCGAGGAGGCGAGCGCGGCGATCGGCGGATGGTTCATCCTCAACGACTGGAGCGCGCGGGACGTGCAGGCAGAGGACGCGAGGCACAACGCGTTCGGGCCCGTGGTCAAGGCCAAGACGTTCGCCAACTCGATCGGCAGCGAGATCGTGACGGCGGACGAGTTCGGCGACTGGAAGCTCGCGACCGGACGGGTCCGGGTCGACGGCGAGGTGTGGTGCGAGGGTTCGACCGCGAACCCGGCGCACGACATCGGCGAGATGCTCGCCTACGCATCCAGGGGCGAATGCCTCGATGCCGGTGACGTCATCTCGATGGGGACGATGCCGGGCTGCTGCGGCCTGGAGCTCGACCGCTGGATCCAGCCGGGCCAGACGGTCGAGCTGGAGATCGACCGGATCGGGCGCCTGCGCAACCGCGTCGTCGCCGGCGCCGCCCCGAGGACCGCGGTGCCGGCCTGATCGCGCCGGGCCCGCGTCACGCCCGGGGGCCCCGCCCCGGGCTGCGCGGCGACCAGGTGCCGAGGACCATCAGCGTCTTGGTGCCGACGACCTTGCCGGTCCGCCGCAGCTGATCGATCACGCGCTTGAGGTCCTGGACGTCGCGCACGCGGATCCACACGAGCGCGTCGGGGTCACCGGCGATGGTGAACACCGTGCGCACCTCCGGGAGACCGTCGGCGATCGTGGCGATGTCGTCGACCTTCGTCGTGCCGGTGAACCGCAGCTCCGCGAAGGCCTCGAGCGGGCGGCCGAGGAGCGCGTGGTCGACCGTGATCGTGTAGCCGGTGATGACGCCGAGCTCCTCCAGGCGATCCATCCGCCGCTTGACCGCCGGCGCTGACAGGCTCACGACGCGCCCGATGTCGGCCAGCGATCGGCGCGCGTCCTCTTCGAGGAGCCGAAGGATCTCCAGGTCGGTGCCGTCGAGTTCGTCGGGAGCCAGCATGCCTCGACGATAGAGGCCAGAACGCCGTTACAGCAAATGATTTCGCCGCCAGACTGACGTCCTGCATTCGATTCTTGCGCGTATTGAGCGTTTCGCGGTGATTGAGTCGACCACGCGTGGCCCGTCCGCTGGAGTGCCGGCCGGGTGTCCGACCTCACCACCCC
>JAEMQS010000065.1 GCA_016463765.1 Solirubrobacteraceae bacterium | reverse complement strand
GCCCTAGAATGGATGGAGTCGGAGCGCTCGCCGCGCCCCGAAATTCGGCCTATACCGGAACGAGCAGGCAAAAGGCGTTCCGACCGATGGCAGCGGCAGCATTTCCCCCCCGCTCAAGAGCGCGGGAGTCCGATCAGTTCGGGAGAGGAAGCAGATGGAGAGCACACCGCAGACAGCCCTCATGGATGACGTGCAGCCCGGTCAGGCGCTGTCGATCAGTCGGTATTTCACGACGCCTGGAGTGCACCCATTCGACACGGTGGAGTGGGAGATCCGCGACGCCAAGATCGGACACGGCGATCGCGTCGCCTTCGAGCAGAAGGACGTCGAGTTCCCGAGCACGTGGTCGCAGAACGCGACGAACATCGTGGCCCAGAAGTACTTCCGCGGGCAGCTGGACTCGCCGTCTCGCGAGCGCTCGGTCAAGCAGATGGTCGGCCGCGTCGCGGGCACCATCGCCGACTGGGGCCGCCAGCGCGGGTACTTCGCGACGGCCGACGACGGCGACGCCTTCGAGGCCGAGCTGACCTACCTGCTGCTGCACCAGATGGCGGCGTTCAACTCGCCCGTCTGGTTCAACGTCGGGTTCGAGGAGAACCCGCAGTGCTCGGCCTGCTTCATCCTCTCGGTCGAGGACACGATGGACTCGATCCTCGACTGGAACACGCGCGAGGGCAAGATCTTCCGCGGCGGTTCCGGCTCGGGCATCAACCTGTCGAACATCCGCGGGTCGATGGAGCCGCTGAGCAAGGGCGGCACGGCCTCGGGCCCCGTCTCCTTCATGCGCGGCGCCGACTCCTGGGCCGGCACGATCAAGTCGGGCGGCAAGACGCGCCGCGCGGCGAAGATGGTCGTCCTCGACGTCGACCACCCGGACATCCGCGAGTTCATCTGGTGCAAGGCCAAGGAGGAGGACAAGGCCGAGGCCCTGGCGCGGGCCGGCTTCGACATGTCCATCGACGGTGACGGCTTCACGTCGATCCAGTACCAGAACGCCAACAACTCGGTCCGCGTGTCGGACGAGTTCATGCGCGCTGTCGAGAACGACGAGGACTGGCACCTCATCGCCCGCCAGACCGGCGAGCCGATCGGCGATCCGATCCCCGCGCGTGAGCTCATGCGCGAGATCGCAGAGGCCGCGTGGCGCTGCGCCGACCCGGGCGTCCAGTACGACACGACGATCAACCAGTGGCACACCGACCCGGTCAGCGGCCGGATCAACGCGTCGAACCCGTGCAGCGAGTACATGCACGTCGACGACTCGGCGTGCAACCTCGCGTCGCTGAACCTCATGAAGTTCCGTCGCCCGGACGGCACGTTCGACGTCGAGGCCTACGAGCGCGCGATCGACGTGATCTTCCTCGCGCAGGAGATCATCGTCGGCCCGTCCTCGTACCCGACCGAGGAGATCGGCGTGAACGCCCGCGCGTTCCGTCAGCTCGGCCTGGGCTACGCGAACCTCGGCGCGTTCCTCATGGCGAACGGCATGCCGTACGACTCGGACGCCGGCCGCGGTACCGCCGCCGCCATCACGGCGCTGATGACCGGCCGCGCCTACGCGCAGTCGGCCAAGATCGCCGCGGCGATCGGCCCGTACGAGCGCTACGCCGAGAACCGCGAGCCGCACAACAAGGTCATGCGGATGCACCGCGACGCGTCGTACGCGATCCCGGACACGACGTGCACGGACACGCCGCTGCTCGAGGCCGCCCGCCGGTCGTGGGAGCAGGCCGTCGAACTCGGCGAGCGCCACGGCTACCGCAACGCGCAGGCGACGGTGCTCGCACCCACGGGCACGATCTCGTTCCTCATGGACTGCGACACCACGGGCGTCGAGCCGGACTTCTCGCTCGTGAAGTTCAAGGAGCTCGTCGGCGGCGGTCAGATGACCATCGCCAACCGCACGGTGCCGATGGCCCTGAACACGCTGGGCTACACGGACTCCCAGATCGCGGACATCGAGGAGTACATCACCGCGAACGGCACGATCATCGACGCGCCGCACATCACGGCCGAGCACCTCCCGGTGTTCGACGTAGCGGTCGGCGCCCGCGCGATCAGCCACATGGGCCACATCAAGATGATGGGCGCGGTCCAGCCGTTCATCTCGGGCGCGATCTCCAAGACGGTCAACATGCCGCAGGAGGTCACGGTCGAGGACATCGCCGACGCGTACACGCAGGCCTGGCGCCTGGGCGTCAAGGCGCTGGCGATCTACCGCGACGGCTCGAAGACGGCGCAGGCCCTGCGCACCGACGCCCAGATGGGCAAGGACGCCGACGGTGGCGTCCCCGGCGCGGTCTACACCGAGGAGGACCTGCAGGCGCAGGTCAAGGCCGCGGTGGATGTCGCCGTCGCCGAGCTCGCCGCCAAGGCGCCCGCCGCCGTGCCGGTGACGGGCCCGACGGTCAACGCCGACACCGGCGCGCAGCGCCGCCGGATGCCGCGCGAGCGCCAGTCGATCACCCACAAGTTCTCGATCGGCGGGCACGAGGGCTACATCACCGCCGGCATGTACGAGGACGGCACGGTCGGGGAGATCTTCCTCACCGACATCGGCAAGGAGGGCTCGACCCTCCGCGGCATGATGAACTCGTTCGCCACGGCGATCTCGATCGCGCTGCAGTACGGCGTGCCGCTCGAGACCCTCGTGCAGAAGTTCTCGTACATGCGCTTCGAGCCCGAAGGCATCACGCAGAACAACGAGATCCCGTTCGCGAAGTCGCTGCCGGACTACATCATGCGCTGGCTCGCGTCCCGCTTCCTGGACACGGACACCCAGGAGGACCTGGGCATCCTGACCCCGGCGGTGCGCGCCCGGAAGATGGCCGAGGACACGGCGATGAGCGTCGTCTCGTCGGACACCGCCGGCCCGGCCAACGGCAACGGTGGCGTCCAGGTCGACCCGGCGCACCGCGCGGTCCCGGCTTCGGAGACGGCGCCCGCGGCGCACGCCCCGCAGCCGGCCACGACGAAGGCGGCCGCCGCGGCGATGACCGACACCCCGCCGGTCGTCCCGGCCCGGATGGTCGGCATCGACGTCGGCCCGGCGTGCGGCCAGTGCGGCGGCATGATGCAGCGGACGGGCTCGTGCTACACGTGCCCGAGCTGCGGCAACAACACCGGTTGCGGCTGATCACCAGCTGACAGGCCAAGCCTGAGCGAAGGGCGCCCATCGGGCGCCCTTCGTCGTTCCGGGGCGTGCGCACAAGCGGGGCGCCCTACAACGCAGCGACCGGCAGATCAACGTCGCTCTAGCAACGTGGATCTGCCGTTCAGCGTGGTGGAGGCGCTACCGGCGGACCTTCAGCTTCGTCCGCAGCGTCGGCTGCCCACGCACGGTCACAACCGCGGTAACCGTCGTCGTCTTCTTCTTGCGCAGCCGCGCCCGGTTCTTCTTCGAGAGCTTGACCTTGACCTGGTGGCGGCCCTTCTTGATCTTGAACTTCTTCGTGCCGAGCGTCACGGTCTTCGCTGCTCGCGCGCCCGCCCCGAGCGCCAGCGCCAGTCGCACCGTGCCGCTGCACCCGATGTCCAGGCTGCACACCAGCGACAGGGGCACGTTGATCCCCTGCAGGCGCGCGTTGAACCCGCGCGGGAAGCTGATCGGGTTCACGCCGGGGACGCCCGAAGACGGCGGCCCGGTCGGCCCCGCGTTCGCGCCGGGTGGGGTCACCGTGTTCTGCCCCGGGCAGGTCAGCGTCCCGGGCGCGACCGGAACGTTGTTCAGCGCCGGGCAGGGCACGAAGTCGTACTGCAGCAGCACCTCGTAGCCGTACGCGCCGACATTGCTGGCGGCGATCAGCGCGCCGGGCTGGCCCATCGGGGACGTGAAGCCGGCGCCCATGACTCCCGGGGCGAAGGCCGCCTGCGGCGAGTGCGTGCCAGGACCCTGGTCGCTGATCGGCAACGTCCCGGTGCCGCCCATCGCGCTGAA
Source organism: Solirubrobacteraceae bacterium (assembly GCA_016463765.1). GTDB lineage: Bacteria > Actinomycetota > Thermoleophilia > Solirubrobacterales > Solirubrobacteraceae > Svornostia. Next base: position 15,061 of record JAEMQS010000065.1, on the reverse strand, counting down.
GCCGATGATGTCGTTCGTACTCACGCCGGCGACCGAGTCGCGGACGGCCTCGGTCAGCCAGTTGACGGTCACCTGCGTCACGTCGTTCGGCCTCGGCTGGAACGGCTCGGTGTGGCGGACGACCGTGCAACAGCCCGCGACCGACCGCAGCTGGACGAGGCGCAGGGGCGCGGGGTTCGGGCCGGACCGCACGCGGACGTTGGTCACGGTGCCGGTGGTCGGGACGTACCCCGTGTTCGGGTCGCCGACCGCCGCCGCGGGACCGGTTGACCACCAGGAGCAACTCGGCAGGCCGGCCGGCGCAAGGACGAACTGGTCGCTTCCGAGAGCGGGCAGCGAGACTCTGGCCTCACAGCCAAACGGCACGTTGGCCGGCGCCGTCAGGGAGCTCCCACGCGTCACTGCCTGGGCGCCGGCGAACGCCGGGAACATCAGCAGCGCAGCGATGGCGAGCGAGGCAGCGCGACCCATCCATAGGAGTCAACCGGAACCCGGTGTGAGTCTCAAGGTCCATCGTGCGTAGAGCTGCGTACCCCGGACTGTGCGGAGCTTCACACCGCGGGCGCCGGACCCCGCGTACCTTGCGTCATATGACGCTCATCATAGCCATCGCGCTGGTGTCGCTCTTCGTCGTCGGCTACGCCGCACCGAAGGTCGCGCCGTCGCGCTCCGATCGCGAACCGCTCGTGCCCTGAGCATCGCCGGCGTCCGACCGGCGGACCAGCTCGAGCAGACTGCGATCACGCGCGACCACGTCGTCGACGACCGCGGGCACCAGCCCCCGGCCGACGGTGATCGCATGCCAGCCGCGCGGGGCCAGCGTGCGCGGCGCCCGACGCTCCACACCCGCGGCGATCACCCGACCCGCCCGCGCCGCCGTGATCCGCCGCGAGAGCGGCCAGGGCATCCGGTCGCCCAGCGCCGCGGCGATCGGGTCGGCGTCCATCGTCACCGCCGTCATCTCCGTCTCGACGACGCCGAAGTACGCCACCCCCGCCGACGCGCCGTGCGCCGCGAGTTCCAGGCGCAGCGCGCGGCCCAGCTGCTCGGCCGCCGCCTTGCTGACCATGTACGGCGAGCCCATCGGGCCGGGCATGATCGCCGCCACCGACGCCACGACGACCATGTGCCCGCCCGCCGCGATGACCGGTTCGATCGCCGGACGCACCGTGTTGAAGACACCTGTCACGTTGATGTCGAGCACCCGGTCGAAGTCGTCGGGATCCAGGCGGCGCAGCGTTCCCCGCGCCGGTGTCACCCCTGCGTTGGCGACGACCACCTCGAGCCCGCCGAACGCGTCGACCACCTGCGCCGTCGCTGCCGCCATGCCGTCGCGGTCGCGCACGTCGGCCTGCACCGCCAGCGCGCGGTCGCCGAACGATGACGCCGCCGCGCGAGCCCGATCGCCGTCGACATCCACCAACGCCACCCGCGCACCACGCGCATGCAGAGCCCGCGCCGTCTCCAGCCCGATCCCCTGCCCGGCACCCGTGAGCAGGCACGCCGCGCCGTCGAGGTCCAGCCGGCTACGCGAGCGCCGCATGCGCCGGCTCCCGGACCGGGGTCGTCTCGTAGCTGTCGAGGTCGAACGTCCGGGTCCGGCGCCGGTACTCCCAGCTCCAGTTCGGCCACAGGCCCTGGTTGCGGCCGTTCGCATCCGTGTAGTAGCTGTTGCAGCCACCGGTCTCCCAGACCGAGCCCTCGGAGCGCTCGCGCATCTCGGCGACGAACGCCTCCTCGACCTCGGGCCGCACCTCGACCACGCCGACCCCCTGCGCGCGCATCGTCCGCACCGCGTCGACGACATACCGGACCTGGTTCTCGATCATGAAGAGCGCGGACTGGTTGCCTCCCGCAGAGAACGCGCCCAGGACCGTGAACAGGTTCGGGAAGCCGCGCAGCGTCGTGCCGAGGTACGAGCGCGCGTCGGCGGCCGTGTCCGCGAGCGTCTCGCCCGACGGGCTCACGACGACGCGGTGGCGCTTGGGCGGCACGTCGAATCCGGTGCCCCAGATGATCGTGTCGACCTGGTGCTCGACACCGTCGGCGGTCCGGACGCCGCGGGGCGTGATCTCGGCGATCGGGTCGGTCACCACGCGCACGTTCGGCTGGCCCAGCGCCGGGAAGTACCGATCGGCGAGCACCGCCCGCGCACACCCGAGCATGTAGTCGGGGGTGAGCTTGGCCCGCAGTTCCGGGTCGGCCACCTGGCGGCGCAGCTGGAACCGGCCCGCCGCCTCGTACGGCGCGCGGAAGCGGACGTCGACGAACCCGACCAGGCCCAGTCCCTCGATGACCGTGTAGATGAGCCCACGCAGCGCGCGTTGTGCTGCGGGCACGTGACGGAAGAGCGCCCTCTGCGCGGCGGGCGCGCGCAGATCCATGCGCGGGAGCACCCAGGTCGGGGTGCGCTGGAAGACCGTGAGCCGGTCGACCAGCGGCTGGATCTCCGGGATGAACTGCACCGCCGACGCGCCCGTCCCGATGACCGCGACCCGCTCGCCGCGCAGCTCGTGGTCGTGGCTCCAGCGGGCCGAGTGGAAGGTCGTGCCGGCGAACGTGTCCCGGCCGGGGATGTCCGGCAGCTTGGGATCGCCGAACGGGCCGAGCGCGGTGATCAGCACCCGCGCCGTCAGCGCGCCGCGCGTCGTCGTGATCTGCCAGCACTGCGCATCGGCGTCCCAGCGCGCGTCGGTCACCTCGGTCTGGAAGCGGATGTGCCGCTCGAGATCGTGCTCACGGGCGACGCGCCGCGCGTAGTCGAAGATCTCCGGCTGGGTCGCGTACGTCCGGCTCCAGTCGGGGTTCGGCGCGAAGGAGAGCGAGTACAGCGCCGACGGCACGTCGCACGCGCAGCCGGGGTACGTGTTCTCGCGCCACACGCCGCCGACGTCGTCGCCGCGCTCGAGGATGACGACGTCCTCGATCCCGGCTTCCCGGAACCCGACGCCGAGCGCGATGCCGGAGAACCCGGCGCCGATGACGGCGACCTCGTGGTGGGGGGTGGACATCACAGTCTCCTCAGAGGTCGAGAACCAGGCGTTCGCCCGCGGCGGCGCGCGAGACGCAGATCAGCATCGAGTCGGCACGCTCGGCGTCGGGCAGCGCGTGGCGGTCGCGGTGGTCGACCTCGCCGTCGAGCACCCGGCACGTGCAGGTCCGGCAGAACCCCTGCTGGCAGGAGTAGCGCACGTCGGGCAGGACCCGGCGGATCGCGGCCAGGGCGGACTCGTCGGCTGCGACATCGACGGTCCGCCCGCTGCGCGCGAGCTCGACGGTGAACGGTTCGCCGCCGACGACCGGCAGCGCCGAGAACCGCTCGCTGAAGACCGGGGTGCGCGGGTCGAGCGCGCGCATGAGCTGCCGCGCGGTGTCCATCAGCGCGGGTGGCCCGCACACGTAGAGGTCCGGCACGGGCGGCAAGGCGTGCAGCTCCCCCAGGATCGCGGCGACATCCGCAAAGCCGTCGCCGTCGTCGGCATGGACGACCACGTCACCGCCGGGGCACGCCGCGAGCTCGTCGAGGAACGGCATCGTCGCCGTCGACCGCCCGAGGTAGACCAGCCGCCAGGGAACCCCGCGCGCCGAGGCCATCCGCACCATTGGCAGGATCGGCGTGATCCCGATGCCGCCGGCGACGAAGAGGTACGACGGCGCGTCGACCAGCCGGAACGCGTTGCGCGGGCCGCGGACGCGCAGGACGGAGCCGACCGCCAGCTCGTCGTGGATCTCGCGCGAGCCGCTGCCGTCCGCGATCCGCCGGACGGCGACGCGGTACGTCGCCCGGTCCGCGGGGTCGCCGCACAGGGAGTACTGGCGCAGCCGCCCGGACGGCAGGAAGACGTCGAGGTGCGCCCCGGGATGCCAGCTCGGCAGCTGCTCCCCGCCGCGGCCCGCGAACGTCAGCGCGACGACGTCGTCGGCCACCGCGTCGCGTGCGACCACCCGCAGCTGCAGGTCGAAGCCGGTCCGCCGGACCGGGCGCGGCCGCGAGACCGACCGGCCGATCCGCCCCGCCGCGAACACCCGCTCGTAGGCGTCGAACATGCGCGCCATCGCGCGGACGACGCCGTCGAGCTCGACCTCCTGCGTGGGCATCAGTGCGCCGCCGCGGCCTGTGCGGCGGGCGACTGCGCGAGGTAGCGCAGCGCCTTGTCCAGCGGGCCCATCTGCGACGGATGGAAGTCGCGCCGCAGGTACGTGGGGATCTCCGTGAAGAAGTGCGCGCCGCTGGGGATGAGCCCCTTGCGGATGCCGTCGACGAGCTGGAAGGGCCAGAAGCGCTGCTCGCCCCGCGTGGGGTCGTTGCGGTAGAGGTGCGCGGTGGCCCACGCGAAGATCCCGAGCAGCAGGAAGCTCGCCATGACGCCGGTGCGCGCGCGGCGGAAGTAGCCACCGTCGACGTACATGTAGGCGTCGAACGCGACGTTGCGGTGCTCGACCTCCTCGGCGCCGTGCCAGCGGATGAGGTCGAGCATCACCGGGTGGACCGCGCCGTCGAGCGCGTCGGCGTCGAGGACCCACTGGCCCATGACCGCGGTGTAGTGCTCCAGCGCGGCGGACAGCGCAAGGCGCTCGCACAGCCACGCGTGACGGGCGCGGCCCCTGAGGTTCGGGCGGTTGAACGCGCGGTCGACGAGCCATTCGAGCTTGCGCACGATCGGGCCGGTGTCGAGCCCCTGGCGGTCGAGGTGGTCGTGCAGGTCCTCGTGCGAGGTGGAGTGGATCTCCTCCTGCCCGATGAACCCGATCATCTCGTCGCGCAGGCGGTCGTCATTGACGAGCGGCAGGGCGTCGGAGAGCGCCTGCACCATCGCCCGCTCCCCCTCCGGGAGGGTGATGTGCATGACGTTCGTGATGTGCGTGGCGATCGGCTGACCCTCGATGTAGTGCAGCGACAGGTCGTCCCAGTCGAACTGCACGTCGCGCGGGGTGATGCTGATGGCCTCGTCCTGATAGGTCTCCACGACCAGGAGCGTGACGTGAGTGATCGCTCAGGTTCAACTCGCGTTTGCCCGCCCGTGAACATTGGCGATTCCACACATATGTGAGCTAGTATTCACGTTTGTGTCGCCACGGAACGTGCCCCAGCAGGACCGCTCGCGCGCGATGGTCGACCGGATCCTCGACGCCGCCGCGACCGTGCTCGCCGACGACGGTTACCAGCGCGCGTCGACCAACCGGATCGCGCGCGAGGCCGGTGTGTCGCCGGGTTCGCTCTACCGCTACTTCGACGACAAGGACGCCATCGTCACGGCGCTCAGCCATCGGCTGGTCGAGGACTTCGCCGCCGAGCTGACCCCCGCGCTGCGCGCGTCACTCGCGCAGCCCGCAGCCGCGGCAACCCACACCGTGACGGTCGCGGTGCTCGACGCGCTCGAGCGCCACGCCTCGCTGCTGCGCGCGATCGTCGATCGCGTCCCGGCCGCCGAGCAGGCCGTCGTGCTCGAAGGCGTGCAACAGCGCGTGTTCGACGTCACCTACCAGCTGGTGGCGATCCACGGCGACGCGACCGACCCCCAGCGCCTCGAGCAGGCGACGTGGATGATCGTGCAGAGCACCAGGCACCTTGCGGTGCGCTACGTCCTCGACGCGCCGGGCTTTCCGCGCGACGCCCTCGTGGACGGCATCGCGCGGATCGTCGCGGCCCTGGTGCCATAGCTCAGCCCTGGAGCGCGCCCGAGAGCTGCGCGCGCAGCGACGCGATCTCAGTCACCGCAGCGCCCACGTAGGCGCTGCGGGTGGCGATGATCTCGTCGTCCAGGTCGGCTTCGTAGCCTGGGTCGTTCAGGCCCTCCAGGTAGGCGATCGCGCGTTCAGCGACGAGGTCCTCCAGGTGCTCGCGCAGATCAGCGGCGGCGGCGGGGGCGTTGGTGGGGGCGGACATGACGGGCTCCTTCGGTCGGTTGGTATCTCCACCCTCCCGCGCCCGCGCCCGTCCGACCACACACCTCGCGACACGGCGTCTGTCGCGTCGGTGACAGACCCGGTTTCAGGTGGCGGGCTCGACCCGCTGGCTGAACCGCAGCGTGACGACCATCGCGACCACCACGCCGACGATCACGAGTGGGGACGCGCCGGCGCCCGCCTCGGCCGTCAGCAGGATCCCGAGCACCGCGGCGGAGAGCGGCAGCCGGAGGACCGCGACGGTGGCCGCGGCCATGCCGACCGCGACGGCGGGCGTCGTGGAGAACCCCGGGAGTTCCGCGGCCAGGATCCCGGCGGCCGCGCCGAGGAACAGGGCCGGGAACGTCGGGCCGCCGCGGAAGCTGCCGAGCGACAGTGCGTAGGCGATCCCCTTGCACGCGATGAGCAGCAGGAGCGTCGCAACCGGCCAGTCACCCGCACCGGAGACGAGCCCAGGCAGCGCGTCCTGCCCGGACAGCAGCACGGTGACCGACGACTCATCGGTGGCGGCGCCGAAGACGAAGGCGAGGACCGCGATGACGACGCCGATCACCGGGAGCACGACGAAGGGGCGCGGGGTCGCCAGCCGTTCGGTCTCGCGCCCGAGCCGGAGCATGAGCTGGACCGCGAGCGCGACGACGATCGCCAGCACCACCGCCCAGAGGAAGTCCGGGACCGTGGGCTCGGCGAACTTCGGCAGCGGCAGCGGACCGAGCGCGTAGTCGCTCGTGTTCAGCCCGGTCACCGACCCGATCCCGATCGACACGAGGCTGCCCAGGCCCGCCGCGAGGAGCCCGGGCAGCAGCACCAGGCGCTGCTGCGCGCCGCCCAGCCCCGTGGCCTCGATGAGGATGACCGCGGCGATGATCGGGGACTCGAAGATGAACGACAGCGCGGCGAAGCTGCCGCCTGCCGCGATGATGAGCATCGCCTGCGGCGGCACCTCGCGACGCGTGAGGTGGACCGTGTAGATCGCCAGGCCGGTGCCCAAGGCGATGAGCGGCGCCTCCGGTCCCAGGACGACGCCGAACCCGATCGAGGCCACCGCGGCGAGCATGACGCCGGGGAGATCCACCGGCTGCGTGGGATCGCCACCGGCCAGCCCGTGGGCCGGGACGTGGCCGCCGTTGCCGGGGAGCCGCGCGACCGCAAAGGCCACGATGAGCCCGGCGATCGCGAGGACGATGACCAGGTACCAGAGGGCTGGATCCCCGTCCTGGCCCAGGCTGCCGGGGAGCTCGTCGAATAGCAGCTGCTGGAGCTGGTACGTGCCCTCGAGGAACAGCCACGCCGCGAATGAGACAACGAACCCGACGATCCCGGCGAGCACCAGCAGACCGACGAACGGCCGGCTGGCGATCATCTCGTCGGCCTGGTCGGCGGTGAGCTCGGGCGGTGGAGCGTCGGTCACCGCGCGAGCCTACCTGCGCATGTGTCAGGCCGCCGCGGCGAGCACCTCCGGGTGCTTCTCCCAGAGCTCACCGAGGATCGTCTCGACGTGGCGGAAGATGTCGGCGTCGGGCGCCATGCCCGCCGTGAAGCCCGACAGGTACAGCAGGTTCTTGAAGAACAGGACGAGCTCCTTCGGCATCCGGAACCCGCCCGCCGCGAGCACCCGCAGCACGCGTCCGAGGGTGTCCCCCAACCGGTCGAAGGTCACCGCGCCGTCGGCGCGCTGCTCGAGGCGGTCGGCCTGCTCCTGGAGCGCCGCGGTGAGCACGGCCAGGTCGGCCTCGGGCGGAATCGCGCCGAAGCGCGCCATCGCCGCGATCTGGCCCGCGGCGTCGCCCGTCGCGAACGCCGCGAGGAACGCGACGAGCCCGCTGCGCTGCGCGACGTCCAGCCGTCCGCAGATCCCGAAGTCGACGAGCGCGAAGTTCGCGTCGGCGTCGACGAGGACGTTGCCCGCGTGCAGGTCGCCGTGGAACAGCCCGTGGACGAGCGTGCTCTCCAGCACCCCGCGGATCGCCAGCTCGACGAGCCGCTCGCCGTCGAGCTCCGTGCCGTAGACGGCGGGCGCGTGCGCGTACGAGACGCCGTCCATGTACTCCATGACGAGGACCCGCTCGGTGACCAGCCCCGGGATCGGGCGCGGCACGCGCACGTAGTCCAGCCCGGCCTGTTCGAAGGCCAGTGCGCAGTCGACGAGGTTCTGCGCCTCCAGGCGGAAGTCGAGCTCCTCCAGCGTGAGGTGCGCGAACAGCTCGACGAAGCCGCTGAGATTGGCGGTGCGCGCGGCCGGGTGCAGGCGCTCGGCCAGCGCGCCGGCCAGGGCCATCGTCTCGATGTCGGCGCGCAGCCGGCGCCGCAGCCGCGGGCGGCGGACCTTCACGACGACCTCGGTGCCGTCGCGCAGCACGCCGCGGTGCGCCTGACCGATCGAGCCGGCGGCGATGGGCTCGGGATCGATCTCGGCGAGCTGGCAGTCGGGCCCCAGCTCGGCGGCGATCACGCGCTCGGCGACCCCGGGACGCAGCGGGGGCGCCTGGTCGCGGCACCACGCGAACGCGTCGACCCACTCGTCGGGCAGCAGGCCGCGCCCGCTGGCGATGAACTGGCCGAGCTTGATGTAGGCGGGACCGCCGGCACGGACGAGCCGCTCCGCCCGGTCGATCGTGCCGCGGCTGGCGTCGGGCGGGGCGACCGGCAGACCGACGGCGGACGCGGCGGCGCCCATGAGGACGAGCGGCGCGTCGGGGGCGGCGGCGGCGCCGGCGATGCGCCAGCTCGTGGAAGCCAGGGACCCGATGGTGTCGGTCCACAGGCGTGGCGTGGCGAGGGCGGCTGCGTCAGTCTCGACCCGGCGCCGCACGGCGGGAAGCGTGGTCTGCCACACCGCGGCCTGGGCGGCCAGTCCGGGGCGCCCGTCGAGCCAGGGTGAGGCGACAGCTGTATGTGACATGGATCGATGGTACATAGAGCGGTGCCGGAGTTCGAGCCATTGGTCACACAGTGAGCCGCCCGACCCCCGGCAGGAACCGCCCCGTGCGCCGCGCGTACGCCGCGTAGGTCTCACCCTGCGCGGCCAGGAGGTACGGCTCCTCGACGACGCGGACCTGCAGCTCCACCGCCACCACCAGCGCGATCAGGGCGCCGATCGCCACCACGCTCGGCACCATGAGCACGAGCCCGCAGGCGACCGCGAGTGACGCGGCGAAGAACGGGTTGCGCACGACACCGAAGATGCCGCCGGTCACGAGCCGGGTCTGCTCACCGCTGTCGACGCCGATCCGCCACGACGCGCCCATCTCGCGCTGGGCGAGCAGCGCACACGCGATGCCCACGACCGCGAGCGCCGCACCGAGCACCCCGGACCAGCCCGCCTCGAGCACTTCGACCGGCGTGACGATCCCGAGCAGCGCCAGGATCGGCGCCGCCAGGCCGGCCAGCGTCGCGACGGCGAAGAGCACGCCGCCGAGCCACTCCGGCGAGCCGGGCCTGCCGCTGACCCCGTGGAACCCGGCCGACCCCGTCCGGCGCCGCTGGAGGAAGGAGCGCAGCCCGAAGGCCAGCGCCAGATAGACGAGATAGAGGACCAGCGCGAGCTCAGGCACAGCCGCAGCCCTCGCCCTTCCAGGCCTCCACGCCCTCCTGCACCGCGACACCCGCGATGAGCAGCCCGACGACCGGGTCCAGCCACCACGCGCCGAATGCGGCGTTGGCGAGCAGCCCCACCAGCAGCGCGCCCGCGAGATACGCGCACAGCATGTTCTGCCGGCCCTCGCCCTTCGTCGCCGCCGAGCCGAGCTGCTCGGCGATCCGCTGCTTGGCGATGCCGAGGTACGGCATGACGATGATGCTCGACACGCTGAGCGCGATGCCCAGCCAGGAGACGTCGGGGCGTTCGGCGTTCACCAGGGCCTGGACGGACTCGAAGGCGACGTACGGCGCGAGGATGAAGAACTGCACCGCGACAAGTTGCTGGGCGCGCCGCTCGGCCGCCTCGGAGAACACGCGCGCGCCCGTGAAGCGCCAGACGATGACCCCGCTGGCAAAGCCCTCGATCGCCGAGTCGATGCCGAACCCGATGAGCGCCACCGACCCGGCCATGATGCCCGCCAGGATCGCGATCCCGCCTTCGAGCGTCATGTAGCCCAGGCTGAACCACGACAGCATCCGCGCCCGGCGGGCGAGGTCCTCGACGCCCGCGCGGCCGGGGGCGGCGTGGGTGCTCATGCGCGCGCGGCCATCACGCAGGCCAGAAGCTCCCGCGCGGAATCGGTGATGGCGTAGAGCACCATCTTCCCGTCGCGGCGGCTCGTGACCAGGCCGGCGGTCCGCAACGTGCGCAGGTGGTGGGACACGAGGTTCTCCGACCGCCCGCTGATCCACGCGAGGTCGCAGACGCACAGCTCGTCGGCCCGGGCGAGCGTCAGGGCGAGCGCCAGGCGCGTCGGGTCACCCAGCGCCTTCGCGCGGGCCGCAGGGCCATCGGTCGCCGATGGGTCGGGGAACACCGCCCGCAGCTCCTCGGCGACGTCGAGGTCCAGGCACAGCAGCTCGCAGCGATCTGAGACGGCCATGGAAACATCCTAACGTCCGTTGTGATGTTTGGACGGGGTCCAGCCGTCAGCCCAGGCGCCCCGGCTCCGGAGGGTTGGGGTCGATCGCCCGGACCGAATCGGCAACGTGGTGCACCACGACGTCGCTGGGCCGGGCCAGGAGCGGTGTGATGGCACTGCGGTATCGCAGGTAGTGCGGCGTGCCGTAGTGGGCCGTCAGCGCGGACTCGTCGATCCAGCTCGAGAGGATCACGTGCTCCCCCGGCTCGGCCCCCTCGAGGACCCGGAAGCTCATGCACCCAGGCTCCGCCCATGCACCCGCCGCCAGGTCGTCGAGCAGGACGTGCAGGTCGTGCTCGGCGCCGGCGAGGGCGTGAAGGTCGGCGACGACGAGGATGCTGGGCCCGGTGCTCATGCCTGCCGACCCTAGAGCGTCGCGACCGCGGGCGAAACCTGGCGCCTCCTAGCGCGGGTCCCCGGTGTCCAGCCAGCGCTGGAACCACTCGGGCATGTCCGCGCTCACCCGGTCCGGGAACGCGGGCGGGCGCTTCTCCAGGAACGCGGTCACGCCCTCTGCTGCATCCGCGCTCCGGCCCCGGTCGAAGATCCCGCGCGAGTCGATCGCGTGCGCCTCGGCCGGCGACGACGCACCGAGCATGCGCCAGAGCATCAGCCGCGACATCGCCACCGACACGGGTGACGTGCCGTCGGCCATCTCGCGCGCCAGCTCACGGGCGGCATCGAGCACCGCGTCGGGTGCGTGCACGCTGCGGACGAGCCCGCCGGCCAGCGCCTCGTCCGGGCCGAAGACCCGGCCGGTCAGCACCCACTCGGCCGCCTGCGAGATCCCCACGAGCCGGGGCAGGAACCACGACGAGCACGCCTCGGGCACGATCCCCCGGCGGGCGAAGACGAAGCCGAGCTTCGCGCCCTCGGCGACGAGCCGGACGTCCATCGCCAGGGTCATCGTCAGCCCGACCCCGACGGCCGACCCGTTGATCGCCGCGATCACCGGCTTCCGGCTCTCGAAGATGCGCCGCGTGAGCAGCCCGCCGCCGTCCTCGTAGGCGTCGATGCCGATGGCCGACGACGAGTCGAAGGTCGCGGCGCCCTCGGACAGGTCCGCGCCTGCGCAGAACGCGCGGCCGCGCCCGGTGAAGATGACGACCCGCACATGGTCGTCGGCGTCAGAGCGGTCGAGCGCGTCGATGAGCTCGTGGTGCATCTGCGCGGTGTAGGCGTTCAGCTGCTCGGGACGGTCGAGGGTCACCGTCGCGATGCCGTCCGCCAGCTCGTAGGTGATCTGCTGGTAATCCACATCGCGACCGTACTCCCCTTGATACCCCCCAGGGGTATCTGCTAGGTTGCCTCGCACCAACCTATACCCCCTCCGGGTATACGAAAGGAGCAGCACCATGTGCGAGACCCGCGAGTACACCGTCACCGGCATGACCTGCGGTCACTGCGTCAGCAGCGTCCGCGAGGAGGTCGGCGAGATCGCCGGCGTCGACACCGTCGACGTCGATCTCGCCTCGGGCCGCCTCACCGTCACCGGCGATGACGTCTCCGACGACGCCGTCCGTCGTGCAGTCGCCGACGCCGGCTACGAGGTCTCGTCATGAGCTCGCCCGTGAAGCTCGCCGCCTACGCCGCCGTCCTCGCCGCCCTGTTCGGCGGGGGCGCGGTGGCCGGCGGCGCGATCGATCCCCCCAGCGCCACCCCCAAGGAGGACGACATGTCCGCAGCCGGTCACACCGCAGAGCAGCAGGCCCACCCCGTCCGCGGCCTCGCGGTCGCCGACGACGGGATGCGCGTCGAGCTGGCCACCCCCGAACTGCGCCGCGGCGCCACCGAGCAGCTGCGCTTCCGCATCCTCGACGAGCGCGGCCACGCGGTGCGCGACTTCGACGTCGAGCACGAGCGGCGTATGCACCTCATCGTCGCCCGCCGCGATCTCACCGCCTTCCAGCACCTGCACCCGACCATGGCGGCAGACGGCACGTGGAGCGCCGACGTGCGCCTCGACGACGCGGGCTCCTACCGCGTGTTCGCCGACTTCTCCTACGACGACGAGCCCGTCACGCTCGCCGCCGACCTGCGCGTCGACGGCCCCGCAGATCTTCGCGCGCTGCCTGCACCGCAGACGACCGCCGTGAGCGACGGCGGCTACGACGTCCGCCTCGACACCCCGGCGACACGGCAGGGCCAGGAGTCCGAGCTGCGGTTCACCGTCACCAAGGACGGGCGCCCCGTGGACACCGAGCCGTACCTCGGCGCGGGCGGGCACCTTGTCGCGCTGCGTGAGGGCGACCTCGCGTTCCTGCACGTGCACCCCACCGAGCACGGGGACGGCATCGGCTTCGAGGCCACGTTCCCCAGCACGGGCGCGTACCGCCTGTTCCTGCAGTTCCAGGTCGACGGCGAGGTCCAGACCGTCGCGTTCACCCAGGAGGTGGCATAGCCATGAGCACCACCACGCCCCCGGCGACGACCGACCACGTCGAGCTGCCGATCACCGGCATGACGTGCGCGTCGTGCGCGAACCGCATCGAGCGCAAGCTCAACAAGCTCGACGGCGTCACCGCCACCGTAAACTACGCGACCGAGAAGGCGACGGTCGACTACGACGCGGACGCGGTCGCCCCCGAGGAGCTCGTCGCGGCCGTGCAGGCCGCCGGCTACGACACCGCGCTGCCGTCAGACGGCGGCAGCGCGACGGCCGACCAGGACGACGACCACGACGAGACGGCGCCCCTGCGGCGGCGGCTCATCGCCAGCGCGCTGCTGTCCGTGCCGGTGCTGTTCATCGCGATGATCCCGGCGCTGCAGTTCAACAACTGGCAGTGGCTGTCGCTGCAGCTCGCGACCCCCGTCGTGCTCTGGGGCGCCTGGCCGTTTCACCGCGCGGCGTGGGCGAACGCCAAGCACGCCACCGCGACGATGGACACGCTCATCAGCGTCGGCGTCCTGGCCGCCTGGCTGTGGTCGCTCTACGCGCTGTTCCTCGGCGACGCCGGGATGAACGACATGCGCATGTCCTTCGACCTCATTCCCGAGCGGGGAGCCGGCGAGGACGAGATCTACCTCGAGACCGCCGCGATCGTGACGACGTTCATCCTCGCGGGCCGGTACTTCGAGGCGAAGGCCAAGCGGCGGGCGGGCGCGGCGCTCGAGGCGCTGCTCGAGCTCGGCGCCAAGGAGGTCTCGATCCTCGACGCGGACGGCACCGAGCGGCGGATCCCCGCCGACCAGCTCGCCGTGGGCGACCAGTTCGTCGTGCGCCCGGGCGAGAAGGTCGCCACGGACGGCGTCGTCGAGGAGGGCACGTCGGCGGTGGACCAGTCGCTGCTCACCGGCGAGTCCGTGCCGGTGGAGAAGCAGCCGGGCGACGAGGTCGCGGGCGCGACGGTGAACGCCGGCGGCCGGCTCGTCATCCGCGCGACGAAGGTCGGTGCGGACACCGCGCTGGCCCAGATCGCGAAGCTCGTCACCGACGCGCAGACGGGCAAGGCGCCCGTCCAGCGCCTGGCCGACCGTGTCTCGGGCGTGTTCGTCCCCGTCGTCATCGGCCTCGCGTTCGCGACCCTCGGGTTCTGGATCGGCGCCGGCGAGACGACGACGTTCGCCTTCACCGCGGCCGTCGCCGTCCTGATCATCGCCTGCCCGTGCGCGCTGGGCCTGGCCACGCCGACCGCGCTCCTCGTGGGCACCGGGCGCGGCGCCCAGCTCGGCCTGCTCATCAAGGGGCCGGAGATCCTGGAGTCCACCCGGAAGGTCGACACGATCGTGCTCGACAAGACCGGCACCGTGACGACCGGCAAGATGGCGCTCGCCGACGTCGTGCTCGCCGAGGGCGAGGCGACCCGCGCGGACGTGCTGCGGATCGCCGGCGCGCTGGAGGACGCCTCCGAGCACCCGATCGCCCAGGCGATCGCCCGGGGCGCCCGCGAGGAACTCGGCACGCTGCCGGCGGTCGAGGGCTTCGCAAACCGCGAGGGCCTGGGCGTCGAGGGCATCGTCGACGGCCACGGCGTGCAGGTCGGCCGCCCGTCGCTCATGGCCGACTGGGGCCTCCAGCTCCCGGACACGCTGCTGGCCGCCAAGCAGGCCGCCGAGGCGCAGGGACGCACCGCGGTCGTGGCGGCGTGGGACGGCGAGGTCCGTGCCGTGCTCGTCGTGGCCGACACGGTGAAGCCGACATCAGCCGAGGCGGTCGCGTCGCTGAAGGCGCTCGGGCTGCGGCCGGTGCTGCTGACCGGCGACAACGAAACGACGGCCCGTGCGGTGGCTGCGGAGGTCGGCATCGACGAGGTCATCGCGGAGGTCATGCCGGCCGACAAGGCCGACGTCATCCGCCGGCTGCAGGCAGAGGGCCGGGTCGTCGCCATGGTCGGCGACGGCGTCAACGACGCGCCGGCGCTGGCGCAGGCCGACCTCGGCCTGGCGATCGGCACCGGCACCGACGTGGCGATCGAGGCGTCGGACCTCACGCTGGTCTCCGGCGACCTGCGGGCCGCGGCGGACGCGATCCGCCTGTCGCGCGCGACCCTGCGCACGATCAAGCAGAACCTCGCGTGGGCGTTCGGGTACAACGTCGCCGCGATCCCGCTGGCGGCGATCGGCCTGCTCAACCCGGTGATCGCCGGGGCGGC
>JAEMQS010000019.1 GCA_016463765.1 Solirubrobacteraceae bacterium | reverse complement strand
GACGGAGGCGGGTGTTCCTCCTGCCGGTGCATCAGCCGTTGCGTGTCGCCCGCTTGACCCGTCGGGCCTTGCGCGCGCGGCGCGCGGCCGGAGGTGTCGCCTTGGTCTCCAGGAACTTCAGGGCCTGGACGTACAGGAGCGTGCCGGGCTTCGTCGTGATCTCGTTGTAGCTCAGGGCCGCGAGGAACTCCTCGGGCCCGTCGAAGTCGGGCATCCGGTTGCGCACGGTGCCCAGGCCGGCCGCGACGTGGCTGTCGCTCCCGGCCGCCGCGGGGATGCGGTACTTCTCGGCGAACCGCTGGGCCTCTTCGTTGAACGCGCCGATCGCGACGCGCGGGTTGTAGACCTCGATGAGGTCGATGTCATCGACGACGTCGAGCAGGTGCTCGTAATCCGGCACGGCGTGCATGCGGTCGAACGGGTGCGGGACGTAGACCAGCCCGCCCTGGCGCTTGATCTCGGCGATCGTCTCCTGCAGCGTCATGCCGCGCGGGATCTTCTCGGTGATGAACAGGCCGATGACCTCGCCCTGGTCCTTGGTCTTGACCTCTTCGGCGACGATGACCTTCACGCCGTAGTCCTTGGCCTTCTCGGCGGCGTCGAGCGCGCCGGAGACCTCGTTGTGGTCGGTGACCGCGATCGCGCCGATGCCCTGGTCGCGCGCGGTCGCCAGCAGCACCTCCACGGGCGTGGCGCAGTCGCCCGAGTGGTCGGTGTGCATGTGCAGGTCGACGTCGATGCGCGGCCGCTCGCCGACGCGCTTGCGCGCCGCGGGGTTCGTGCGATCCCCGTGGCGCCGGCTGACGAGCTCCTCGTAGACACCCTCGAGGCGGTCGGTGACCCTGGTGAACGGCAGGACGTCGGCCCGCAGCGGGTCCGCGGCGGCCCGCAGGCGGTTGCGCAGGGCGCTGTCGCCGACGAGGCGGTCGAGCTGCGCGGCGAGCAGGTCGGGCTCGCGGGGCGTGAAGAGCAGGCCGAGCTCGCCCTGCGCGAGCACCTCCTCGTACACCGGGATCTCGGCGGCCAGCGGGATGGCGCCCGCGCCCAGCGCGGCGAGGACGACGTCGGGCGCGGGCCGCGCGCCCTCGGACGCGCACACGACCACGTCCGCGTCGCGCACGGCGGCCGCCGTGCCCCCGTCGTCCGGGGCGACGACGCGCACCTTCGCCTTCAGGTCGGCGCGCAGAGGCGTCGAGGACGACAGGCCGCGGGCGCTGACGACGGTCGCCTCCCAGCTGCTCTCCGGATCGAGGCGCCGCAGTCCGCGGATGAACGCGCGCAGCGCGGCGCGCTCCTCCCGGTCGACGAAGACGATGCGCGCCGGGCCGATCCGCGTCGGGCCGGGCGGCGGGACCGCGGTCCCGGGGTTCAGCACCTGGTACGACGCGGGGAAGAACCGGTCCATGAGCCGCGCGGTCGCCTCGTACCCGGCCAGCCGGGCGTCGAGCCGGCCGAAGATCAGCTCGACCACACGGCGTGCCAGCTGCGTGGACACCAGCCGCTCGCTGGGGGCGTGGAACGTCCCGGCGTTCAGGGCGCGCGAGTGACGCAGGGCGGCGGAGGACACCGACGGCGCGAACGGCTCATGGACGTGGCAGACGTCGAGCGCGAGGTGGTCGTTGAGCTGCTCGATCGCGCGCGTGATGTCGACGGGCACCGCGGCACGGCGGCGTCCGGCGCTGACCTCGGGGAGCAGCTCGCCGATCGCGATCGCGCGAGGCGCGTCGCCGGGCGCGGGCAGGAGCGCGGCGGTGTCGGTGCGCACGAGCTTGCGGTCGGCGCGCACCCGGGCTCCGTCCCGCGACGGGGCGACGACGAGGACGCGGTGCCCGCGCGCCGCAAGCTGGTCCGTCACAGCGGCGACATGGCGGTTCACCGGATGGTCGGTGTCCTCCCACGCGTACGGGGTGACGTGGGCGATGGCCAGCGGCGCGGTCACGCCCCGGAGGATATGGCCCCGTGCGTCAGCCGTCGCTGAGCGAGGCCATCCGCGCCCGGCTGTGCGCGCGGCCCCAGCTCAGGTAGATGACCAGGCCGATCAGCAGCCAGACGATGAGCCGGATCCACGTCGTCACCGGCAGCGTCGCGATGAGGCCGAGCGCCGCGGCGATGCCGATGCCCGCCACCAGCGGCAGGGCGGGGACCCGGAACGGGCGCTCCAGGTCCGGTCGCTTGCGGCGCAGGACGAGCACCGCGCTGCAGACGATGATGAACGCGAAGAGGGTCCCGATGGAGACGAGGTCGGCCAGCGCCGTGATCGGCAGCAGCCCCGCGCAGAGCACGCCGCCGGCGGCGCAGACCGCCGTGGCGCCGATCGGCGTCTGGTGTTTGCCGCTGACCTTCCCCATCCAGTCGGGCAGCAGGCCGTCGGAGGCCATGCGCATGAGGATGCGCGTCTGCCCGTAGAAGATGACCATCGCGGTGGCGGCGAGGCCGACGACCGCGGCGATCGACAGCATCGCCTCCAGCCAGTCCAGCGACGGCCCGGCCGCCCGCACCGCGGCGCTGAGGGGGTCGGCGACGTCGAGGATCTTGTAGCTCGCCATACCCGTCATGACGCCCGCGATGGCGACGTAGAGCGTCGTCGAGACGATGACGGTCGCGAGCAGCCCGATCGGGACGGTGCGCTTCGGGTCGCGCACCTCGGCGGCGGCGGTCGAGACCGCGTCGAACCCGATGTACGCGAAGAACACGACGCCCGCGGCGCGCAGCACGCCGCTCCAGCCGAACTCGCCGAAGCCGCCCTGGTTGGCGGGGAGGAACGGGTCCCAGTTCGCGTCCTTGATGTACCAGGCGCCGACCGCGATGAAGAGCACGAGGATGCCGATCTTCAGCGAGACGATCACCGTGTTCGCGCGGGCGGACTCCCGCGTGCCGAACGCCAGGAGCCCGCAGACGGCGAGGACGATGAAGACCGCGGGCAGGTTGACGATGCCCGCGTTGTCGCCGAACGGTGCGGCGGTGAGGTCCTGCGGAAGGCTGATGCCCGCGCTGTCGAGTGCGCTGACGAAGTACCCGGACCAACCGACGGCGATCGTGCTCGCCCCGAACAGGTACTCGAGCAGGAGGTCCCACCCGATCACCCACGCGAGGAACATGCCGAACGTCGCGTACGCGTAGGAGTAGGTGCTGCCCGCCGCGGGGATCATCGCGGCCATCTCGGCGTAGCACAGCGAGGTCGCAGCGGCCGCGAATCCGGCGATGACGAAGCTGATGACCACGGCAGGCCCGGCGTACTGGCTGGCGGCGACGCCCGTCGTGACGAAGATGCCCGCGCCGACGACGGCGGCGATGCCCAGTGCGGTCAGGCCGAACGGACCGATGGCGCCGCTGTCGAGGCGCTCACGGTCTGTCTCCGCCTGCTTGAGGACGGCGTCGAGATCGCTCATGTTCGCGACGTCGGCATCTGGGCGTAACGGGTTGAGTCCTGCCGCAGACTGCACGCCCATGACCGTCACGATTCGCGAGGCCGGCGCGGCGGACTGCGCCGACGTCGGCCGGCTGCTGCACGACTTCAACACCGAGTACGAGGACGTCACGCCGGGACCGGACGCGCTGGCCGCTCGGGTCGGCGAGCTGCTCGCCACGGGCAGCACGGTGGTCCTGCTCGCGGGCGACGGCCCGGACGGGCTGGCCGTCCTGCGCTTCCAGCCGTCGCTGTGGAGCGCGGGCCAGGAGTGCTACCTGGCCGAGCTCTACGTGGTGCCGGCTCTGCGCGGGCGGGGGATCGGCCGGGCGCTGATGGACGAGGTCCTGGAGACCGTCCGCGCGCGGGGCGGCGACTACATCCACCTCGGCACGAGCGAGGACGACACCGCGGCCCGGGCCCTCTACGAGCGGATGGGCTTCACCAACCGCGAGGGCCCGGACGGGCCGATCATGTACGTCTACGAGCGCGAGCTCTGAGAACGACGGCGGCCCGCCGAAGCGGGCCGCCGAACAACCGCGACACCGGGAGGTGCTACGCCTTCTTCGCGGGCGCCTTCTTCTTCGTCGCCGCAGCCTTCTTGACGACCTTCGCGATCGTGTCGTCCTTCTTGTTCTTCGCGATGAACTTGTCCGTGTCCAGGCGGGCCTGGTCATCGGGACGCTGGTTCTTCGGCGACTTCATGAGGTACGAGGACGGGCCGTCGATCTGGCCGCCGATGCCGTTGTTCAGCGCGAGCTTGCAGCAGCGCACGGCGTCGGTGACGATGCCCGCCGAGTTCGGCGAGTCCCAGACCTCGAGCTTGAGCTCGGCCATGAGCGGCACGCCGCCGAAGGCCTTGCCCTCGAGGCGGATGTGCGCCCACTTGCGGTCGGTGAGCCACGGCACGTAGTCCGACGGGCCGACGTGGACGTTGTCCTTCTCCATCTCGAGGCCCGCGACCGACGTGACCGCGTTCGTCTTCGAGATCTTCTTGGACTCCAGGCGCTCGCGCTCGAGCATGTTGTAGAAGTCCATGTTGCCGCCGACGTTCAGCTGCGACGTGCGCTGCAGCTCGACGCCACGGTCGTGGAACAGGCGCGCCAGCTGGCGGTGGACGATCGTCGCGCCGACCTGCGACTTGATGTCGTCGCCGACGATCGGGAGCTTCGCCTTCTTGAAGCGCTTGTCCCAGTAGTCGCTCGACGCGATGAAGACCGGGATGCAGTTCACGAAGCCGCAGCCGGCCTCGATGACCTTCTCGACGTACCACTTGGTCGCCTCTTCGGAGCCGACCGGCAGGTAGGAGACGACGACGTCGGTCTTCGTGTCCTTGAGGATCTGCACGATGTCGTCGGTCTCGCCCGGCGCCTTCGTGATCTTCTCCTTGAGGTACTTGCCGAGGCCGTCGTGCGTCATGCCCCGGTAGACCTTCGCGCCGATCTCCTTCGGGACGCGATCGGTGAACTTGATCGTGTCGTTCGGGTCCTGCCAGATCGCCTGGGCGAGGTCCTTGCCGACCTTCGTCTTGTTGATGTCGAAGGCCGCCGTGAACTCGATGTCCTTGACGTGGTAGCCGCCGAGGTCGACGTGCATGAGGCCGGGAACGGCCTCATTGGGGTCGGCGTCCTGGTAGTGGTAGACGCCCTGCACGAACGCGTTCGCGCAGTTGCCGACGCCGATGATCGCGACGCGGACCTTGTCGTGCTGGTAGCGGCCCGAGCCGTTCGTTGCACTCATGCTGTCTGGGGACTTCCCTTCTGAGAAAGATCGGGGGATGGACGCTCGGCCGGCGGGGGCGGCGCCAGCCCTTACGGACCCCACACGGCGGGTCCGGTTACACCTCGGGTCAGACGGCTTCGTCGGTGACGGGCCGGTTGAGCTGCCCGCGGACGTGGAAGATGCGCTGGAGGAACGTGATGGTTCCGAGCACCGCGAGGACGTACACCGCGGCTTCGAGAGCCTCGTCGACGCCGATGCCGAAGAGGAGGATGCCCGCGGAGAGGATCGCCACCCGCGCTGCGCGGTTGCCGAACCCGACCTTGCACTCCACGCCGAGAGCCTCGGCGCGTGCACGAGTGTACGAGACCATCAGCGACGCGACCGCGGCCGCCACGACGCCGAACACCGCGAGCTCGTTCGCCTCACTGGCGAAGTACACGCCGATGGCGGCGAGCATGATGCCCTCCTCGATGCGGTCGAGCGTCGAATCGAGGAACGCGCCGAACGGCGTGCCCTTGCCGCTCATCCGCGAGTAGCGCCCGTCGAGCGTGTCGCAGACCGAGCCGACGATGAACGCGATCCCGCCGAGGATCCACATCTCCTGCCAGACCAACACGGCGGCGACGACGCAGAGCACCAGCCCGGTGAGGCTGATGGCGTTCGGGGTCAGGCGCGACTCGATGAGCCGGTTGCGCACCTGGTCGTTCATGAGCTGCGGCCGGGGCCGCGCTCCTTCGGCAGGGGAGGACATAGCTGCGAAGCCTAGGCCGCGGCCGGTTCGGCTGCGCGCGCCAGTGCGGGCGCGGCATCCGGATCGGCGTCGGGATCGCCGCGGAACGCCCACACGGGACGCAGCTGCGCGAGCAGCAGGGCGATCAGCGCACCGGCGCCGGCGGTGAGCGCACCGAGGAACGCGTCGGCGAGGAAGTGGTTCGCCGTCACGACGATGACGAACGTGACGAGCAGCGGGTACGTCGCCCAGAAGATCTTCACGGCACGGCGCTTGGCCAGCAGCGCCAGCGGCCACCCGATCATCAGGGAGAAACCGACGTGCATCGACGGTACCGCGGCGTACGGGTTGAAGAGCGCGTCGATGGTGACGCTGTCCTGCGGGATGTTCGTGAAGTCCTCGACGGTGTCGTGGAAACCCCACTCGGGGAAGAACCGCGGCGGCGCGGTCGGGTAGACGACGTAGCCGATCAGCGCGATGAAGAACGCCGCGAGGAACATGTTCCGCACGAAGTAGAACGTCGAGTTGCGCATGAGGTAGATCCACACGAGGCAGCCGAGCGTCACGGTGGTCTGCGCGTTGATGTACATCCAGCTCGCCGCGTCGACGATCCAGCCCTCGCCGGCCACGAGGGCCTGCAGCCCGGGCTCGACGAAGACGTTCAGCGTGCGCTCGACGTCGATGAGCGCCCGCGCGTTGTCGAACGCGATCGCCGCCGACTCGGGCGTGTTGACCCACCCGCGGGTGTAGCGGTAGGCGTAGTAGGCGGCGGCGAAGAGCAGGAGCTGCCGAGCGAGGTCGACGTAGCCCTGCGGGAACAGCCGCGCCTGGATCCGGTGCAGGCGGGGGGACATGGCGCGCCAGGCATGTTAACCGCTTGTGACGGCGGTCAACCAGCCGCGGCTCGGCAGAGCGGGCCGCGGGAGACCGCCCGCCGCACGCTGAACCGCGCCCGGACCACGACGCGGCCGGCACTGCGCGCGTGGATGACGGTCCAGCCCTGGGTGCTCTCCGCGAGGCACGCGCTGCCGCGCTCGATCGTCCAGTACGGGCTCCAGCGCACCTTGATCAGCGCGACGCCCGCCTGGCGCATCCGGACGGTGAACGACTGCGGCCCCAGCCGCTCCACCCGCGCCGCGGCGCCGCTGAGCACCCCGCCGCCACGGACCTCGTAGACCCGCCAGTCCGCGTTGCGCCACACCGGCCGGAGGTACGCCGGCCGCGTCGCGATCACCCGGGCCTCGGCCCGTGCGCTGGGATCCAGCGGCACGTCGGGCACCGCGACGAACCGCACGCCCTGGTGCAGGAGCCAGCGCCGGTAGGTCTCCGCGGTGAGCTGCTCGTCGCGCGTGCCATGGAAGAGGCCGTGGTACTTGGTGTCGAGCTGGGTCAACCAGCCGCGCGCCAGCGGGTACCGCCGCGCGACGTGCACGGCCTCCCAGTGCAGGCGGGTGAACGGGATCTCGATGCGGTCGGCGGCGCTCGCGCGCCCTTCGAGGAACCCGAGCAGCGGCGCGAAGTACGCCGCCTGCCCGCTGGGGTCGGTGGCGCCCTTCGCGGTCTCCCGCACCGGGGCGTACCACTGCCAGGCGAGGAGTGGAACGGCCGCGAGGGCGAGCGCCCGGGTCGGCACGCGACCGTACGCCGCGCACACCAGGACGGGCCCGGCGAACATCGCGCCGAGCCGGCTCGCGTTCCCGCCCATCGGCGAGGCGACGGCGAAGGCGAGCAGCGCGGAGGCGATGTACAGCGCCGCGGCCGCGCGGATCGTGCGTTCGCGGGCCGGGACGAGTCCGAGCACGAGTCCGCTGAAGAGGACGATCGCGCTGAGGGCGCCGATGCTGAACGGCTGGCGCCCGCCCTCGGGGAAGGTCACTGCGAGGAGGATCGCGGGTGCCATGGCCGCTGCGGCGATCGCCAGTCCGACGGGTTGGCGCCGGGCCAGCCAGTCGGCGATCGCGCACATGGCGAGGAACAGGCCGGCGACCGGGGAGGCGAGCGTGCAGCCGACGGCCAGGAGCACCGCTGCGCGCGGGCGGGCGAGCTGCACGGCGTGGACGCAGGCCAGGCCGAAGGTGACGCCCAGGCCGAACGTCAGCCGCCCGATGAGCAGGTCGGTCGCCGTGGCCGCCGCGAACCACAGCGCGCCCCAGCGCGCGGCATGGCTGTCGGCGCCGAACGCGTGACGGACGATGCGGGTGAAGAGGAGCGCCGACACCACCGCAGCCAGCGCGCCAGCCAGCCGCGGCCCGACCGCGGCGCCCAGCGGTGGGAAGAGGATCGAGTAGCCGGGCGTGTGATGGCCGCCGAACCAGAACCCGTTCCACACCGTGAAGCCCTCGCGGGCGAAGAGGTCGGTGCGGTAGGCCTGCGCGGCGAGGTCGGGGGTGTTCGGCGCAAACGCGAACCAGAGCGCGGCCAGGGCGGCGGCGAGCGCGCAGGGCGCGAGCAGGTCGGCGTGCCGGCGCATCGCGCGGCAACCGTAGGTGCCACGCCGTGTGAGGTCGTGAAGATCCTGATGCGCCGCAGGAACGGGTCGCTGGGCGACCGGTTCTCTACGTCGATCGGCAGCGCGGCCCGGTCAGCGCGGCGCGCAGCCGGATCTCCCCCGGGGTGATGACGCGCAGCGCGATGAACCCGTCGCGCGTCTCCTCCACGCAGGCGAAACCCGACGCGACGCGCCACCACCGGCTGTGGCGCACCCGCAGGCGCACCATCCCGGGCACCGACGCCTGGAGGGTCACCGACTGCATGTCCGCGTCGACGACCCGCGCGACGCCCGTCGCCATCGGCGGCGCGCCGCGGACCGCGAAGACCCGCCAGTCGTCCGTTCGCCACACCTCGCGCAGCCAGGGCGGTGGGCGGCGCAGGAAGCGCGCTTCGGGCTCGCTGGCCGGGTCGATCGGCGCGTCGGGGTGCGCGACGAACCGCACGGCGCGCGCGTGCAGCCACCGGCGGTAGGCATCGGGGTCCAGGTCCGGCTCGTAGAAGTGCGGACCGTCCGCGCGGTCGAGCTGGCGCTCCCAGCCGCGGGCCAGCGGCACCGACCGCGCGACGTACAGCGCTTCGCCCTTGTCCGCGGTGGGGACGACCTCGACCCGGAACGGCTGCCCGGACTGCGCGCGCAGGAACTCGACGAGTGGCGCGTGGAACGACGCGTGCAGCGCCGGGTCGTCGCGCCCGCGCAGGAAGTCGGCGGCGGGCGGGTAGAGCGACCACCAGAGCAGCGGGATCGCGGCGATGGCGAGCGCCCGGTCGCGGCGGCCGGCCAGCGCCAGCGCGAGGACCGGGCCGGCGAACAGCCCGCCGAGCCGGGTCGCGTTGCCGCCCACCGCGGTCGGCAGCGCGAAGGCGAGCACGAGCAGCACGCCGTACAGCACGACGCCCACGCGCAGAACGCGCTCCTCGGCGGGCAGGAGCACGCCCACGAGGACCACCGCAGCGAGTCCGGGCCAGAACGCGCCCGGGGCGAACGGGAAGGTCCCGCCTTCGCCGAACAGCACGTTGAGGACGAGGATCGGGACCAGCGCGGCGGCGGCGAGTCCCACCCCGAGCCGCAGCCGCCCCTGCGCCAGCCCCCAGGCGACCGCACCGAGCGCGGCGAACAGCCCGGCGACCGGGCTCGCCAGCGCGCTGCAGACCGCCAGGACGCCGGCGGCCACCCGGCGGTCGCGGCTCAGCGCGAGCGCCGCTCCGAGCGCCACCGCCATCCCGAGCAGGAACGTGATGCGGCCGGTCCACAGCGCCGCCACGGCGACGGCGGCGAACCACACCGCGGCCAGGCGGCCCGCGTCACCGCGGTGCTCGACGGCGAGGCGCTCGAACAGGAACGCCGCCGCGACCACCGCGAGCGCGCCGACGACGCGGGCGCCCAGCAGCGCGCCGAGCGGCGGGTAGATGACGCTGTACGCCGGCAGCTCATGCCCGGCGAACCACCCGGCGTCCCAGAGCCACGCGCCCTCCTCGCGGAGGATCTCGGCGCGGTACAGCTGCGCGATGAGGTCCGCGCTGCGTGGCGCGAGCAGGAGGTACAGCGCCGCGCCGAGGGCCGCGACGATCCAGGCGGGGGGGAAGCGCCGCATCGGCGGCGCACCCTATGCAACAGCGGCTACTTCGAGGAGAAGTTCGCCGTCAGCGCGATGCCGGCCTCGAGGCTCATGGCCCCGTACCAGCGGCCGATCCCAATCTTCTTGAATCGGGGACGCATGAGCTGGGCGGCGTGGCCGGGCGACTGCATCCACATGAGCACCGCACGGTCGGCGCGGTCGCCCATGCCGTCCGGAAGCCACGCGACGGTCTCCCCGACCAGGGCGTTGCGGGCGATTTTCGCGGCGCGCACCTTGAACGGCGTGCCGTTGCCACTGGTATGCGAGAGGCGGTCGTACCGGAGCTGGTCGCGCGAGTGGCGGCTGGCCGCGCGGGCGAGCTTGCGGCTCGAGCGCAGCGGGCTGAGACCCTGATCGGCGCGCAGTGCGTTGATCTTCGTCACGATCTGACGCTCGAACTCATCGTGGATCGGTGCCGCGGATGCGGCGGGTGCGCTCGCGAGCAGCGCGAGGACGGGCACGATGAGCAAGATGAGCAGCGGACGGAGTTGCGGCACAGGGTCTCCTTCGCTCGGCGGCGAGGTCGAGGTGTTCGAGGGAGGCGTCCGTGCCCCTGCCGCCGCGCAGACTAAAGCAGTCGGCGCGGATGCGGCGGCTCGCCGCTTGCAAACACCTATCCGTCCAAGTGGGCGCAGACGCGCTCGACGAGCTCGGGGCGGTCCAGCCACGGCCAGTGCCCGGCGCCCTCCACGAGTTCGAGACGCCCGTCTCCGAGAGCCGCGGCGTAGCCGCTGCCGAAGCGTGCAGGGATATAGGGGTCATCCTCCCCCCAGAGCACGAGTGCCGGCGCCCTGATCGTCCCGAGGGCCGAGCCCGCGGACGCCAGCGCCTCCGGCGGCGACGAGCGGTAGAGACGCAGAATCGCGCGTTGCGTCCCCTGGTCGAAATGCGCCGCGATCTCGTCGCGGAACGCCTTGGGCAGCGAGCCTCGTTTCGGCGTCGCCTCGGTGAGGGCGAGCTTCATGATCGGCCTGGCGCTGGCGAGGCCGATCGCGAACTCGCCGACGCCCGGCGTCCGCCACATCCGCGCCATGCGGTGCCAGCGGTAACCCGGCAGCAGCGGCACCGCGTTCATCACGACCAGGCGCGTCACCCGCGCCGGATTGCGCATCGCCCAGACGAGGCCGACGGCACCCCAGTCGTGGACGCACAGCCGGACCTTGTCGACGCCGACCGCGTCGAGGAAGCGGTCGAGGAAGTCGGCGTAGCCCTCCATCGTGAAGTTGCCGTCGCCGCGCTTGCCGCTGCGCCCAAAGCCCGGAAGGTCGGGCGCGAGCCCGCCGCCGCGGCGCAGGAACGGGACAAAGTCGTCGCTCGAGGTCGGCACCCCGTGGACGTACAGCGCGGGGACGTCATCGTCCCCCGCGCGCTGGAAGAACACCGGCTGGTCGCCCAGCTCGAGTGTTTCGGATCGGACCTCCCGCAGACCCACGGCGTCGGAAGATACCCTCGCGGCCCGTGACGCGTGCGAGCATGGCCGAGCTGCCCACCGTGCCCCGCAAGGACTGGGTCCGGCCGAGGCCGGACCGGGTGGCCCGGATCCGCGCCCGGCTGCGTGAGGTCTACGGCGTGCCGGTGGTCCGCCCGCACGGCGACGGCATCGCCGAACTCGTGCTCACCGTCCTGTCGCAGTCGACGAACGACCGCAACCGCGACGTCGCCTACCTGCGCCTGCGCGACCGGTTCGATTCGTGGGAGGCGGTGCGCGACGCGCCGGTCGCCGAGGTCGAGGAGGCCATCCGCCCGGGCGGCATCAGCAAGGTCAAGTCCCAGCGGATCCACGACATCCTCGTCGCGATCGGCGATCCGCTGGATCTGTCGTGGCTCGCGGACGCGAGCGTCGCCGAAGGCCAGGAGTACCTGTGCTCGCTGCCGGGCGTCGGCCGCAAGACCGCGGCGTGCGTGCTGCTGTTCAGCTTCGACCTGCGTGATGTGCCGGTCGACACGCACGTCTCTCGCGTGGGGACGAGGCTCGGGCTCCTGCGACCAGGCGCGGGATTCGACGAGCTGCACGATTCGATGCTGGCGCTGACGCCACGCGGCGCGGAGTGGGAGCTGCACGTCAACCTGCTGCGCCACGGGCGGCGGACGTGCGCGGCGCAGCGCCCGCGATGTGGGGAGTGCGCGCTGGCGCGGATGTGCCCGAGCCGGGCACTGTGGACGGTCGAACGCGCCTGAATTCCGGTGGCCGGAAGGCTCGGCCGCCGGGCGGTGGTGCCATCGACGACCTGTCGATACCGAGGCGGCAGCGCGCGAACTTGAGTGGTCGGCGTGCCCCGGCACTGCCGGCAGGGGCGTCGTCACCGTCCCGCGTCGCCGGCTCGGACGGCTGTGGCGCGAATGTCAGCCTCAGACGGACAAAGGCGCCACAGCGATGGCCCGCTGCTATTCCGTGGTGGCGGCGGCCTGCGCGTTCGCGTCGGCGATCGCGTCGGTGGCGTCCCACACTTCGTCTTCGGCGGGGGCGGTGATGGGCGCCGGGCCGCCGAAGTCCGAGTAGTCGAAGCGCATCGTCATGGTCCCGGCGGGCATGTCCTTGGTCTTGGACATCACCGTCGTGCCCTGCATCCGGAGCACGCGGTGGTCCTCGTCGATCCAGAACTCGATTGGCTGCTTGCGCGCGAGGTCGTCCTCCGTCGCCGGAGCCGGCCCGGATGTCAGGCTCTTGCGCAGTTCGTCGCGTTCGTCGGCGGGGAGGGTGTCGAGGTAGTCGTCGATCGACATCTCGCCCGTCCAGTGGGTGGTCTCGACGCCGCCGATCTCCTCGGTGCCGTCCGCGTCCAGGGAGGCCCCGGCCTGGAACGGCGCGAGGGACGCGGCGACGTCCATGCGCATGAAGGCCTCGAACGCCTTGTCCTCCGTGCCCAGGGCGCCCGCCAGGTCCACCCCGATCCACGGGAGCTGGTCGGGGACCTGCGCGACGAACGCCTCGGGCACCTTCACGTAGGTCTTGGCGCCCATCCACACGAGGCGGATGTCGTCGTCCTCCGGGACGCCCATGAGTTCGAAGATCGGCTTGCCCTTCAGCGTCACGTCCATCGCGATCTCTGTCAGAGATCCGGTTCCCGCGGCCTCGACCGTCAGCGGCGCCTTGAGCCCCATGCCCTCGACTTTCACGGTGCCCGTCATCGCCGCGGTCTTGTCCGCCTCCGCCGTGCGCACGACCGCGTTGATGTCCAGACGCGTCGCCGACGACTGGTCGCCATCCTCCCCGCCACATCCTGCGGCCAAGAGAGAACCGCTGAGCAGCACAAGGGTCAATGAGCGGGTGAGGAGTCTCATGGGCCGGGCACCTTACCGGTGCATCGGCGAATCCGGCAGCGTCGTGTGCCACCGTTGGCGGCGTGTCCCGCTCCGTCGCCCTCGTCACCTGCCGCGCGCTGCCCGACGGCGATCCCGACGACGTCGGTCTACCTGCCGCACTGGCCGCACACGGCATGGCCTCGAGCTGGGAGATCTGGGACGACCCGGACGTCGACTGGGCCGGGTTCGACCTGGTCCTCATCCGCTCGCCCTGGGACTACCCCGACCGCCGCGACGCGTTCATCGCGTGGGCGCGCTCGGTGCCGCGGCTGTCCAACCCGGCGGACGTCCTGGACTGGAACACGGACAAGCGCTACCTCGCCGACCTTGCGCTTGCCGGGCTCCCCGTCGTGCCCACGGCGTTCGTCGCACCGGGCGACGACATCGACGAGCGCGTGCTGGACGGCGAGATGGTCGTCAAGCCGGCGGTCTCGGCGGGCGCCCGGGGCACGGGGCGCTTCAGTGACCCGGGTGCGGCGCGGGCGCACATCGCGGCGCTGCACGCCGAGGGCGCGATCGCGATGGTCCAGCCGTACGTGCCGTCCGTCGACGACGAGGGCGAGACCGGGCTGGTGTACCTCGGCGGCGCCTTCTCCCACGCGTTCCGCAAGGCGCCGATCCTCACCGCGCAGGGCGTGGCGCCGATGGCCGACCCGGTCGGCGGACTGCCCGCGGCCGAGGCGATGTTCGCCCAGGAGACCATCACGGCGCGTGACGCGGACACCGCGTACCGGGCGACGGCCGACTGGGTGCTGCTCTACGTCCGCGAGCGGTTCGGCCCGCTGGCCTACGCGCGTATCGATCTGGTCGCGGGCCCGGACGGCACCCCGCTCCTGATGGAGGCCGAGCTCACCGAGCCGTCGCTCTACCTCTGGCTCGGCGTGGGGGCAAGTGACCGGCTGGCCCGCGCGGTCGCCGATCGGGTGCACGCTGAGCGCTGAGGTCTCACGAGGCTTGCCACCCGGTAGGGCAAACGTTACCGTCGTGTTCATGGGTCGTCTCCTCCCGCTCGCGGCACTCGTCGCGCTGCTCCTGCTCGCCGTGGTCCCCGCCGCGGACGCCGCGTCCGACCGGGCTGCGGCCCGCTCGTTCGGCGCAGCCGCAGAGGTGGTCGCCAAGCGTGCGCGTGCCGCCCTGCCGGCGTCGCTCGTCTCCACGCAGCAGGCGAGCCTCGACTGCCACCTGGCCGGCGTCCGTCGCGCCCGGGCCAACGGCGTGCCGCCGACCGCGATCATCCGGGCCTCCCTCGAGGGCCTGGCGATCGCGCGGTCGATCATCTTCCTGACCGCCGTCCCGCACGTGGAGGAGTACGTCGAGCGCCTCGATCGCGTGCGCACCACCGACCGCGCGCTGCGCGCCGGGCGCACCGCGTGGAAGGCGCAGCTGAAGAGCATGCGCGTCTACCTCAAGCTGCCGTTCCCGACGGACATCTGCGCGCGGGTCGACGCGTGGGTCGCGCGCGGCGGGACGGGGGCGATGTTCCCGGACCTCGACTTCACCGCGGCCAACCGCGAGCTCAACGCGAGCGAGGCCGAGGTGGCGCGGGAGCTGCGGATCGAGCGGGCCGCCGACCGCATGCGCGCGCTCGGCCAGTCGCGGAACCGGGCACGGAGCTTCACCGTGCGCCAGGCGCTCGCGCAGCAGATCGAGGTCGAGCGCAGCATCGTCGAGCCGTACAGCCTGCCGGGCTGATCGCGGCAGGCTCCGGAGCGAGGCCGAGTCCGAGGAACCGCCTGTCGGTTCGACGGCGATGAGGCCTTCGCTCCGCTCGAGCCGCTGTTCCGGGAGATCGCCGCCTCGGAGTACGCCGTGGGCCCCTCCTTCAGGCGCCGAACAAGATCTGCCATACTGAGACGCAGATTTCTTCCCCCCGAACTTGTAGACGTAGAAAGGGAGACGCCACATGGGCAAGACCATCGGCATCGACCTGGGCACCACGAACTCGTGCATGGCCGTCCTGGAGGGCGGCGAGCCCACGGTCATCGAGAACGCAGAAGGCGGACGGACCACCCCCTCGGTCGTCGCCTTCGCCCAGTCCGGAGAGCGCCTGGTCGGCACGGTCGCCAAGCGCCAGGCCGTCACGAATCCGCAGAACACCGTGTTCTCCATCAAGCGCTTCATGGGCCGCAAGGAGGCCGAGGTGCGCGAGGAGGAGTCGATCGTCCCGTACAAGGTCGTCTCCGGCCCCAACGGTGACGCGCGCGTCGAGGCGGGCGACAACGAGTACTCGCCGCCGGAGATCAGCGCGATGATCCTCGGCAAGCTGAAGGCCGACGCCGAGGCGTACCTCGGTGAGACCGTCGACAGCGCGGTCATCACCGTTCCCGCGTACTTCAACGACGACCAGCGCCAGGCCACGAAGGACGCCGGCAAGATCGCCGGCCTCGAGGTCAAGCGCATCATCAACGAGCCGACCGCCGCGTCGCTCGCGTACGGCCTCGACAAGGAGGCCGACCAGACGATCCTCGTCTTCGACCTCGGCGGCGGCACGTTCGACGTGTCGGTGCTCGAGATCGGCGACGGCGTCTTCGAGGTCAAGTCGACCGCGGGTGACAACCACCTGGGCGGCGACAACTTCGACAAGGCGATCGTCGACTGGCTCGCGGGCGAGTTCAAGAAGGACCAGGGCATCGACCTCACGGCCGACCCGATGGCCCTCCAGCGTCTCTACGAGGCGGCGGAGAAGGCGAAGATCGAGCTGTCGACCGCGCAGGAGTCGCAGATCAACCTGCCGTTCATCACGGCGGACGCGACGGGCCCGAAGCACCTCGACACCCGGCTGACCCGCTCGAAGCTCACCGAGCTGACGGGCGCGCTGCTCGATCGCGTGGTCGCCCCGGTGCGCCAGGCGATGGACGACGCCAAGGAGAAGGGCGCGTCGGAGATCGACCACATCGTCCTCGTCGGCGGCATGACGCGCATGCCCGCGGTGCAGGAGAAGGTCAAGGAGCTCACGGGCAAGGAGCCGCACCGCGGCGTCAACCCCGATGAGGTCGTGGCCGTGGGCGCCGCCATCCAGGCGGGCGTGCTCGCCGGCGACGTCAAGGACGTCCTGCTCCTCGATGTGACCCCGCTGACGCTGGGCATCGAGACCAAGGGCGGCGTCATGACGAAGCTCATCGAGCGCAACACGACGATCCCCACGCGCAAGTCGGAGATCTTCAGCACGGCGGAGGACAACCAGCCGTCGGTGGAGATCCACGTCCTGCAGGGCGAGCGCGAGATGGCGACGTACAACAAGTCGCTGGGCAAGTTCCAGCTCACCGGCATCCCGCCGGCGCCGCGCGGCATCCCGCAGGTCGAGGTCGCGTTCGACATCGACGCCAACGGCATCCTCTCCGTGTCCGCGAAGGACCTGGGCACGGGCAAGGAGCAGAAGATCGAGATCAAGGCCGGCGGCGGCCTGAGCGACGACGAGATCAAGAAGATGGTCTCCGACGCCGAGGCGAACGCCGACGAGGACCGCAAGGCCCGCGAGCTGGCCGAGGCCCGGAACACCGCCGAGAACGCGGCGTACCAGGCCGAGAAGCAGCTCACGGACCTGGGCGACGCCGTCGACGAGGACTCCAAGACGGAGATCGAGGGCCTCATCAAGGAGGTCCGCGAGTCCGTCACGTCCGACGACGCCGCGGCGATCACCGCGAAGACCGAGGCGCTGCAGACGGCGTTCCACAAGGTCTCCGAGCGCATGTACGAGCAGGCGCAGGCCAACGCCCAGGCCGAGAACGGCGCGGGCGAGCCGGCCGAGAACGGTGCCGACGCAGCGAGCGACGAGGCCGAGGACGTCGTCGACGCCGAGGTCGTGGACGAGGGCCGCTAGCCATGACCTGGTCCGAGGAGACCGAGCGGGCAGAGGAGGTCGCCGTCGACGAGACGGCGACGTCCGAGCCGATCGCTGACGCGGAGGTCATCGAGCCCACCGAGGAGGAGGTCGCGGAGGCCGTCGAGGGCGATCTCGCCGAGCTGCAGAAGAAGGCGGCCGAGCGGGATGAGTACCTCGCGCTCGCGCAGCGCACGCAGGCGGACTTCGAGAACTACCGCAAGCGGATGACCCGCGACGTCGGCATCGCGCGTGAGCGCGGCGCCGGCGCGCTGGCCAAGGAGATCCTGCCCGCGCTCGACAACCTCGCGCGCGCGGTCGACGCCGCCGGAGACGACGGCAGTGACTTCGCCAACGGCATCCGGCTCGTGCAGAGCGAGCTGACGTCCGCGCTCGGGCGTGCCGGGATCACCGGCTTCGACCCGAAGGGCGAGGTCTTCGATCCCGAGCAGCACGAGGCCATCGCGCAGACCCCCGTCGAGGGCGCCGAGACCGGCACCATCGTCGAGGTCTACCAGTCCGGCTACCGCCTGAACGAGACGGTGCTCCGTCCCGCCAAGGTCGTCGTGGCCGCGTAGGGAGGGACGAGCGCGTGGCGACCAAGGACCCGTACAAGACCCTCGGCGTCGACAAGAAGGCGTCGGCCGAGGAGATCAAGAAGGCGTACCGCAAGCTCGCGCGCCAGTACCACCCTGACCGCAACCCGGACGACCCCAAGGCCGAGGAGCGGTTCAAGGAGATCCAGCACGCCTACGACATCGTCGGCGACGCGGAGAAGCGCAAGGAGTACGACAAGGGCGGCCTGTTCGGCGGCGCCGGGCCCTTCGGGGGCGGCGGCGGTCCGGGCGGTGGCTTCGGCGGTGCCGCCGGCGGTGCGGCCGGTGGCTTCGCGGACATCCTCAGCGACCTGTTCGGCGCCGGGAAGACCGGCCCGGGCGGGACGAGCGGCCGCGGCACCGGTCCGCGCGCCGAGCGCGGACGCGACCTCGAGGCCGAGGTGTCCGTCACGTTCGAGCAGGCGGTCGACGGCGCGCAGGTGCAGCTCTCGGTGCCCACGTACTCGCGCTGCAACACGTGCGGCGGCACCGGCGCGAAGCCGGGCACGTCGCCGAAGGTCTGCCCGAAGTGCCAGGGCCGGGGCGTCGAGTCGCAGGGCCAGGGCCTGTTCAGCATCAGCCAGCCGTGCTCGCGCTGCGGCGGCGCGGGCACCGTCATTGAGTCGCCGTGCGGCACGTGCACGGGCTCGGGCCGCACTCGCACCGTGAAGAAGTACCGGGTCAACATCCCGGCCGGTGTGAAGGAGGGCAGCCGTGTGCGCCTGGCCGGCAAGGGCGAGCCCGGACGCAACGGCGCGCCCCCCGGCGACCTGTACGTCGTGGTGCATGTCGATGATTCGCCGGTGTTCGTGCGCAAGGGCGACAACGTCGAGGTCGAGGTGCCGCTGTCCGTGGTCGAGGCGCTGAACGGCGCCGAGGTCGAGGTTCCGACGCTGCATGGCCGCAAGAAGCTGCGCGTCCCGGCCGGGACCAGGCACGGCACCGTCCAGCGGCTGCGCGGCGAGGGTCCCCCGAAGCTCGGAGGCAAGGGCCAGGGCGACATCCACTACCGCTTCGTGCTCGACGTCCCGAAGGACCTCACCAAGGAGCAGCGCAAGGCCGTCGACGCGCTGAGCAAGGTCATGAACGGCAACCCGCGCGCGGCGCTGTTCGCGCACGAGAAGAAGGCGAGCTGATGTCGACGCCGCGCCGCCGCACGACGACGCGTGTCGAGGTCTCCCACGACCGCGGGGTTTTCATGATCAGCGTCGCCGCAGAGCTCGCGGAGATGCACCCGCAGACGCTGCGCATGTACGAGCAGCGCGGGCTCATCGAGCCCAAGCGCTCCCCGAAGGGCACGCGCCTGTACTCGCAGGCGGACGTCGAGCGGCTCCGGCGTATCCAGCAGATGACCGCCGAGCTCGGCCTGAACCTCGCGGGTGTCGAGAAGGTCCTCGAACTCGAGGAGCAGCTCGAGCGCACCCGTCGCAAGGTCGAGCAGCTGGAGGCCCGGCGCGAGGAACTTGAGGCCGAGGTCCAGGCGCTCGAGGCCCGCGCGCGCCAGGCGCGCGCGGACATCGTGCTCTACAAGGACGTCGCCGACGCGCTCAAGCCGCGCCGGTAGCCGCCGGCTCAGCCGGTGATGGTGAACGCCACCCGCTGGCTCTCGCCGCGATTCAGCGAGGCGTCGATCGGGACGAGGTCGGCCGTGTACTCGCCCGGCGTCAGCGGCAGGCCGATGAGCCGCCCGTCGAACGCCAGGTCCAGACCGCCGGCCACCGTCGGGTAGAGCTTGATCCCGACGAGTCGCCCGCTGCCCGCCCGGCGGACCGTGACCGTGAGGGCCGCGTCCTCGACCTGCGGGTACTTCAGCGTCGATCCGGCCGCTCGGGTGAAGCGGTCGGGCGCGAACGCGGGGCCGCTCTCGCCGGTGTCCACGTCGGTGAACGGCGGGAACACCCGCGGCGCGACGCGGTCGCGTCCGTGGGTCAGCAGGTAGGCGCCGCCGGAGAACAGCTTTCCCCCGACGGGGAGGCCGGTGGCCCCCAGGACGAGGTCCGGCCGTCGGTCGCCGTCGACGTCGCCCGCCGCCGCGATCGAGTACCGGACGGTGAAGCCGAGCAGCGCGTCGGGCAGCCCGGGGACCTCGGCCTGCGCGCGGGCGTCGATGGTCGCGGGCGCGGGACGGCCGCGGATGACGCGCAGCTTGCCGATCGTGCCCTCGGCGTTCGCGGTCCGGACGACGAGGTCGGCCCGGCCGTCACGGTTCTGATCTCCGGCCGCGCTGTGGGCCGCCTCGAAGACGTTCGTGATCCGCACCACGGGTGTGGCGGCGACGTCGATCGTTCCCGGCGCCGCACGGCCCGGCACCACGGTCACCGCGAAGTCGCTGTAGGTCGGGGTGTAGGCGATGTCGGCGATGCCGTCGCCGGTGACGTCCCCGACGCCGTCGATGGGGGTCTTCACCGTGTCGTCCTCGGTCACGATCCGCTGGCCCCGGTCCCCGAGGTTCTCGACGTCGAGGGCTTCGCGCGTCGCGCTGCCGAACACGACGCTGAGCGTGCCGGCGTCGCCTTCGTCGGGCGCGACGAGCGCGTCGGCGAGGCCGTCGGCGTTGACGTCGCCCAGGCTGGCGACCGAGCCGAGCGGCAGGGGCGACGCGATGACCGCGACCCGAGGCTCGTCCTCGTCGGCAAGGTCGAGCTGCTCGACACGCGGGCCGCCGTAGAGGATCGAGGCGCCGGCGATCCGGTCGCCGCCGAAGAAGATGTCGGGGCTCCGCGGGAAGACGACGTCGTCGTACCCGTCGCCGTCCATGTCGCCGACGCCGCGCGCCGGGGTGCCTGCGGCACTCGACACGCGCGTGAAGCGCGCGCTCGGCTCCCCGGTGATGTCCACCTCGGTGGTGCTCGGGCTGCCGTACACCAGGGTTGGCGGCCCGAAGAAGGACGTGACCAGCACGTCGGCGTAGCCGTCGCCGTCGACGTCGCCGGCGCGCGTCATCGTCGGCCCGATGATCGCGCCGCGGGCCTTGATGGTGAATCCGCCCGAGCCGAGTGCGGCGGTACGGCGCACCCCGGACGGCTGGCCGCCGAAGACGACCCTGCTGCGGGCGGTGGCGCTGAAGTCCGCGGACTCGGCCTGGTCGGAGACGGCGACGTCGCCACGCTCGTCCCCGTTGACGTCACCGAGGCCGTCGACCACCGCGCCGGTCAGCGCGCTCTGCAGGTTGAACTCCTCGCCCCCGACGTTGCCCTGCATCGGCTCGCCCTCGTACAGCGAGGTGCCGGACAGGGCGGCGCCGGCCGGAGCGGCGAGCATGAGCGCGGAGGCGGTGGTGAGCAGGGCGAGGCGTGCGGTGCGGGTGCGCACCGGCACGCGAGGTCGGGCGGACATCGAAGGCTCCTGACGTGTACCGACTGACACGTCATTCCTACCCCGAGAACCCGCCCCTGCGTTGAATCCCGTTCAGGGTCGGCGGCCCGGGAACGAGCACTTTTCCTGCGCGACGAGGCTGTCGGGCATGTCAGATAACGATCAAGATCTGAACCGGCTACTGTGGGGAACCTGCCTGTCCCGTTCCCGACCCGCAGGGGGTCATGGTGCGCACTCGCGCCATCGCAACTTCGCTCATCACCGGCGCCGCGCTCGTCGCGTCCGCCGCGACCGCGCACGCCGATGTCGCGCCGCTCGACATCCGCGGCACGATCACCGACGCCGCGGGCGCGCCCACGGCGGCGACCGTGGGGCTGTTCGCCTCCGCCGACCCGGCGAGGACGCCGCTCGCCACGACCACCGCCGCAGCCGACGGCACCTACGCCTTCCAGCTCCCGGCCCCCGACCTGGTCCGCCAGGCCGTCGAGGCCGAGGGCGCGGCGAACCTGTTCGTCGTCGCACTCACCGACCGGGCGGCCGTCCCGCGCTTCTTCGTCTGGCGCCCCGAGGGCCTGGTGACACGCGGCGCGCTGCTGCGTCAGGCCGCGCCGCCGGTGACGCAGGACGTCGTGGCCAGCCCGTCATCGCCCGGCGCGATGAAGCGGTCGGCCGGTGCAAAGCGCCTCCAGTCGGGCATGTGCGTGACGATGTCGGCCGGGGAGACGGGCGCCAAGCTCACGCCGGTGGCCGAGGTCTGGATGACGCGCAACATCAACGCGACGTTCGCGATGACTACGGCGTCGCAGATCGAGGTGTCCGCGTCGGCCGGGGGGAAGGCGGGGTTCCAGGCGCTCGAGGGGCGCGGCAGTGGGGCGTCGGCCAAGCGCGTCCTCGGGCCGAAGGAGAGCCGCGAGATCGTCGCGGGCGTGAAGTACCAGCGCAAGAAGGTCGTCTGCGGCGGGTACAACACCGGCAAGCCCTACATCGTGGGCGGCCGGTGGACCGGAAGCCTGCAGAAGCGCAAGGTGCTCCCGTCGCGGGCATGGTGCCGCAAGCGCAACCGGGCCGAGATGGCGTTCATCGTCAACCCCGGCGATGAGGTCGTGCGCGACAGGAGCGCGACGTCGACGTTCTCCGCCGGCGTGAACGTCGACGGGGTCGGGGGCGTGGACGTGAAGTCGACGCACACGCGCGGCATGCAGACCACGTGGAGCGCGGACAAACGCAAGAACCTCGAGCGGCCGCTGTGCTCGGAGGCGGCGGGCGTCAGCTTCGTCGACGCGCAGCGCGTCTACGCAGGTCCGAACCGCCGCCGGTGAGCGGCCGGATCCTCATGGCTGCGCTCGCCGCCGCCGGTGCCCTGACGGCCTGCGGCGGTGACGCGCCCGGCGACGTGTGGGACGTCGGCGCTGACGGCCCGCTCGAGGCGGGTGCGACGGCGTTCACCGGCTCGACCGCGTTGATCCCGGGCCGTCCGGTGAGCGTCGGGCTGTTCGTCGTCCGTCCGGAAGAGAACGCGGGCGACACGCCGATCGTGCTCGAGCGGGTGCGCCTGGCCTCGGCGAGCCCCGAGGTCCAGCTCGCGGGCTCGGTCGTCGCCGGGACGGATCGCCCGCTCGGCGCGTTCACCGCCGAGCGCCGCTGGCCGCCATCGGCGCGGTTCGCCGGGGCGACCGCGGCGGTGTCCGGGTACGAGGTGCGCCCGAGCGCGGCGATGCAGCGGATCGGGGCGCTCGTCGTCCTCGGCGTGCAGGCCGACCAGCTCGGCCGGTTCGCGGTCCGCGAGGTCCGCGTGGACTATCGCCAGGGCGAGCGGCGCTTCAGCGAGCGCATGCCCATGCGCTTCTCCCTGCAGGTCGACCGGAGGTACCCCTGATGCTGCGACGGATGCTGCTCACCCTCGTGTCGGCCGGCGCGCTCCTCGCCCCGGCCGCGGCCCAGGCGGGGACCGTCGGTGTGCCCGCCTCGTCGGAGACGCCGAGCCGCAACTGCAGCTCGCCGTGCACCGGGCGATACACCATCACGGCGCCGAGCGCGGGTGCCGAGTTCACCGTCGACCCGGTCAGCGGGCGGCAGTTCAGCAACGGGGAGGCGGGCTGGGTCGACCTCCCGTCGGGGTTCGACGAATGGGAGTACACGGGCCGGGCGCAGGGCCATCGTGTGATCCTGGACTTCCCCGGCAGCAACACGCGCCAGGAGTGGGGCATCGTCGTGTGCCGCCCGGCCGCGCCCTCGGAGAACCGGGTGTGTGCGGGCAACGCGCCGATCGTGCCGTGGATGGGCTCGCCGGTCGCCTATGACCTGCCGACGCCGGGCATGCGCGTCCGCGCTGTGCTGCGATACGGCGGCAGCTCGGGCAACGCGGCGGTCGCCGGGATCATCCTGCGCGGCCGGGCGGCCTGGGTCGCGGTGGACAACGAGCCCCCGGCGCTCACCGCCCTGCTCGCCGGCCGGCCGCTCGGTGACGGCATGGTCATCGGTGGTGGGGACGAGGCGACCGGACGCGGCGCCGAGCTGACCGTCGAGGCGACGGACAACATCGGTGAGCCGGGCTTCGACGCCCGGATCGACAGCTCGCCGCTCACGCTGGCCGACGGCCTCGGCCGGGTGCCCGACGGCCGCCGCACGGTGACCGCACGAGCGTGTGACGTCAGCAGTCCCGCGAACTGCACCGAGCGCTCGGCGAAGGTCACGATCGACACGGCGCGCCCGATCGTCTCGCTCCCGCCGCTCACCGCGTCACGCGAGGAGCGCCCGGAGATCACCGTGGAGGCGCGGGACCCGGAGACCAGCGGGTTCGCCTCGGGCATCACGAGCTTCGCGCTGCAGATCGGCGAGCAGAAGCTCGACGCCGACGTCGAGCGGGACAAGGCCGTCGCCCGGTTGCGCCCGCGCGAGCCCCTCCCGGAGGGTCGGTACCCGCTCGCGGTCCTGGCGACGGACGGGGCCGGGAACACGAACGATCCGGGTGACGGGCGTGAGCTCGTCGTCGACCGCACGCCGCCGTCGGTGGCGCCGGCACTGCCCATCCCGAAGACGACGGTCCGCGACCGCCCCGAGTCGGTCGTCGCCACGGCCACCGACAACATCGGCTTCGCGTCGGCGACGCTCCTCGTCGACGGTGGCGCGGTCCCCGCCGAGTACGACGATCTCGCCGGGCGACTCGCGTGGTACCCCGAGGGAGGGCTGTGCCCGGGCCGGCACACGGTCGAGGCGATCGGGACGGATCTCGCCGGCCAGACCGATCGCACCCGCTGGTCGTTCCGGGTCCGCGGGGAGCAGACGGCCGCATGCCGGCGGCAGTCCTGCCTGCTGCGCCGCTCGGCGACCAAGCGCGCCGCCCGCGCGGTGGTGCGGGCGCGCAAGTCGCTGCGGGCCGCGCGCAGGTACGGCACGCGCAAGCGGATCGTGCGCGCCAAGCGCACGCTGCGCGTCAAGAAGCGCACCCTCAGCACGGCCCGCCGCACGGAGCGGCGGATCTGCCGCCGCTGACGCGCCGAACGGCAGATCCACGTCGCTCTGGCAACGTGGATCTGCCGGTCAGTGCGTTCTAGGCGCCGGCGGTCACGCGGACGTTCTTCACCGCGTGCCGGTTGGTCAGGCCACCGGTCGCGGCGCTGAAGCCGATCAGCACCTTCGCCGGCACGGCCATGACCTGGGTGACCGTCGCGCCGCCGTCGATCACGGCGGTGACCGTCGTCGGCGTGATGGTCACCTTCACGCGCTTCGTCGTGTTCTGCAGCGGCGTGAGCAGCGGCGTGGTGCTGACCCAGTTCAGGGTCTGCCACGCGCCGGCCTTCGCGCCGTCGCTGATGCCGAGACTGCTGCTCGGGTACGTGGACATGCCCACGGCGATGCCGGGGATCCCGCCGAAGCCGAGCGAACCGCCACCGCCGCCCACGGCGGTCGGGGTCGCCCCCTTGGAGGGGTCCGCGAGGACCATCGCGAGGCCGTCCGCGCCGGTGCCGTCGGCGATCGTGGCGTCGAACTCCACGGTCAGGCCGCTGGCCGTGTCGACGGCGGTCGGGTAGAACGCCGTGCCCCTCGCGTCGGATGCGGCGGGCGTCAGCTGCAGCGCGTCGCTGGCGATCGAGGACGTGCCGTTCAGCTGCCAGCCGCCCGCGGCGGGGTCCGGCACCGTCGAGGGCCCGGGCTCAGGCTCGGGCTCGGGATCCGGCGGCGGCGGCGTGGTGACGCCCCCGGAGACCACGAGGTCGCGGATCTCGTGGCGGTTCGTCAGCCCGCCCGTCGAGGCACTGAAGCCGAGCAGGACGCGGCTCGGGACCGCGACCGGCTGGGACACGGTGGCGCCGTCGACCGTGGCGGTCATCGTGCCGCCCGAGATCGTGACCCGCACGCGCCGGGTCGTGTCCTGGAGCGGCGAGGGCAGGAGCGCCGTGCCGAGCCAGTTCAGGGTCTGCCACGCGCCCGCCTTTGCGCCGTCGCTGATGCCGATCGTGCTCACGGGGTAGGTCGACATGCCGACGCCCACGCCGGGGATCCCGCCGAACCCGAGCGAGCCGCCGCCGCCGCCGAGCGAGGTCGGGGTGGCGCCCTTCGACGGGTCGGCGAGGATCAGGGCCAGGCCGTCAGCGCCCGAGCCCCCGGCGAACGTCGCGTCGAACTCGACGGTCAGCCCGCCGCTCGTGTCGAGCGCGGTCGGGTAGAACGCGCTGCCCTTCTGGTCGGGCTGCGCGGGCGTCAGCTGGAGCGCGGAACCGGCGATGGTCGCCACGCCGTTGAGCTGCCAGCCGCCGGCCGCGGGGTTCGGCACCGAGCTGGTCGGCGGCGGGGGCGGCGGGGTCGGCGCCTTGGACAGGGCGAGTCGGAGGGTGCTGCCGCTGCTCGGGGTCAGGACGAGGTCGCCGTCGACCGTGCCGCGCTTGAGCGTCAGCGTGGCCTCGGCGCCGGCCGCGACCGTGAAGGGCGCGCCCGGGCCCGCGGTCTGTGCCCAGCCGGCACCCGGGAGCACGACGGATTGGATGGTCCCCGTCGCGTTGCCGGTGTTGGCGACCTTCACGGTCACCTGCTCGTCGGTCTGCCCGGTGGCGGTCAGCGCGAGCTTCGGCGCGGGTGTCGCGGCGAAGGTCGGCACGACCTCCTTGAGGTTCAGCGAGTCGGTCCGCGGCAGCTGGATGCGGATGTACCGCGCGCTGCGGCCGAGCGACACGTTCACGGTCGAGCCAACGGTGCTCGGCAACTGTGTCGCGGTCACACCGGCCTGCGCCCGCGTGCCGCTCACCGAGGTCGACTGAAACGGCTGATCGGACGCGTACACCCAGGCCGAACGCAGGCGCTGGCGGTTCGTCGTCGAGTCCGTGCGGTTGTGGATGGTGATGCTGGTGACCTGGCGCGAGCGGCCGAAGTCGAGCTGCCACCACGGCTCGGACTGCGACTTCGTCACGACGCCGAGCGCGTTCGTGTCGCCGTCATAGCCCTTCCACGCCGGGTACTGCGAGCCGTTCTGCGAGCTCGCCGTCGCGGTCGTGTGCGGCGTGCTGTCCGCGGCCGGGTCGATGCGGACAACCGCCGCCTTCGACGGGACACCGGCGCTGTCGACCAGGAACACCATGTACGAGCCGGCCGGCGTCGTGTTGCCGTTGCTCGGCACGTCGACGGAGACCTGGTCGCCGTTGACCGACACGTCGAGCGGGACGAACGCGCTGGAGAAGTCGTACTGGTGGGTCGTCGCCGACAGGCGCACGAGCGACGCCTTGCGGATCGACGCGGCCTGCGGCGAGCGGAACGTCATGCGCTCGCCCCACGAGGAGGACTGCGGCGCGGCCGTGATCTGCGGCCGCGGCGCGAGCTCACCCGAGCCGTCCTTCTTGTAGAGGTACGGCGGCGAGAAGTACGCGCCGTTGTACTCGTTGGCGTTCGAGCCGTTGATCGACGTGCCCGCCGACCACACGCGGCCGTCCGGCAGCAGCGCGGCGACCGAGTGGTACTGGCGCTGGCGCGGCGTGTTCGCCATCGACGTCCACTGGCCCGTCTCCGGCGACCAGCGCTCGGTGCCGTAGACCGGCGTGCCGTAGGTCTCGCTGCCCGACGAGTTGCCGCCGATGACGATGGCCGAGCCGTCCGGCAGGGTCACGGCGGTGCCCGTGATGTGCGGGTCCTTCGTCGCGCCCGTGGCCCGCGGGACGGGACGGCCGCCGGTGGAGACGTCGAGGAGGTAGGTCTCCTTCGACTTGCCGCCGGTGATGCCG
Source organism: Solirubrobacteraceae bacterium (assembly GCA_016463765.1). Lineage (GTDB taxonomy): Bacteria > Actinomycetota > Thermoleophilia > Solirubrobacterales > Solirubrobacteraceae > Svornostia. The sequence continues at coordinate 39,766 of JAEMQS010000019.1, read as the reverse complement.
AGCATCGTGTAAGGGCCGACCATGGTGGCCGTCATCCGCAGGCGCTGCTGGAGCAGCGTCTGGTCGTCGGCGCCGGTGAGCGTCCCGTTGCCGTTGATGTCGAGGATCTGGCGGGTCGGGTTGTTGCTCGTCCGCAGGTCCGTGACGTTCTCGATCGTGAAGCGGCCGTCGGGCATCCGCAGGGCGAGCGGGTACCAGTCGGCGCCGAAGTTGACGTTCAGCCGGCGGTTGCGGCCGGTCTCGGCGTCGACGACGTCCGCGCCGCTGCCGCCACGGCCGCCGAGCGCGACGATGTCGCCGTTGCGGTTGATGCTGCCGCCGCCGTACCAGCGGCCGGTCGACAGGGTCGACCAGGTGCCGAAGGTCTTGGACTCGGGGTCGTAGATCTGCACGAGGTCGCTGTTGACCGTGTCGTTGCCGCCACCGGTGATCGCGACCTTGCCGTCGGGCAGCGTCGTGATGAGCGGGCAGAAGACCGACGCCGGGGCGATGTTCGTGCTGCGGGTGATCGAGCCGGTCTCGGGGTCGAGGATCATCGCCTTGCCGTTGTTCGGCGAGATCGAGTGCGGCGTCCCCGGGTCGGCCTGGTCCCAGGCCACGATCTTGCCGTCAGGCGTGACGGCGGCGGAGATCGGGACGACGGGGTAGTCCTGCACCGCGCTCCAGCGACCGGTCTGTGACGGGTCGGCGTGGGCGGCGGTGGATGACGCCAGGAAGGCGGCAGCGAGGACGGCAAGCGAGAGCCAGCGTGTGAGCACCGAGGGCACCTATGCGATCGGGAGGTAAGACCGTCACACGTGCGCTGGGACGTTGCGTGCGATGGAACTTGAGAGACGCGACTGACCGGGTTGGACCCGCCGGCCGAAGCGTTGCACCAGAAACGTGAACCATACCGCCGACGCGCCGAAACACCAAGGACGCACGCCGCGTTGCGCGGCGAGCGTCCAGACGGGTCAGCCCGAGACGGTCAGGTTGCTGATCGCGTGGCGGTTCGTCAGGCCGCCGGTCGAGGCCGTGAAGCCCAGCAGGATCCGCTCAGGCACGGTCGCGGCATGCGTGACGGTGAGCCCGCCGTCGATCGAGGCGGAGATCGAGGTGCGCGTGAGCGTGACCTTCACGCGCCTCGTCGTGTTCTGCAACGGGGTGCCGAGCGCCGCGGCCGCGCGCCAGTTCAGCGTCTGCCACGCGCCGGCGAGCGCGCCGTCGCTGATGCCGATGAAGTTGCCCTGGGACTGCGTGCCGTTCGGGAAGCTCGAGAGCGCGACCGCCCAGCCGGGGATCCCGCCGAAGCCGAGGTGGCCGCCGCCGCCGCCGATGCTGGTCGGCACGGCACCACGGGCCGGGTCGGCGAGCGCGAGCGTGAGTCCGTCGGCGCCCGAGCCGTCGGCGACCGTGGCCTCGTACTCCACGGTGATCCCGGTGCCCACGGTGACGGGCGTCGGGTAGAAGGCGCTGCCCTTCTGATCCGCCGCCGCGGCGGTGAGCTGCAGCGCGCCGCCGGTGATCGTCGACGACCCGTTGAGCTGCCAGCCGCCCGCGGCCGGATCGGGGACGGAGCTCGGCGGGGGCGGCGGAGGCGGTTCGACGATGCCGCCGCGCACGTCGACGTCGCTGATGGCGTGGCGGTTCGTCAGCCCGCCGGTCGCCGCGCTGAAGCCGAGCAGCAGGCGGTTCGGGAGGTCGACGGCGCGGGTGATCATCGGCACGCCGTCGAGCGCCACGGTGACCGTGCCCGCGGCGATCGTCACGCGCACCTTGCGGGTGGTGTTCTGCAGCGGGGTGAGCAGCGGCGTGGTCTGCAGCCAGCTCAGCGTCTGCCACGCGCCGGCCTGCGCGCCGTTGCTCAGGCCGACGTAGTTGCCGCTCGTCTGGGTCCCGTTGGGGAAGCTGCCGAGCGCGACGGCCCAGCCGGGGATCCCGCCGAAGCCGAGGTGGCCGCCGCCGCCTCCGATGCTGACCGGTGTCGCGCCGCGGGCCGGGTCGGCGAGGACCATCGTCAGGCCGTCGGCGCCGCTCCCGGCGTCGATCGTGGCGTCGAACTCGATCGTCAGCCCCGAGCTGGTGTCGAGCGCCGTCGGCCAGAACGCCGTGCCGCGCTGGTCCGATGTCGGGGCGGTGAGCTGGAGTGCGCCGCGGTTGATCGTCGAGGACCCGTTGAGCTGCCAGCCGCCCTCGGTCGGGTCGGGCACGGTGCTGGGCTCAGGGTCCGGGTCGGGCACGGGCGCCTTCGTCAGCGCGAGGCGCAGCACGCCGCCGGCCGTGGGCGTCAGGACGAGGTCGCCGTCGACGGTCCCGCGCGTGAAGGCCAGTGTCTGCTCCGCGCCGGGGCCGACGGTGAACGGCGCGCTCGGGCCGCTGGTCTGCGCCCACCCGGCACCGGGAACCGTGACGGTCTGGATGGTGCCGCCGGCGTTCCCGCTGTTGGCGACCTTGACCGTCACCTGGGTGTCGGTCTCGGCGGTCTTCGTCAACGCGAGGTTGGCGGTCGGCGCCGGCGGCGCCTTCTCGAGTGCCAGGCGCAGGGCGGACCCGGTGCTCGGAGTGAGGACCAGGTCGCCGTCGACCGTGCCGCGGGTGAGCGTCAGCGTGGTCTCGCCGCCCGCGGCGACGGCGAACGGCGCGGCCGGGCCGCCGACGCGCACCCAGCCGGCACCCGGGAGGGCGATGGACTCGATGGTGCCGGTGGCGTCGCCGGTGTTCGCGACCTTGACCGTCACCTGGGTGTCCGTCTGCCCGACCTTGGTCAGCGCGAGATTCGGCGCCGGAACCGGCGGTGCCTTCTCCAGCGCGAGCCGGAGCACCGCACCGCTGCTCGGCGTCAGGACGAGGTCACCGTCGACCGTGCCCCGCGCAAGGGTCAGCGTGGTGTCCCCTCCGGCCCCGACGACGAACGGCGCGCTCGGGCCGCTCGTCTGCGACCACCCCGCACCCGGAAGCGTGACGGACTGGATCGTCCCGGCGCCGTCACCGGCGTTCGCGATCCGCACCCCGATCTGCGTCGAGGACTGCCAGAGCCGCGAGACCGACAGATCGGCGACCGGGGGTGGCGGGGCCTTGTCGAGCGCAAGCCGAAGCGCCGCGCCGGTGGCGGGGGTCAGCACGAGATCGCCGTCGACCGTGCCTCGCGCCAGCGTCAGCGTCGTCTCTGAGCCGGCGGCCACGGTGAAGGGCGCGCCAGGGCCGCCCGTCTGGCTCCACCCGGCGCCGGGCAGGCCGACCGACTGGATCGTGCCCGGTCCGTTGCCGGTGTTCGTGACCTTGACCGTGACCTGGGTGTCGGTCTGACCGACCTTCGCGACGCCGAGGTTCGGTGCGGCGACGGCGTCGAACTTCGGCACCACCTCGCGCAGGTTCAGGTGCTCGGGGTGCGGGAGCTGGATGCGGACGTACCGCGCGGAGCGGTTGAGGTTCACCGTCACGGTCTGCGGCTGGATCCCCGGCAGCTGGATCGCCGTCACCCCAGGCTGAGCCTGGGTCTCGGCGATCGAGGTGGACGTGAAGGGCTGGTCGGAGGCGAAGACCCAGACGTTGCGCGTGCGGGCCTGGAAGCGATCCGTGCGCGTGTAGATCGTGATGTTCTCGAGCGAGCGCGACCGGCCGAAGTCGACCTGCCACCACGGCGTCTGCTCGACCAGCGTGTGCGAGCCGTTGAACTCGCCGTTCTTCCAGTTCGTCGTGTCCCCGTCGAACGCCAGGCGGGCGCTCAGCGACCGCAGCTGCGAGCTCTGCGTGACGGTCACGTTCGGCGTGGTGTTGCTGGTCGGATCGACCCGCAGGACGGGCGCCTTCGACGGCACCCCGGCGCTGTCGGTCAAGAACAGCATGTACTGGCCGGCGGGGATCGTGTTCCCGTTGGCCGGGACGGTCATCGAGATGCGGTCCCCGTCGCGCGTGATGTCGAGCGGCACGTAGGTCTGGTCGAACGAGTACTGGTGCGTGTTGGCGGCGAGGCGGATGAGGGCCGCCTTGCGGATCGACGCGGCCTCGGGTGAGCGCACCGAGAAGGTCTGCCCCCACGCGACGGACTTCGGCGCGTCCTGCACCGTCGGGCGGTCGGCGAGCTGCCCGGAGCCGTCCTTCTTGAAGTGGCTCGGCGGGGTGAAGTACGCGCCGTTGTACTCGTCGATGCCGCGCGCCGAGGTGCCGGCGGACCACACCCGGCCGTCGGGCAGCAGCGCGGCGACGGAGTGGTACTGGCGCTGGCGCGGGCTGTCCTCCATGCTCGTCCACTGCCCGGTGGCGGGCGACCACAGCTCGGGCGTCATGACCGGGATGCCGGTCGTCTCGCTGTTCGAGGCGTTGCCCCCGATGGTCAGCGCCGAGCCGTCGGGCAGCGTGACCGCGGTGGCGGTGATCCGCGGGTACTTCATCGTGCCCGAGGGCCTGGCCACCGGCGTCCCGCTCGAGACGTCGAGGGTGTACGAGGTCTTCAACGTGCCGCCACCGATCATCAGCGAGGTGTAGGGCCCGACCATGGTGCTGGTCAGGCGCAGGCGCGGCTGCAGGAGCGTGCGGTCGGCGAAGGGGGTCATGGTCCCCGTGCCGGCGGTGTTCATGATCGAGCGGATCGGCGCATTGGTCTGCGAGATGCTCTCGACCGTGTACCGGCCGTCGGGCATGCGCAGCACGTGCGGGTAATACGTCGCGTCGAAGTTGACGCCCGTCAGCCGGCGGTTGGCGCCCGTGGCCGCGTCGATGACGTCGGCGCCGCTGCCGCCGCGGCCTCCCATCGCCACGATGTTGCCCGTCTTGTCGATCTGACCGCCCGGGTACCAGCGCCCGCGTGACATGTTCCCCCAGGCGCCGAACGTCTTGGACTCGGGGTCGTAGAGGACGTTGCGATCGCTGTTGTACGACTCGTTGCCGCCGCCCACGAGCGCGACCTTGCCGTCAGGAAGCGTGGTGATGAGCGTGCAGAAGACCGAGGTCGGCGCGAGGTTCGCGCTGCGGCCGATGACCCCGCGGTCCGGGTCGATGATCATCGCCTTACCGCTGTTGGGCGACAGGCCGTGCGGCACCCCGGGGTCGGCCTGGTCCCACGCGACGATGTTGCCGTCGGGCATGACGGCCGCGGAGATCGGGATCACCGGGTACTGCTGCAGGGCACTCCACTGCCCGGTCTGGGCGGGGTCGGCCGCGGTGGCGACGGTCGCGGTGGCCGCGGTGACGGCGAGGAGGCCCGTGACGGTCGAGAGAAGTCGAGCAAGCACGGAGAACCGGGACCGTAGCACCAGAAGCTGGTCTTGCGAAGGAATCCGATTCTGCTGCGACACGCTGTCCAGAACGGCCCGGATTCTGGCGGTTCTTCGCTGGACGCCGGGCCGCGCGACGTGCACGCCGTCCACGCCGCGCGGCTGGTCAGAACCCGCGGTCAGCCCGCGGTGACGACGACGTTCGCCACGGCATGGCGCTGGTAGGCGCCGCCGGTCGCGGCGGTGAACATGAGCCGGGTGCGGGACGGCAGGACGACGGGATGGCGCAGACGCTCCGCGCCGTCGATCGACACCACGACGGTGCCGCCGCTGCTGACGACCTTCACGCGGGTCGTGCGGCCGCGCAGCGTCACGCCCGGGTCGGCGGTCGTGGCCCACGTCAGGCCGTTCTTGTTGGCCCCGTTCGTCAGCCCGATGAAGTTCGCGGACGGGTCGTTGCGGCCCCTCCACGTGTCGAGCGCGATCGCCGTGCCCGGGAGGCCGGCGAATCCGAGGCCCGCGCCGCCGGTGCCGAGCGCGTTGAGCATCACGCCGCGATCGATGTCGGCGAACCCGATGGTCAGGCCCTCGGCGCCGGTGCCGTCGAGCATCGTGGCGTCGAACTCGACCGTGAGCTCGCGCGCGTCCACCGGCCTGGGGTAGAGGACGGCGCCGCGCCGCGCCGGGTTTGCGGGAGTCAGCTCTCCGGGGCGTGCCAGGAGCGCGGCGTCACCCGTGGAGATCCACCGCGGGAACTCGGCCGGGTACGGGTCGGCCTCCGGCGACGGGATCGTGGGGACTGCGGCCAGCGCGATGCGCAGCGGTGCGCCCGCGTCGCGCGTGAGCACGAGGTCGCCGCTGGCGGTGCCCCGCCGGAGGGTCAGGGTGGTGCTCGCGCCCGGGGCGAGGGCGAAGGGCGCGTTCGGCCCCGCGGTCTTCACCCAGCCCGCGCCCGGGAGCGTCAGCGACGTGACCTGGCCGGCGCCCGGGCCGTCGTTGGTCACGCGCACCGTGACCTCCGTGTTGGTCTCCGACGTCTTGGTCGCCGTGATCTGGCTGGCCGGCGCAGGCGCCTCGCCGGACGCGAGCACGATGTGCGCGGTCGCCTGGACGTTGCCGAATCCGGTGCGCCGGTTGGAGACGGCCACCAGGTCCGCGCGCCCGTCGCCGTTGAAGTCGCCGGCCGAGCCGAGGGTGATGAGGCCGAGGCCGGGGAGGCCGGTGATCGTGGGCAGCAATCCGGCTGTGGCGGCGGCGGGCGGTGCCGCGCCGGCGAGCAGGCGGATGTCGGCGGTGCTCTCTCCGGGGATCTGCGTGTTGGGGACGTCGCCGCGCAGCACGGCGACGTCTCCGCGCCCGTCGCCGTCGATGTCGCCGGCGGGCTGGGCGTCGCCCGCCCAGGGGAACCCGGCGGTGCCCGTGTCGTCGAGCACCTGCGCCGGGGCCGTGCCCGGGTCGATCGTGGCCGCCGTCCGGCGCCCGGGCACGATGATCATCCGGGCGTACCCGCGCATGCGCCGCAGGCCGATGTCATCGATGCCGTCGCCAGTGGTGTCGCCGATCCGGGCGCCGACGAAGTCGTAGTCGCTGCCGCCCGTGAAGGAGATCGCGGGCGAACTGACCGTCGCCGTCGAGATCGCGGTGGCTCCGGCGCGGCCGAAGAGGATGTAGCGCGTGCGCCCGGCGATGCTGAGGTCGTCGCGGCCGTCGCCGTTGACGTCACCCACGGGCAGCGCCTGGTCCTCGTTGACCGTGCAGCGCCCGATCCCCAGGTAGTAGAGCGCCGGGCAGGTCTTCGCCCCGGTCAGGGTGATGAGCCGGCTCGACGGCGACCAGGCGTCGAGTGCGCCGACGCGTGGTCCTCCGCGCAGGATGACGCTGCCCGCCTCGAGGAGCCGCGAGCTGCTGCGCGCACGGCGCAGGACCACGTCGTCGAAGCCGTCGCCGTCGAAGTCCCCCAGGCCGGCACCGGCGGGCAGGCCGAACCCGGTCCCGGTCGCGATGGTCGTGACGCGGGGCCCGGTCGTCCGCGGGGCCGGGGCGAGGTCCTGCGCGCCGTAGACGATCACGCTGGGTGTCCCCGACACCAGGATGTCGTCAAAGCCGTCGCGGTCGACGTCGCCCGCCGCGGCGACATCGACGAAGCCTTCGAGGAAGCCGGCGGGCTCGGTCCTCGGGACGAACAGCGGGACGCCCTCGCCGGTGGCGGGAGGCGTGCGCCGGCCGAGGATGATGGTCACGTTGTCGACGTTGCCGTTGTCGTTCAGGACGGCGACGTCGTCGAAGCCGTCGCCGTTGATGTCCCCGACGCCTGCGACACGATCACCGAAGTGGGTGTAGGTGGACTCGAGGGGGCCGTCGACCGTCATCGACGGCGTGAACGCCGCGGCGGCCGCCTGATCTGCGGCGGTGACGGCGATGGCTGCAGCGAGCAAGGTGCAGAGGGCGTGGCGGCGCATGGTCCCAGCAGTATCAGAATGACGCGTCGTTCCGCAAGCGCGGCAAGTAGGTGGCCGGAACCCGTTGAGAAGAAAATCTCAGTCAGCTACACTGAGATTCATATGCAGGCCGACCGCTTCACCATCAAGTCCCAGGAGGCCCTGCAGGCCGCGATCGGCCTTGCCGCCTCCCGTAACCAGCCACAGGTGCTCCCCGAGCATCTGCTCAACGTCCTCCTCGAGCAGGACGACTCCCTCGTGCCCGGGCTCCTGCGCAAGGTGGGCGTCAACACGGGCGCGCTCCGCGGCGAGGTCAACGCGGCGCTCGACGCGCTGCCCACGCTCGGGTCCCCCGACGAGCCGACCACCGCGCCGGAGCTCATGCAAGTCATCCGCGCCGCCGAGCACGAGATGCGCGAGCTCAAGGACGAGTACATCTCCACCGAGCACCTCCTGATCTCGCTGGCGGGCCACAACTCGAAGGCCGGCGACGCCCTGCGCGCCGCGGGCGCCCGCAAGGACGCCCTGCTCGAGGCGCTCGGCGAGCTGCGCGGCAGCCACAAGGTCACCGACCAGAACCCCGAGGACAAGGTCGGCGCGCTGGAGAAGTTCGGCCGCGACCTCACCGAGGCCGCCGAGCGCGGCGAGCTCGACCCCGTCATCGGCCGCGACGACGAGATCCGCCGTGTCATCCAGGTCCTCTCGCGCCGCCGCAAGAACAACCCGGTGCTCATCGGCGAGCCCGGCGTCGGCAAGACCGCGATCGTCGAGGGCCTTGCCCAGCGCATCATCGACGGCGACGTGCCCGAGTCCCTGCGCGACCGCCGCGTCGTGTCGCTGGACATCGGCGCGCTCCTGGCCGGCTCGAAGTACCGCGGCGAGTTCGAGGAGCGCATGAAGGCCGTGCTCCAGGACATCAAGGACGCGGGCGGCCAGGTCGTCCTGTTCATGGACGAGCTGCACACCATCGTGGGCGCGGGCGCCGCGGAGGGCGCGGTCGACGCCGCGAACCTGCTGAAGCCCATGCTCGCCCGTGGTGAGCTGCGCGCCGTCGGCGCGACCACGCTCGACGAGTACCGCAAGCACATCGAGAAGGATGCCGCTCTGGAGCGCCGCTTCCAGCCGGTGACCGTCGGCGAGCCGACCGTCGAGGACACCATCGCGATCCTCCGCGGGCTGAAGGAGAAGTACGAGGTCCATCACGGCGTGCGCATCCAGGACAGCGCGGTCATCGCTGCGGCGACCCTGTCGCACCGCTACATCGCCGACCGCTTCCTGCCCGACAAGGCGATCGACCTCGTCGACGAGGCCTCGTCGCGCCTGCGCATCGAGATCGACTCGCTGCCCGAGGAGATCGACGAGCTCGACCGCCGCGTCATGCAGCTCGAGATCGAGCTGACGTCGCTGGAGGCCGAGACCGACGACGCGTCGGTCGCCCGCCGCGAGGCGCTGGCCGCCGAGCTGGCCGACCTGCGCGAGAAGTCCAACGAGATGAAGCTCCAGTGGCACGCCGAGAAGGACAAGATCACGGCGGTCTCGGCCATCAAGGAGCGGATCGAGCACGCGCACCGCGAGCTCGACCAGGCCCAGCGCAACGCCGACCTCCAGCGCGCCGCCGAGCTGCGCCACGGCCGGATCCCCGAGCTCGAGCGCGAGCTCGCCGAGGCCGAGGAGGCCGCGGACGGCAACGCCGGGTTCCTCCAGGAGGAGGTCACGAGCGAGGACATCGCCGAGGTCGTGGCCCGCTGGACCAACATCCCTGTCAGCCGGCTCCTGGAGGGCGAGGTCGAGAAGCTCGTCCACATGGAGGAGCGTCTGCACCAGCGCGTCATCGGGCAGGAAGAGGCCGTCGAGGCGGTCTCCAACGCCCTGCGCCGGTCGCGTTCCGGCCTGAGCGACCCAGACAGACCGATCGGTTCGTTCCTCTTCCTAGGGCCGACAGGTGTCGGCAAGACGGAGCTTGCGCGAGCACTGGCGGAGTTCATGTTCGACAGCAGCGACGCGATGGTGCGCATCGACATGTCCGAGTACATGGAGAAGCACGCCGTGTCCCGCCTCGTGGGCGCGCCTCCCGGCTACGTCGGCTACGACGAGGGCGGCCAGCTGACCGAGTCGGTCCGTCGCCGGCCGTACTCCGTGGTCCTGCTCGACGAGATCGAGAAGGCGCACCCCGACGTCTTCAACATCCTGCTCCAGGTGCTCGACGACGGGCGGCTGACCGACGGCCAGGGCCGCACGGTCGACTTCCGCAACGTCGTGATCATCATGACCTCGAACATCCCGGGCGGCCGGGTTGGCGCTGAGGCGCACTTCAAGCCCGAGTTCATCAACCGGCTGGACGACATCGTCGAGTTCGCGTCCCTCTCGCGCGACCAGATCGGGTCCATCGTGGACCTCCAGGTGGCCCGGCTCATCACGCGGGTGCGCGAGCGCGGCATCGAGGTGGAGCTCACGGACGAGGCGCGCACGCTCCTCGGGAACCTGGGCTACGACCCGACGTACGGGGCGCGGCCCCTGAAGAGGGTCATCCAGAAGCAGCTCGTGGACAAGCTCGCGCTCGCGATCCTGCAGGGCGAGTTCGTCGAGGGCGACACGGTGAAGGCCGACGCGGCCGAGGGCGAGATCGTGCTCGAGAAGGCGGTAGCTGCGGCTGCGGTCGCGTAGATCGAGTGGTAGGCATGACGTCCGGCACGTAGGGTCTTGGGCGTGCCGGACCGCCGCTATCCGTGGGACATCGTCATCGTCAGCGCGCTCGCGACGATGGCGCTGATGCTGGTGATCCTCACGCAGAGTTCCCCGGATGACCCGATCATGGTGGTCCTGCCGTGGACGCTCGCGCTGTACGTGGTCCCCACCGTCGTCTTCGGGGCGCTGGCGTGGCGCGACCGCATGTCGTGGCCGGTGGTCGTCGCGGCGTCACTCGTCTTCACCCCGCTCGGTGGGCCTGTGGCCTATCTGGTCCTGCGCGCGGCTCGCCGGGAGCGCCGGCCTGCCGCCTCGGTCATCGTGTGCGACGGCGACGTCGGTTGACGACCCGGTCCGGTGCTACGCGGACGGTGGCGACAGGCCGCCCGCGGCGTCCTGGCGCATGACCTCGAGCGTCTGCTCGTAGTGCGAGGTCAGCCCGTCGATCACCTCCGCCGGGCAGACGCTGTGCGACGCCCATCCGCAGTTGCGGCAGCAGAACCGCGCCTCGTACCAGTCGTCGGCGGGCATGCCGCCGAGCGCCTCGACGACGACGAAGGGGCGCAGGCAGGCAGGGCAGGTGGCGAGCTCGGGAGGCTCCACACCGGGAGAAGGGCGGCGCCGCCCCCGCCATCACGCTCGGCACGAGCGGCTACGCGCCAAGGCGCGCGGCGAGCTGCGTGCGGCTGCGGATGTCGAGCTTGCGATACGCGCTGGACAGGTGCATCTCGACGGTCTTCTGGGTGACGAAGAGCTCCTGCGCGATCTCGCGGTTGCTGGCGCCGTCGGCGGCCAGGCGCGCGACGCGCGTCTCTGCCGCCGTGAGCAGCACCGCGCCGCCCTCGTCGCGGCGCCTCGGCCGGCCTCCCGCGGCCGCCAGCTCCTCGAGCGCGGCGTCCGCGGTGGCGAGGGCGCCGCAGGCCCCGGCGATATCGGCCGCCTCGTGCAGGAGGTCGCGCGCCGCGGTGCGGTCGCCGGCGATCCGGCGCGTCCGTCCGGCGACCAGCAGGGCGCGGGCGCGCAACGGCGGCGCGTCGGCGGTGGCGCCCAGCGCGGCGGCCTCGTCGGCCGCGGACGCCGGGTCGACGGCGCCGACCTCGGCGGCGCAGAGGAGCGCGGCGGCCACACCGGCCTGGCCGCCGGCCGCACGCATGAGGTCCAGGTGGGCGCGAGCCAGCTTGTGCGCGCGGGCCTCGTCCTGCGTCGCGAACGCCGCGCGCGCCGCGACCTCGCGCCACGGCGTGAACCCGCCGCCGTCGAGGCGGTGCTCGGCCATGCGGTGCCCGAGCCGCTCGGCCTGCGCGAGGGCGCCGACGGCGTCGCGGGTCCGCAGGCGGACGAGCGCCTGGGCGTACTCGACGGTGATGTCCACCCCCAGCGCGTCCCGGTCGCGGTCGGCATCCGTCACCGCCGCCATGGCGTCGGCGGCCTCGTCGGTGCGTCCCTGCTCGAGCAGGATCTGCACGAGGAACTGAGTCGACGCAGCGGCGCCGAACCGCCAGCTCGGGTACTCCGCCAGGGCGAGTGACTCCAGGGCGTCGGCCTCGGCGCCGGCCAGGTCGCCCTGGCGCAGGCGGACGGCCGAGCGCAGGCACAGCGCCAGGCCCAGCACGGAGACGGATCCGGTGCGCCGACCGCGGGTGACGGCCCGATCGGTCTCCCGCCGGGCCATGCTCAGCCGGTCGCACAGCATGAGCGCCCACATGCCGTACCCCCACTGCGGCCCGGTGGACAGGTCCAGCAGCTCGCACAGGCTCGCCGCCGCGGGCACGATGACGGCCTCGACGTCCGCCGCCGGGCGCCCCCGCAGCGCCAGCTCGATGGCGTGCATCGCGGCGAGCAGCGGCCACGTCGGGTCTTCGGGCGGCGGGGCGGCCGGATCGATCCGCTGCGCCTCCGCGTCGCGGAAGGCCAGCGCGTCCGGCGACGCGGCGAACAGCGCCGCGGCGTGCAGCGCCGACCGCAACGCCGCCGACGGCGCGCCGGGCTGGTCGGCGACGACCTCGAGGAGGACGGCGAACCCGTTCGACGTGTGGCCGGCCATCGACAGGGCGCCCGCGTACTCCAGCGAGACCGCGGTGCGTGCCGCGAGGTCGGGCGCGAGCTCGATGGCCTCGGTGAAGCGCTCCAGTGCGTCCGGCTCGCCCGCCGAGGCCTCGGCTCGTGCGAGCAGCGCCACGAGCTCACCGCGTGCCGTCGGCGCCACGGGCTCCTGCAGCGCCCGGCGCAAGTAGCGCACGGCCGTCTCCGGAGCGCCGAGCCCGAACGCCTGCTCGGCCGCCTCGGCGAGCGCCTCCGTGGCCCAGGCCTCGCCCGCGGGCGGTGCGGCGGCGAGGTGCGCGGCGAGCTCCGCACTGCCGGCCCCCCGCGCTCGGAGCAGCGCGGCTGCGCGCAGATGGGCCTCCTGCCGCTCGACGGGCGGCAGGAGCCGGTAGACCGACGCGCGCACGAGGGGGTGGACGAAGCGCAGGCCGCGCGTGGTGTCGTCGAGGTAGCCGAGGCGCAGCAGCGCGTCGGTGCCCGGCGCCGCGTCGGCCGGGTCGACCTCGGCGAACGCCACGGCTTCGCTGGGATCGACGTCGTCGCCGAGGACCGCCACGGCCTGTGCGATCGCCATCGCGGCGGGCGGCGCCGACTCCAGCGCGCGGCGCACGCGGTGCCCGATCGACCGGGCACCGAGCACGCGCAGCTCCTCGGGCCGCGCGACCGCGGGCTGGAGGCCGGCGCGCTGCGCTTCGGCGAGCAGCGCGCGCAGCAGCAGGGGGTTGCCGGCGGTCAGGTCGTGGCAGGCCGGGCCCAGCCGCGCTCCTGCGTCGCCCCAGGTCCGGCGGACGTACTCGACGGTCGCCGCCTCGGACAGCCGTTCGACGCGCAGCTGGCGGCACGTCGGGTCATCGATCATGTCCGCCAGCGCGGGGCGCCCGTCGATCTCCTGCGCCGGCCGGGTCGCCAGCAGTTGGACGACCGCCACGCCGTCGAGCCGGTGGCCCAGGAACCGCAGGAACCGCAGTGACAGGTCGTCCGCGCGGTGCGCGTCGTCGACGACCAGGAGGAGTGGGCCCAGCGCCTCGGCGAGGTTGACGCACAGCCAGTAGAGACCCTGCTGTCTGGCGAACGCGCCGTCGTCGGGGGCGGACGCGGGCGCGGCCGTGGGCGCGGGCGGATCCAGCCCGAAGACCGGGCGGGCCAGGCTCGCCGCCCCCGACCAGGCGGCCTCGGGGTCCGTCAGCGCCCGCAGCGCCGGTTCGAGCAGCTGGCGGACCACGCCGTACGGGTAGTCCTGCTCGAGCTCGTCGCCCCGCGCACGCAGGACCGTGAACGCGGATGGGGCCTGCTCCACCAGCCGGGCCACGAGGGCGGTCTTGCCGACCCCTGCCTCGCCCAGCACCACGACGGTCGCCCCGGTCCCCGTCGCGGCGTCGGCGAGCACCGCCTCCATCGCCCGCTCCTGGTCCTCACGCTCCAGCAGTGAGGCGACACTCTGCGTTCCGGGGTCGCTCATCCGTGGCGCGCACCCTATGGGGAAAACGCGGTGGGCTGAAGGGGCCCTGCCCCGACCCCAGGGTCAGGACCAGGGTGAAGAACCCGGGGCGCCCCCGTGGGCAGGGTGTCCTCGGCGGCGGAGTATCGGTGCCATGACCACCACCACCGCCCCGACCCCCGCCGAGCTTCGCCTGCTGCGCGCCGCAGCCGCTGGTGATCCAGCAGCCACGAGCGCGCTGTACCGCCGGCACTGGCCCGCCCTGCTGCGGGTCTGCGAGCGCGTCACCGGCTGCTCGGACGACGCGGCCGATGCCGCGCAGGACGCGATGCTCGCTGTCTTCGCCCGCCTGCCCCGCCTGGAGCTCGAGACGCTCAACCTGGGCGGCTACCTGCGCATGGCCGGCCACCGGGCCGCGCTGGAGCGCCTGCGCACCCGCCGCCGCTCGGTGCCGCTCGACGGCATCGCCGAGCCCGTCGACGCCGCCCCGGCCTGCGCCGAGCAGGTCGAGCGCCAGGAGCTCGCCCGGGCCGTCCGCACCGCCATGCGCGAGCTGCCCCGGCGTCAGCGCGAGGCGCTCTTCCAGTCGGCGTACGAGGGACGGCCGCTGCTCGAGATCGGCGACGGCCTCGGCCTGTCGCGCAACGCGACCGCGCAGCTCGTGCACCGCGCGCGCCGGGGGCTCGCCGTCCGTCTAGCGCAGGACGCGCAGCCCGTCCTCCGGGCCTGAACGACCCTGGGGACAACCCCACAACGGGTCACGGGTGCGCCTCGCCCGACTTGCGGGCCGGCACGATGGGAGCGGGGTGCGCGGGACGGCAGGCTTCCGCCCATGCTCACCACCGCCCCCATCCGCACCTCCGCTGACGCCGACGACGCCACGCTCGTCCGCGCCCTCGTCGACGGCGACCGTCATGCAGCCGACGCGCTCTACCGGAGGTACTGGCCTGATCTGCATCGGGCGTGCCTGCGCATCACCCGTTGCCCCGACGACGCCGCCGACGCGGCACAGGACGCGATGCTCGCGACCTTCCGGCGGCTCCCGCAGCTCGACCCGGAGACCCTCAACGTGCCGGCCTACCTCAAGGTCGCCGGCCGTCGCGCGGCCCTGGACCGCCTCGAGCAGCGCGCACGCACCCGCACGTACGACGATCACGAGCACGACCTCGCCGACCCGACGGGCGACACCGACGCGCGCGCCGAGCGCTCCGACCAGACCGCCAAGGTCCACCGCGCGCTGGCCGAGCTCCCCGAGCGTCAGCGTGAGGCGCTGATCCGCGCGGCGTGGCACGGCGAGGACGTCCCGACCATCGCCGCGGGGATGGGCCTGAACTGCAACGCGACCTCCCAGCTGCTGCACCGCGCGCGCCGCGGTCTCGCGGCGCGCCTCGCGGCATAGCCGCCGGTCAGCCGATGCGGAAGATCTTCACCTCGCGCACGAAGCAGAGGAAGTCCGACTCCCGCGTGCACTTCTTGTAGGTCTTGCGGGTGTCCCACTGCAGCCGCCAGGTGCCCCGCTTCGCGCTGAACGGGAAGAGCTTGCGCTTGCTCGTGGAGATCTGACCGCAGGCGCCCTGGGCCTTGCCGAGGCGCTTGGTCATCTTGCGCTTGCCGCCCGGGGCGATGTAGTGCAGGTAGATCGTGCTGGCCTTGCCGCCGAGCAGGTTGAAGCCGTCGGCCTTGAAGTTGACCCGCAGCGTGCGCGGGTTGCCCGAGGCCGGCGAGAAGTCCGCGTTGAAGGCCGAGACCTTGCCAGCGGTGCTCGCGGTGTTCGTCCCGTCGGTCGCCGACACGTCGATGTCCGTCTGGCGCTGGGTCTCGGAGACCTCCGGCGCGGAGTAGCTGCCCTGGAACGAGCCGAGGGCGTCCGCCTGGGCGGTGCCGATCTGCTGGCCGTTCTGATTGATGGTGACCGGCGCGTTCGGGGCGAAGCCGCTCCCGGAGACGCCCACCACGCCACCGGTGAGGTAGCACGAGCGGTTCAGCTGGATGGTGGCGGCGTCAGCGGCCGCGGGGGCGACGGCGACGAGGCCGAGGGCGGCGAGAAGGATGGTCCGGTTTCGGGCGCGCATGATCTCCGCAGGGTAGGACACGTCAGCAGGGGCGTGGACGCCCCCCTCCACCGGTCATCGGCCCGATCGGATAGAACCTGAGGCGTCCCAGTCCCCGACTGCCGACCCCGCCCACCGAGGAGAGTCATGCCGACGTACATCATGCTCGCAACGCTCACATCTGACGGTGTCCAGACCGTCAAGAACAACCCGCAGCGCATCCGCGAGGTGAATCGCGAGGTCGAGCAGCTCGGCGCGTCCGTCAAGGCGCAGTGGGCGACGCTCGGCGAGTTCGACTTCATCAGCGTGGTCGAGGCGCCTGACGAGAAGACGATGGCCCGCGTGTCGCTGGAGCTCGGGTCGCGCGGGACGTCGAAGTACGAGACGCTCGCGGCGATCCCGATCGACGACTTCATCGCCACGCTCTAGCGCGATGCGCGTCCTCGTCATCGGCGCCGGAGGGCGCGAACACGCCATCGTCCGGGCTCTCGCACGCTCTCCGCAGGCCCCGGAGCTGCTGTGCGCGCCCGGCAACGCCGGCATCGCGGAGGACGCGGAGCTGCTGGACATCGGGGTCGACGAGATCGACCGTCTCGTCGCGGCCGCGAAGGACCGCCAGGTCGACCTCGTGGTCGTCGGGCCGGAGGCGCCGCTCGTGGCCGGTCTGGTCGACGCGCTGGCCGACGCGGGCATCGTGGCGTTCGGCCCGAGCGCCGCCGCCGCGAGGCTCGAGGGCTCGAAGGCGTTCGCCAAGGAGGTCATGGCGGCCGCCGGGGTCCCCACGGCGGCGTACTCCGTGGTGGACACCGTCGAGGACGGGATGGCGGCGATCACGTCGTACCCGGTCGTCCTGAAGTACGACGGGCTGGCCGCCGGCAAGGGCGTCGTGATCGCCGAGGACGAGGCGACCGCGCGCGCCACGCTCGAGGACTTCCTCGTCGCGCAGCGGTTCGGCCGCGACAAGGTCGTCGTCGAGGAGTGCCTGGTCGGCGAGGAGCTCTCGCTGCTGGCGCTGTGCGACGGCGAGCGCGCGGTGCCGCTCGCACCGGCGCAGGACTACAAGCGGGCACTGGAGGGCGACCTGGGTCCGAACACCGGCGGGATGGGGTCGTACTCGCCGGTGCCGGGCGTGGCCGACGCGGACCTCGCCGCGATCTCGGCGCAGGTGCACCAGCCCATCGTCGACCTGCTGCGCGAGCGCGGGACCCCGTTCCACGGCGTCCTCTACGCCGGACTGATGATGACCGCCGACGGCCCGAAGGTCCTGGAGTACAACACCCGCTTCGGTGACCCGGAGACGCAGGCCGTGCTGCCGCGGCTGCGCAGCGATCTGGTGGACCTGCTGGTGCGGAGCGTGCGGCCGGGCGGTCTCGAGGGCGCCGAGCTGGAGTTCTCGCCGGACTGGGCGGTGACCGTCGTGCTGGCCAGCCGCGGGTACCCGGCGACGTCCTCGTCGGGCGACGTCATCACCGGGTTCGACGCCGTGCCGGCGGGGGTCGAGGTGACCCATGCGGGCACGGCGAGGTCGGAGGCGGGCGACATCGTCACCGCGGGCGGGCGGGTGCTGAACGTGACGGCGCTGGGCTCCGACCCGGCGGCTGCGCGCGCGGCCGCGTACGCAGGGATCGACGCGATCCGCTTCGACGGCAGCCAGGTGCGGCGGGACATCGCACTGCGGGCCGAGTCGGCGCCCGCGGCCTGAACCTCAGGCCAGATCGAGGACCTCGATGCGGCACGCCAGGCCCTGCGCCGCGGCGAGCCGCTGGTCGAGGGTGACGAGCGGTGCGCCGAGGCCCTCCGCGAGTGCGACGTACATCGCGTCCCATCCCCGCACGGTGTCGCGGAGTTCCCACGCGCGGTGCAGCAGCAGGCGATGCCCGAAACGCTCACCCGGCCAGCGCTCCATCTCGTCGATGGCCTGCGCAGCCGCGGTCGCGTCGAGGGTCTCCCGCAGGCGGTCGCGCCGGATGACGCCGAACACCTCGACGTCGATGATGTGCGGCGCTGCGTGATCGGGGTCCTCCGCAAGTCTCTCGCGGACGGGCTCGGCCGCGGGTCCGCCGATCAGCGCCGCAACGAGGCAGGACGCGTCAACGACCAGCATCCGGCCAGGCGCCACGGTGCTCGTCGAGCGCGGCGAGGATCTCCGCGCGGCCGGCACCCGCGGGGCGCTGACGCGTGCGCTCGAGCCACTCGCCGATGCTCGGCCGGCTTGCCAGCCGGGTGGCTTCTGCCCGCAGGAGTTCGGGCACGCTGACGCCGGCCTCCGCTGCGCGACGGACCAGTCCTGCGTAGACGTCGTCGTCGAGGTCGCGAATCTGCACGGTCCGGGGCATCGACCCGACCGTAGCATGCGCATGCGCATCTTGTCATGCAGATCCGCATGTCCACCGGCACGGATACGCTGCGCCCACCATGACCGAGAACCCCGCGACCCAGACCAGCGATCCCGAGACCCTCACGCAGGAGATGGCGGAGATCGAGACCCTGCCCGAGGACGCGCCGCGCGTCGGGATCATCATGGGTTCGAAGAGCGACCTCGAGCTCATGGAGAAGGCCGGCGACGTGCTGAAGGCCGCCGGGGTGGGCTACGAGATCCGGGTCATGAGCGCGCACCGCGACCCTGAGACCGTCGCCGACTACTGCAAGAACGCGCGGATGCGCGGGCTGAAGGTCATCATCGCGGGCGCCGGCCTGTCCGCGGCGCTGCCGGGCGTGGCCGCGGCGCACACGGACCTGCCGGTGATCGGCGTGCCGCTGTCGAGCTCGCTCACCGCGGCCGGTGGCCTGGACTCGATCCTCAGCGTCGTGCAGATGCCGCCGGGCGTGCCCGTCGCGGCTGTGGGCCTCGACAACCCGAAGAACGCCGCGCATCTCGCCGTGCGGATCATGCGCGCGTAGTGACGCCGCCGATCCGGACGCGCTCCTCGAAGGTCGTCTACGAGAACCCGTGGATGCGGGTGCGCGAGGACGCGATCGAGCGGCCGGGGGGAAGGCCGGGCGTCTACGCGGTCATCGAGAAGCCGCAGGCCGCGCTGGTGATGCCGTTCGACGGCGAGCACCTGCACCTGGTCGGCCAATGGCGGTACACGGTGGCCCGTGACGCATGGGAGTTCCCGCAGGGCGCGCTGCATGAGGTCCCGGATGCGGCTGGGGAGACCGTTGCCCGCCAGGAGCTGCTGGAGGAGACGGGTTTCGTCCCCGGCCGGCTCCTGCCGCTCGGCCGGTTCACGTTCGCCGTGGGGATGAGCAACCAGTGGTGCGACGCGTTCCTCGCGCTGGATCTCGTGCCCGGTGAGGCCCAGCCCGAGCCCGAGGAAGAGGGACTGCTGCACGCGCGCGCGGTGACGGTCGACGAGTTCGAGGGCATGGTGCGCGCAGGTGAGGTCTGGGACGCCGCGACGATCGCGGCGTGGGGGCTGGCGATGCTCGACCCGGCCGCGCGGGCGGCCCTGGGTCGTTAGCCCGGCGCCTGCCCGAGCGCCCGGTCGCGGGGCATCAGGGCGAACGCCGCGGCCGCGATCGCCGCGGTGACCACCGCCGCGACGACGAGTGTCACCCCGAGGCCGTCGAGGAACGCCTGCTCGGCCGCCTCGAGCACCGCGGCCCCCGCGGTGCCGCCCACGCCGGCCGCGACCTCGGCGGCGGCCGGGAGGCTGTCGCCCGCTTCGGCCGGGACGGCTGCGACACCGTCGAGCTCGGCGCGGTAGCGCGCCGTCATGACCGAGCCGAGGATCGCGACCCCCAGCGCGCCGCCGAGCTCGTAGGCGGTCTCCTGGACGGCGACGGCGCCCCCGGCACGCTCGGGCGGCGCGCTGGAGAGGATGACCGCCGACGCGGCCGTCGAGGCCATCCCCGCGCCGACGCCCAGCGTGGCGAGGCACGCGCCGATCACCCAGTACGGCGTGTCGGTGTCCAGGCCTGAGAGCACGGCGAACGCGCCCGCAACGATCGCGAACCCGCCGCCGACGACCACGTGGGCGCCGACGCGCCGGACCGCCGCGTCGGTGCAGGGGGACGCGATGCCGGCGGCGACCGCCATCGGCAGCAGCCGCAGGCCCGCCTCGAGCGGGCCGAGGCCCTGGACGATCTGCAGGAACTGCGTGAGCAGCAGCAGGAGGCCGCCGAAGCCGAAGAACACCCCGAGGACCGACAGCGCGGAGACGGCGAAGCGGCGATCGCGGAAGAGTTCGACGTCGAGCAGTGGGTGCGTGAGCGTGCGCTGCCGGCGCACGAACGCGATGAGCGCCACGACGCCGAGGGTCAGGCTGGCGAGCGCCTGCGCGTCACCGAAGCCGTGCTTGCTCGCCTCCTTGATGCCCCAGACGAGCGTGACCATGCCGACGATCGACAGGCCGACCCCGATCGGATCCCAGGGGCCGGGGTCCGGGCTGCGCCACTCCGGGACGAGCGCGAGGACCGCGACGATGGCCATGATCACGAAGGGCGCCTGGACCGCGAAGAGCCACGGCCAGTCGGCGATCTCGAGCAGCGCGCCGCCGATCACCGGGCCGATGGCGAAGCCGCCGGCGGCCACCGCCGACCAGACGCCCACGGCGATCGCGCGCTCGCGGTCGTCGAGGAACACCGTCCGCAGGAGCGTCACGGTCGAGGGCATGATCATGGCGCCGCCGGCGCCGAGCAGGACGCGGGCGGCGATGAGCTGCTCGGCGCTCTGCGCGAGCGCGGCGAGCACCGCGGCCCCAGCGAAGACCGAGAGCCCGATGACGAGGAGCCGTCGCCGCCCGATCCGGTCGCCGAACCCGGCCATCGCGACGAGGAGGCCGGCGAGGACGAGCCCGTAGGCGTCGACGATCCACAGCAGCTCTGTGGAGCTCGGCTCGAGGTCGGCCGCGAGTGTCGGCAGCGCGACGTTGAGGATCGTGGCGTCGAGCGCGACGACGAGCAGGCTCGACGCCAGCACGGCGAGTACCAACCAGCGGTTCTTCGGGCCCTTGTCCATCGCGAGTCGCTCCTTTTGTCTACGGCGTAGACGTCACGGTAGCGGAGATCGGCTCTTTCGTCTACGGCGTAGACTGATGTCTATGTCGACCGGCTCGAAGCCCCGTCGCGGGCGCCCGCCGCGCCTCAGTCGCGAACGCATCGTCGAGGCGGCGCTGGCGCTCGTCGATCGCGCCGGCATCGACGGGCTGACGATGCGCGCGCTCGCCCGCGAGCTCGACGCCGATCCCATGGCGGTCTACCGCCACGTCCGCGACAAGGACGATCTCCTCGGCGCGATGTGCGACCAGCTGCTCGTCGAGCTGCCGCCGATCGATCCCGACGGCGACTGGGAGCCGCAGGTCCGCCGGCTCGCCCGTGAGATTCGCGAGCGGTTCGCCGCGCGGCCGGCGCTGCTGCCCGCACTGGCGTCCGCGCCGGTGACGCCGATGAGTCTCGTGCTCGCGTCGGACGCGGTCACGCTGCTCGTGCGCGCGGGCATGTCGCCGCACGAGGCGGCCGGGGGGTTCGGCGCGGTCTTCTCCTACGTGCTCGGCTTTGCGGTCGTCGAGGCGGCGATCCCGCCGCCGGCCGACCACGACGCGCTGCGGGCGTCCGCTCTCCGCCATCTGGAGACCGACGACCCGCCTCCGCATCTCGACGCCGCGATCGAACTGATGAACAGCCCGGGGGACTTCGATCTCGGGCTCGATCTCCTGCTCGCTGGGCTGAGGGCGCGCCTGAGGTAGGCGCTCTCGCTGTCGTCTCGTGCCGGGACACGAGGGCCCGCGCCCGTCACGCGGCTCCGTGGAGATACAGGGCGTTGCCCTCGCTGTCGTGGACGAGCGCGAACCGTCCGAGGTCGGGGCGTTCCGTGACCGCCTCGGCGATGGTGCCGCCGGCCGCGCTGACCGCGGAGATGGCGGCGTCGAGGTCATCGACGTGGAAGTACGGCAGCGAGCCCGCGGCCGTCGGGACGAACCCCGGCGTCTCGTTCAAGGAGACGTTCGGCTCGCCCTCGATGACGACGATCCGCCGCACGTCCTGTTCGATGACGGTCGTCCCGTCGAGGCGAAAGACGGTCTCGTAGAACCGGCGGGCGCGGTCGAGGTCGGCGACGGGAATCTCAATCCAGATGGCCTGCATGATGTGCTCCTTCGGATGGTGGGTCGGTGAGGTCAGACGAGTCGGCCGCCGCCGTCGACATGCAGCACTTCGGCGGTGATCGCAGGGTTGGAGAGGAGGGCCAGAACCGCGGCGGCGACGTCGTCGGCCTCGGCGAGGCGGGCGGTCGGCAGCTGGGAGCGGGCGCCTTCGAGGACGCTGGCGGCCTGCTCGCCGAGCACGGTGTCCCACATCGGAGTGACCGTCCAGCCGGGGGAGACGGCGTTGACGCGCACGGGCGCGAGCTCGAGCGCAAGCACGCGGGCGAGTTGCTCGACGGCAGCCGTCGCGACGCTGGTCGTCCAGGCGCCGCGCACGGGCCGCGCGGTCGAGACTCCGCCCGTCAGGACGATCGACGCGGTGGGTGCGAGAACCGGGAGCGCGGCTCGGATCGCATTGGCGGCGCCGAGGACCTTCACGGAGAAGCCGTCGAGCTGCGCGGCGGGGTCGGGTCCTGCGACGAAGTCCGACAGGACGGCCTCCCCGGCGGTGACCACCAGATGGTCCACGGGCCCCGCTTCCGCGAAGACCGCGTGCAGCCCGGGGAGGTCGAGGACATCGGCCTGGGCGGTGCGCAGGTCGGGGAGTCTGGCGGCAGCGGCGGCCAGGCGGTCGGAGCGGCGGCCCACGACGGTGACCGTGGCGCCGCCTTGCTGCGCCGCGCGGGCGGTGGCGAGCCCGATCCCCGAGCTGCCGCCGATCACGACGACGTGGTGCGTGTTCAGTGTGCTCATGACGAGCACTCTCCACGCCGCGCCCGGCGGGCGAAAGACCCCGCTCGAGGGTGGCCCTGTCAGGGTCACGACACGCGCGCCGGGGTTGGGCATACTCGCGCTGTGGCCCCAGATCCCACTGCCCTGGGCGCGTACCTGCAGGCGCGCCGCGTGCTGCGGACGCCCGAGTCTGCAGGCCTGCCGGGCGGTGGCCGCCGCCGGACGCCGGGCCTGCGGCGTGAGGAGCTCGCCGCGCTCGCCGGGGTGTCGGTCAACTACCTCGTCCGCCTCGAGCAGGGGCGCCACCGCGAGCCGTCGGCCGAGGTGCTCGCCGCGCTGGCGCGGGCGCTGGGCCTCAACGCGCAGGGTCGCCGCCACCTCTTCTGGCTGGCCGGCCGCCCGGACCCGGGGCCGCGGATCGCCGCGGCGCGCGAGGTCTCCGAGCCGCTGCGCCACCTGATCGAACGGGTCGCACCGAGCCCTGCGTGGATCCTCAACCGTCGCCGGGACATCCTGTTCTGGAACACCGGCGCCGTCGCGCTGCTCGGCGACCTCGCTGATCTCCCGGACGCTGAGCGCAATCAGCTGCACCTGACGTTCCGCTCACCCGCCGCTCGCGCGCTGTGGGCGGACTGGCACCTGGTCGCGCAGGACACGGTCGCGCAGCTGCGGCCGATACTGGCCGGCGTCCCCGCCGGCGATGACATCGAAGCGATGATCGCCGACCTCGTCGCGGATGATCCCGACTTCGCGGCGCTGTGGGCGCGCCACGACGTGGCGCGCGCATGCAATCCGGTACGTGCCGTGCATCACCCCGAAGCCGGCGACCTCGTGTTCGAGGCGGAGCTCCTCGACGCGGGTGACGGCGACCTCCAGGTGGTCCTGCTCGACCCGTCGGATGCGTCATCGCGCGGGCGGTGGGCGGCGTACGTGGCCGGGCGGGGCGACGGGCGGCTGCGCTCGGTCGCGCGCAGCTAGGCTCCGCGCCAATGATCGAGCGCTACACCCGCCCCGAGATGGGCGCCATCTGGACGGATGAGGCCCGCATGGAGGCCTGGCGGAAGGTCGAGGTCGCCGCGTGCGAGGCGATGGACGGCCCGACCGAAGAGGATCTGGTCGCGATTCGCGCCGCGACGTTCACCGTCGAGGCGGTCAAGGAGCGCGAGAAGATCACCGACCACGACGTCGCCGCGTTCGTCGATGAACTGGCGGCGAGCGCGGGGCCGAGCGGCCGCTGGATCCACTACGGCCTGACGTCGAGCGACGTGCTCGACACCGCGCTCGCGCTGCAGCTGCAGGCTGCCGGGGAGATCCTCGTCGCGGGCGCCCGCGCGTACGCCGACGCGCTCGCCGACCGCGCGCGAGAGCACGTCCACACGGTCTGTGTGGGGCGTACCCACGGCGTGCACGCCGAGCCCACCACGTTCGGCATCAAGCTCGCGGGCTACGCGATGGAGGCCCGGCGCAACGTCGAGCGGCTCGAGCGCGCGTTCGCGCAGGCGGCGGTCGGGGCGATCAGTGGCGCGGTCGGCACGTACGCCGCGACGTCTCCTGACTTCGAGCGCGGCATCCTGGAGGGGCTGGGGATCGCCGGTGAGCCGGTCTCCACCCAGGTCGTGCCGCGCGACCGCCACGCCGAGGTGCTGCAGGCGATCGCCATCGCCGGCGCCGGCATGGAGCGCTTCGCCACCGAGATCCGCCACCTGCAGCGCACCGAGGTCCGCGAGGTCGAGGAGCCGTTCCGTGCGGGCAAGCAGAAGGGCTCGTCGGCGATGCCGCACAAGCGCAACCCCATCACGACGGAGCGCATCACCGGCCTGGCGCGCGTGCTGCGTGGGTACTCGCAGGCGGGGCTGGAGAACGTCGCGCTGTGGCACGAGCGCGACATCAGCCACTCGGGCGCCGAGCGGGTCATCCTGCCCGACGCGACGATCGCGCTGGACTACATGCACGGCCTGGCGCTGCGGATGGCGACGGGCATGGTCATCCACACCGACCGCATGCGCGAGAACATCGACCTGACGTACGGCGCGCTGTTCAGTCAGCGGATCCTGCTCGCACTGGTGGCCAAGGGGCTGCAGCGCGACGACGCCTACCGCATCGTTCAGGAGTCGGCCCAGGAGGCGTGGGACTCGCGGACGCCGCTGCGCGAACTGCTCGAACGTGAGGAGCTCGGACTGGATCTTGACGAGATCTTCGACCTCGGGCACTACACGCGGTACGCCGACGAGATCGTCGGCCGGCTGGGCTAGCCGGCTGCGAACCGCACGACGCGGGTGGCCGGGTCGGCCTCGGTGAGGACGACGTCGCGGCGCGTGCCGGCTTCCAGCCCGTCACCGGTGCACCGCGCGAGGATCGGCGGCTCCTGGATGCGGACATCGGCGCCGCGGTCGTCGACGTCGACCACTGCGGCCGGGAACCGTTCGCCGACGCGGTGCTCGAGCAGCACCGCTTCGCTGAGGTCGATGCACGCCCGGTGCAGCGTTCCGGCCAGCCGGGTGCTCGCGCGCATCTCGTCGGGGATGGCGGTGAGCGCGTCGCGCGCCCACCCGGGCACGGAGACGCCGTGGTGCGCGGCCAGCGCGCACTCGGCCGCGTACCGGTCGGCGAGCCGCCGCAGCGGCGCGGTGACGTGGGCGTACGCGAGGCCCATCGCCGCGTGCTCACGCAGCGCCGGCGGCGCGCCGTCGAACGGCGTGTAGTCGGCTCCGCGCAGCAGCGCGCGGCACTCGTCCAGGAACGCGAGGTGCGCGGGGTCGGTCCCGTCGAGCGTCGGCATGAGTCCACTCAGCGGCTGGTCCTCCGGCCACGTGATCCGCAGGGCGTGCGCGGCCGCGCGCAGGCGGGTGTGCGCGTCCGGTGGCGCGGGCGGGAGGGTGCGCAACAGGCCCGCGCCCGCGCCGAGCATGAGGGTGGCGGCCGCGTGCCCGCACAGCAGCGACAGCTGGGCGTTGTCGGCCTCGATCGGGTGCCGCGGCTCCCAGCGCAGGGTCCAGCCGTCCGCGCCGTCGGAGGCGAGCTCCTGCGCGGGCTCGGGCAGCTCGATCGCGCCGCGCCGTTGCTGGGCGGTCCGCAGGAGGGCGCCGGCTTCGCGCAGGAGCAGGAGCTGCTCGTGCCCGTCGCCGCGGTCGAGTGCCGCCTGCGCGCCGGCGTAGTCGAGCTGAGCGGTGGAACGCACGACCGCGCGTTCCACGTCCGTGCCGACGAGCTCACCGCCGCCGTCGACGGTGAGCGACCACAACACCGCGAGGCGGTCGCGGCCGGGGAGCAGGCTCCCGGCGTCCTCGGCGAGCGCGGGCGGGTGCAGGCCCTCGCGGCCGTCGGGCGCGTAGAGCGTCTGGCCGCGGGCGTGGGCGACGCGGTCGACGGCGCCGCCGGGAACCACGTGCGCGGCGACGTCGGCGATCGCGTAGTGCAGGACGAACCCGCCGCCGTCGCGGTGCAGGGCGAAGGCCTGGTCGAGGTCGGTGCTGCCCAGGGGATCGAGGGTGACGAACGCGAGGTCGCGCCGGTCCGCGCGGGCGTCCGCGCCGACGAGGTCGACGCCCGGCAGCGGCGCCGTCGGCGCGTCCGCGCGGGCGGCGGCTTCACGGGCGGCGTCGGCGGGATGCTCGGTGACGATCTCCAGCTCTGCGCGGATGGCGGCGAACCCGGTGCGCAGCCGGGCGGCGATGGCGTTCGGCGGCACGCGCCCAGCATGCCACGCCCGCTGAACGGCAGGTCCACGTCGCCAGGGCAACGTGGATCTGCCGTTCAGCGCGGAGGGGGCGACGTACGATGCGCCCATGACTGTCGTCGTCATCCTGCTCGCCGTCGTCGTGCTGCTGGTGGTGGTCGTTGTCTGGCTCGCGATCGCGGGGCAGCGCTCACGAGCCAAGCCCGGAGATCCCGAGTGGGAGGCGAAGGTGCGCGAGGAGTACGAGCCTCGCGACTGGGACGACGACTAGCGCGCGCCGATCCGCGTGAGGACGGCGGCCACGTCGTCGGCGCTGATCCCCCACGGCTCGCGAACGCCGACGCGCAGGTCGAGATCCCAGAGGACGCAGTCCTCGTCGGGGCGCCGGACGATGCTCCAC
The DNA here is from genome assembly GCA_016463765.1 of Solirubrobacteraceae bacterium. GTDB lineage: Bacteria > Actinomycetota > Thermoleophilia > Solirubrobacterales > Solirubrobacteraceae > Svornostia. The sequence continues at coordinate 13,025 of JAEMQS010000019.1, read as the reverse complement.
GCGGTGACCGTTCGCGCGAGCTGCTCGCCCAGGGCGCGCGGTCCGGGATCGGCGGTGGCGGCGCCCTCGGGATGGTGATGGAGAAACCGCCCGTACGCCGCATCGCAGAACGCCGCGTACTGCACGGTGCAGAGGATGAACCCGTGCCACGCCTCGTCGACCGCACGCGATGGCATGCCGATGGTCTGTCCGTCACGCAGGGCCGCGCCGGCGCAGCGCAGCCATTGCCGGAGGCCGAGGTCGATGAGGTCGCGGGGCTCCCACGGGCACGTCTTCCACACGGCTGGCGGCAGGTCGAGTGTCGCCACTGCAGCGTCGGTTCGATGCAGATCGACGCGGCGGCGCAGGCGCATCCCAACAGGGTAAGGAAGCGACCTGTCTACGATGGCTGCATGCTCATGATCCTGGTATTGGCGATCGGTGCGCTGATCGTCGTGGTCGCGGTCATCTCGGCCACGCGTCCGACGCGGCTCAATCGCCGGGACTACGACGCCTCGGGCTATGTCGGCGGTCCGGGCGCGTTCTCCACCGGGAGCCGGGACGACAGCCCGGGCAGCGGTGGAGACTCGGGGGGAGGCGATTCCGGCGGGGGTTCCGGCTGCGGCGGCGGGGGCTGCGGTGGCGGCGGTTAGCGCAGACCGCTGACCGCGGCGCGCAACTCGTCGCGGAACTCCGGCGCCGCGATCTCCGCCAGCGCCAGGCCGCGCTCGCGCACCGTCAGCCCCTGGAGCTCGGCTGCCCCGAACTCCGTGACGATCACGTCGACCTGGTGGCGCGGCGTCGTGACGACCGACCCCGCGGGGAGCCCGGCGACGATCCGGGAGATGGTCTCCTCGCCCGTGGTGCGGGTCGCCGGCAGGCACAGCAGTGAGCGGTCCTCCAGCTCGGTGCCCGGGCCGGAGACGAAGTCCTCCTGGCCGCCGGCGCCCGAGTACTGGATCCCGGCGATCGCCTCGGCGACGACCTGGCCGGTGAGGTCGACCTGCATCGCGCCGTTGATCGTGACCATCCGGCGGTTCGCCCCGATGAGCGTCGGGTTGTTCACCACGCCGACGGGGAGGAACGCGATCGGCGGCTCGTCGTTCGCCAGCCAGTCGTACAGGTCCTGGGAGCCGAACGCGAACGTCGTGACGCTGTACCCGGGCAGGATCCCCTTGCCGTCGTTGGTCACCTTGCCGGCCTGGTGCAGGCGGCGGATCCCGTCGGTGAGCATTTCGGAGTGAATGCCGTAGCTGCCACCGGGCGTCTCGGCGAGCAGCGACGCGATCGCCGTCGGGATGCTGCCGATGCCGGTCTGCAGCGTCGCGCCGTCGGCGATGAACCGCGCGGCGTGCTCGGCGATCGCGCGGTCGGTCTCGCTCGGTTCGGTCTCCGGGAGCGCGAGCGGGACGGCGTCGCCAGGGATGAGGATGTCGATCTCGTCGAGGTGCAGCGCGTGGCGATGCTCGGGGCGCCAGCCTGCGGCGTGCGCGATCTCACCCGCGTCGTAGCCGGGCGGCAGGCCGTGCGTGCGCGGGAAGTGCGGGCTCGTCTCGACGACGAGCAGGCGATCCGGGTCGGCGCCCGCGCGGCGCAGCTCGTCCAGTGTTCCGCCGGCGTGCAGGGAGAGGCTGCACCAGCCGTCGGCGTCGGGTGGGGCGGCGACCGTCGCGAGGATGCGCGGGGAGACCGCTTCGGCGAGCGGGCCGAACCGGCGGAAGTCCGCGGGCATGAACTCGACGTTGTGGCCGTCGCTGGCCAGCCAGCGCTCGAGAGGGCCGAAGAAGCCGGAGATGATCCGCACGCCCGGATGGGTGTACGCCTCGCTCGGCGCGATGAGCAGCGCGCCGGAGATCGTCAGGCCGGCCCAGTCGTCGCGCTCACCGAGCGCGGCGAGGAACTGCGGCGGCTGGCCCGGGCCGAGGGGCAGCCCGATCCTGTCGTCGGGCCGAAGAAGGGCGACCGCCTGGTCGGGAGTGAGCTCGCGCGGCATGGATCGCCAGCCTACGCGGCGACCGGTCAGCTGCAGTAGCCCGCGGCGTCCTTGCCCTCGATGCGCAGCCGCAACCAGTCGAACGTGCGCGGGAGATTCGCGAGGAACCCGCCGATGTGATCGAGCCCCGTCGTTCGCCAACGTGACGACGCACCGGCTGCGCACCACGCGTTGTGGACGGCGCGGGCCTGCGCCAGCGGGATGATGTCGTCGTGGAGGCCGTGCTGCAGGAGGACGGGCACCTGCGGCGGGGTTCCGCCGAGGCGGTTCTCCTCCAGGCGGGCGCGAACGAGTGGATCGTCGAGCGGGTCGGAGGTCGTCAGCGGCTTGGTGCGCCGGAAGCCCATCTTCACGACGCTCGTCAGCAGGCAGTCCCGCGCGGACTCGAAGTACTCGCGGCTGCCACGCGGCGTGTGGTACTGGTCGATGTCGACGCCGTACGCGGTCTCCAGGCCGAGCGCGCCCATGACCATCACCGCCGCCCACGGGCCGCCGTCGACCTGGCGCTGCACCGCGGCGAGATCCGATGGCAGTCCGCCGGCCGCGACGCCGACGAGCGCGACGTCCGGCGCGTAGGTCGGCTGCAGCTGCGCCGCCCACGCGGCGGCCTGCCCGCCCTGCGAGTACCCGGTCAGTGCGGTGGGCAGGTCGCTGGCCAGCCGTGCTGCGGGAAGGCGTTTGGCGGCGCGCAGGATGTCCAGTGCCGCGGGGCCCGAGCTGCGGCCGACCATGTACGTGTGGACCCCGGGCGTCCCAAGGCCTTCGTAGTCGGTCATCGCGACGGCCCACCCCCGCTCGAGCATCCCCGCGAGCGCCGCGCCCTCGTACAGCAGGCCCTGTCGCAGCAGGCGCGAGGGGGCGCACTGATCGGCCATGCCCTGGGTGCCGGGCGCGAGACCGACCAGCGCGCGCGGCGTGCCGCGCCGGGGCAGGATCACCGTGCCGGTGACCGCGACGGCCTGGCCGGTCGCGTTTGTCGACCGATACAGGATGCGCCAGGCCTCGCCCGAGCCGGGGAGGCGGAAGGTCAGCGCCCGCGGGACGATGGGCTCGGCGCGCAGGACGTCACCCGGGGCGCCGGGCGGCAGGGGGTCCGGCGGGGTGGAGAACGGGTCGGCGGCCGTCGCGACGGCGGGCACGCCGAGTGCCACCGCGCACGCGACGAGCACCATGGACAGACGTGATGTGACGGACAACGACCTTCTCCTCGACCGGTGCGGCCGGTTCCCCTCGGCCGCACCGGCGAATCTACTGCGATCAGGCGCCGGCGGCCACCTCATGGGGCACCGTGCCCCATGCGCCCGCGCCAGCTTCGGCGCGCGCCCACGCGCGAGCATCACGCGGCGGCCGCCCCAGCGCACGCTGCACACCGTCGGCGGTGGCCGCGTTGCGGCCGTCGAGCACCTCCGTGAACAGGTAGCTCAGCAGCTCGATGAAGTCGGCCGGGACGCCTTCGGCGGTCAGCGCGCCGGTGAACTGCTCGAGCGTGAGTTCGACGTACGGCACCTCCCGTCCCGTCGCGGCGCCGATCTCCGCGGCGGCCTCGGCGAAGGTCAGCGACGCCGGGCCCGTCACCTCGTAGATCTCGCCCGCGTGGCCGTCTTCGGTCAGCGCGGCGACGGCGACATCGGCGAGGTCGTCGGCGTCGATGAACGGCTCGCGGATGTGCGCGGGCACAGGCAGCGCCAGTTCACCCGCGACGATGCTGGGCTGCAGGAAGCTCTCGCTGAAATTCTGCAGGAACCAGCTGGCGCGCACGACGGTCGCGTCGATGCCGGGGGCCTCGAGGACGATGCGCTCGCAGGCCTCGGCCTCGGGTTCGCCCCGGCCGGAGAGCAGGACGAGCCGCTGGACCCCGGCCGCGGCGGCCCGGTCGGTGAACGCCCGGATGACGTCGTCGGCGCCCGGGACGGCGAGGTCGGGGACGTACGCGACGTAGACCGCACGGGCGCCGGCGAGCGCGGCGTCCCACGTGGCGCGGTCCTCCCAGTCGAACGGCGGCTCGGCGTTGCGGGACCCGATCCGGACGGGGATGCCGCGCTCGGCCAGGCGGGCGGCGACGCGGCGGCCGGTCTTCCCGGTACCACCGGTGACGAGGGTGAGCTGTGCGGTGTGGTCGGTCATGGGCTGCATTGAAACGCCGGTCAGTGAGACGCTCCATAGCCGAGGGTCGCCTTTGCATACGCGAGCGTCTACGATGGTGTGCGTGGACGCCGTAGCAGCGCTTCTCGATGGGCCCCGCGCGCGGGACGCGTTCCTCGTGCGCACGGTCATCGACCCGCCGTGGGCGCTGCACATCCAGGACGAGGCGCCGCTGACGATCGCGTGCATGGTGCGCGGCGACGGCTGGGTCATCCACGAGGACGCGCCGCCGGTCCCGGTGCGCGCCGGGGACGTCGCGATCGTCCGCGGGCCCGACCACTACACCGTCGCCGACGACCCCGGGACGCCCCCGAGCATCCTGGTCCAGCCCAACGGGCGGTGCACCACGCTCGATGACCGCGACCTGATGGACGAGATGCTGCTCGGGGTCAGGACCTGGGGAACGAATCTCGACGGCGCAACCCAGCTGCTCACCGGGACGTACTTCCTGGAGACCGAGGTCAGCACGCGACTCCTCGCGGCGCTTCCGCGGCTCATCGTGCTCGACCGCTCGGAACTCGATTCGCAGCTCGTGACGCTGCTGGCGAACGAGATGGTCAAGGACGCGCCCGGGCAGGAGGCCGTGCTCGACCGCCTCCTCGATCTCCTGCTCATCTCCGCACTGCGCGCGTGGTTCGCGCGGCCCGGCGCGCCGGCGCCGGAGTGGTACCGGGCGATGGGCGACCCGGTGGTCGGCCGCGCCCTGCGGATCCTGCACGCGCAGCCCGCGGCGCCGTGGACGATCGCGTCCCTGGCGCACGAGGTCGGCGTGTCCCGCGCGGCGCTGGCGCGGCAGTTCGGCGCGGCGGTCGGGCAGCCCCCGATGGCCTACCTCACGGAATGGCGCCTGACGCTCGCGGCGGATCTGCTGCGCGAGCCGGGCGCGACGCTCGCGTCCGTCGCCGATCAGGTCGGCTACGGCAGCGCGTTCGCGCTGAGCAACGCGTTCAAGCGTGTGCGGGGCGTCAGTCCGCGGGAGTTCCTCGCGGCGGCAGCGTGACGGGTACCGTTCGACCACCCATGGTCTTCCACCTCGCCCAGGTGAACATCGGGGACACGGTCGCCCCGACGGACAGCCCGCAGCTCGCGGACTTCATGAACGGCCTGGACCACGTCAACGCCCAGGCCGACACGGCGCCCGGATTTGTCTGGCGGCTGCAGACCGAGGAGGGCAACGCGACCGACCTGCGCGTCTTCGATGGCGCGGCGCTGATCAACATGTCGGTCTGGGAATCGCTGGAGGCACTGCGCGCGTTCGTCTACGACAACGTCGATCACCGCGCCTACATGCGGCGTCGCCGCGAGTGGTTCGTGAAGTCCGAGCTGCCCTTCCAGTGCCTGTGGTGGGTGCCGGCGGGCCACATCCCGTCGCTCGATGAGGCCGAGGAGCGGCTGACGGCGCTGCGTGACCGTGGGCCCACGCCGTTCGCCTTCACGTTCCGCGAGCACTTCCCGCCCGGCGCCACGACGCCCGTGCGCGACGACCGCGCGCTCTGCGACGCCTGACCGTCAGGCCACGAGCCGGGCGAAGAGCCGTTCGAGCAGCGCCTCGGGGTTCTCGCAGAGGCCGGTGTGGATCGGCGACGGCTGCACGATCGTCGAGGACGCGGCGGTGAGCCAGCCGAAGCGTTCCGACGGGGGGAGTTGCGCGACCGCGCCACCCGCCGCGGTGTCGCCCACCGCGACGGCGTTCAGGCCCGCGAGGTGGTCGCGCAGTGCGTCGACGTCGAGGCCGGGGTGCAGCGCGCGCAGACGGGACTCGTCGAGCTCGGTCTTCAGGCCGAGGTAGTCGTGGCGGCGGCTGAAGACGACGACGCCGACGTTCACCGCCTCGCCGCGCTCGACGTCGGGGACCGCGCGCAGCACGGCGTACTGGTACTCCTCGCGCGCGTTTCTCATGCGGTGCGCGCCTCCTCGGCCTCGGCGGCGAAGGTCCGCGGCGCGGCCAGGCGGGCGGCGAGGAAGGTGATGTAGCCGGCGCGGTTGCCGGTCGGGTCGTCGAGGAGCTCGTCGGGGATGAGGCCGGCGATGCGCTCGACGACCTCGTCGGTGAGGTGGGGCGCGCAGCGCGCGTCGGCGTCGAGGATCGAACCGGCACGCGGCAGGAGCACGTGATCGCCGATCTGCGCGAACGGCTTCGTCGCGGCGTCGGCGGGCCAGCCGGGCATGTGGTGACGGTAGAGCGCGGCGCCGTGGTCGATGAGCCAGACCTTGCCGTGCCAGGTCAGCAGGTTGGGGTTGCGCGGTGTGCGGTCGACGTTCAGCGTGAGGGCGTCGAGCCAGACGATGTCGGCGGCGACCTCTTCGGTGATCGGCGAGTTCGGCCCGTACGGCAGCGCGCTCGGCAGGAAGTCCAGGCCGACGTTCAGTCCGCCGCTGGCCTGGATGAGCTCCTGGATCTCGGCGTCCGGTTCGGCGCGCGCGAGGTCGGGGTCGATGTCGACGGCGACGATGTCCGGAACGGGCAGCCCGATCGCCCGGGCGACCTCACCGGCGACGACCTCGGCGACCAGCGCCTTCCGTCCCTGGCCGGCGCCGCGGAGCTTGACGACGTAGAGGCCGTCGTCGTCGGCCTCGACCAGTGCCGGCATCGAGCCGCCCTCGCGCAGCGGGGTGACGTAGCGCAGCGCGGTGACGGTGCGGAGCGGCATCGCGGGGCACGGTACTCGTCGAGAACCTCGCGCTGGGCGCGATCTTCTCAACGAGCGTTCGCGTCAGGCGCGGGGGAGCTCCTCCATCCGCGCGATCCACGCCATCAGCCGCGGCTGCTCCCGCACGCCGCAGACCTCCTGGAGGACATGCTCGAAGACGTACGGCAGCGTGCCCTCGCCCCACGAGGCGTAGCGCAGGAACGGCCACGCGACGACATCCGCCGCCGTGAGGCGCTCGCCGAACAGGTACGGCCCACCGTGCGCGAGCAGGTCTTCGAACCACGGCGTCCACGCGGCGAACCGTGCGGCCAGCGCCCGCGCCTCGTCGCTCTCCTTCTGGCCGGCCTGCCACAGCGCCTCCAGTGCGTTCGGCGGTCCCTTCCACACCCCGTTGAACCACTCGATGAACACGTCCACGCGCGCGCGAAGGACCGCGTCGTCGTCCGGCCACAGGCGCGGTTCGGGCGCCAGGTCGTCGAGCCAGCGCAGGATCACCGGGGAGTCGCAGACGACCGCGCCCTCGTATTCGACCACCGGCACGAGCGACTGGCCGGAGACCTCGACCACGGCGTCGCGTTCCTCGTACGGGTGCTCGATCCACTCGATCTGCAGGCCCTTCAGGCCCGCGGCGAGCGCGACACGATCGACGTTGGCGGAGAAGGGAATGCTGTGGACGCGGAGCATGGTCAGGACCCTCCCATCGCGCGGCCCGCCGAGCCAGTCGGATCGCTCATGCCAGCCATCAGCAGAGGCCGGTAGCCTGCGGTCCGTGACCACCCTCGCCGATCTCCCCCTCCTGGCCTCCGGCAAGGTCCGCGAGATCTACGACCTGGACGACCGCCTGCTGCTGGTCGCGTCTGACCGCATCAGCACCTACGACGTCATTCACCCGACGCCGATCCCCGACAAGGGCAAGGTGCTCACCGGCATCTCGGTCTTCTGGTTCGAGAAGTTCGCGGACCTCGTGCCCAACCACTTCCTCAGCGCCACCGAGGATGTCCCCGACGAGGTGCGCGGCCGCGCGATCGTCGTCAAGAAGCTGAAGATGGTCCCGCTCGAGGCCGTCGTCCGCGGGTACATCACCGGGTCGGGCTGGAAGGACTACCTCGCCACCGGCGCGATCTCCGGGATCACGCTGCCGGAGGGCATGCAGGAGTCCGAGCAGTTCGCCGAGCCGCTGTTCACGCCGAGCACGAAGGCCGAGATCGGCGACCACGACGAGACCGTCACGCTCGAGCGCGCGAAGGAGATCGTCGGCGACCCCGAGCTCGTCGAGCAGGTCAAGGACCTGACGCTGTCGCTCTACGGCGCCGCCGCCGCGCACGCCCGCGAGCGCGGGGTCATCCTCGCCGACACCAAGTTCGAGTTCGGCTTCGACAGCGACGGCGTGCTGCGCGTCGGCGACGAGGTGCTGACGCCGGACAGCTCGCGCTTCTGGCCGGTCGACGGCTATGAGGTCGGCCACGGCCAGCCGAGCTTCGACAAGCAGTACGTGCGCGACTGGGCGTCGAAGAGCGGCTGGGACAAGTCCCCGCCCGCGCCCGCGATTCCCGACGACATCATCGAGGGCACCCGCGCGCGGTACATCGAGGCCTACGAGAAGATCACCGGCGAGCCGTTCGACGCCTGGCTGGAGAGGACGAACCCGTGAGAGCCCGTGTGCTGATCCGCCCGAAGGAGGGCATTCTGGACCCGCAGGGCGAGGCGGTCGTCCGCGCGCTGCCGGCGCTGGGCTTCAACGGCGTGAGCAACGTGCACGTCGGCCGGCTCGTGGAGCTGGACGTCGAGGACGAGTCCCAGCTCGAGGCGATGTGCCAGAAGCTCCTGGCCAACCCGCTCGTCGAGGACTACGAGATCCAGACCGTCTACTCGTGAAGTTCGGCGTCCTCCAGTTCCCGGGGTCCTGCGACGAGCGCGACGCGGTCGACGCGTGCGCGCGCGTGGGTGAGGCCGAGCTGCTGTGGCACCGCGACCCCGACCTCAAGGGCGTCGACGCGGTCGTCGTTCCCGGCGGCTTCAGCTACGGCGACTACCTGCGGGCCGGCGCGATCGCGCGGTTCAGCCCCGCGATGGAGTCGGTCATCGCGTTCGCCAACGCCGGCGGCCCGGTGCTCGGCATCTGCAACGGCTTCCAGGTCCTCTGTGAAGCGGGGCTGCTCCCGGGCGCGCTGCTGCGCAACGTCAGCCTGCGCTTCCACTGCGAGCAGATCGGCGTCGAGGTCGTGAACGCCGACACGGCGTGGACGCGGGCGGCGTCGCCGGGTGAGCGGCTGTCCATTCCGACCAAGCACGGCGAGGGACGCTTCTACGCGCCGAACCTCGACGAGCTGGAGGCCAACGGCCAGATCGTCTTCCGCTACGCGGCCGGGGAGAACCCGAACGGCAGCGAGCGCGACGTCGCGGGTGTGTGCAACCTGCAGCGCAACGTCGTCGGGCTCATGCCGCACCCCGAGCATGCCGTCGACGCGCTGACGGGGTCCACGGACGGCCTGAAGCTGTTCGCCAGCGCGGTCGCCGCGATCGCGACACACTGATGATCTGAGAGCCCGCCGGGCGCGGATCTCTCGTGTGCCCGAAGGCCACACGATCCACCGCCTGGCCCGCGACCATCGCCGCAAGCTCACCGGCGGGCCGCTCGCGATCTCCTCGCCGCAGGGACGCGCGACCGACGCGGCCGCCGTGCTCGACGGCGGGGTGCTGCGCGGCGTCGACGCGTTCGGCAAGCACCTCCTGTACCGGTTCGTCACGACCGCCGGTGAGGAACGAACGCTGCACGTCCACCTCGGGCTGTTCGGCCGCTTCCGCCCGCGGCGGGTCCCGCCGCCCGAGCCGCGCGGTCAGCTGCGGCTGCGGATCGTCGGGGCCAAGCATGCGGCCGACCTGTCGGGTCCGACCGCCTGCGCGCTCATGGATCCCGCCGAGGAACATGCGCTGCTCGCGCGCCTCGGCCCCGACCCGCTGCGTGCCGACGCCGACCCCGCACGTTTCCTCGCCGCGCTCGCGCGCCGGCGGATCTCGATCGCGCAGGCGCTCATGGATCAGTCGGTGATCGCGGGCGTCGGCAACGTCTATCGCGCCGAGGCGCTGCACGCCGAGCGTCTCGACCCGCATCTTCCCGCCCGAGATCTGGGTGACGAACGCGCGGCTGCGTTGTGGGTGCGCATCGCCGCGCAGCTGGCGGACGGAGTCGAGGACAATCGCATCGTGACCGCCCCGGGAGCGCGCGAGAAGCCGGGAAGGGTGCGGCGCAGCGAAGCGGTCTGTGTCTATCGCCGTACCGCGTGCTGGACCTGCGGCGGCTCGATCTCCAGCCAGAAGCTCGCCGGCCGGGTGCTGTGGTGGTGCCCGGCCTGCCAGCCCGCGGCCGGGGTCAGCGCCCCAGCGTCTTCCGCCAGGCGCTGAACGACGCGAGCGTGCCCGCCCGGGGCCACGCCAGCCACGGCCAGGGATACACCTCCACCGGGGCGACCTCCGCCGCGCGCCGTCGCCACCCGGGGACGGGCGTGAACGTGGCCGCGACAGCGCGCCCGCGCAGCACGTCGACCGGGTCGCCGCGCCACAGCTCGACGGGGCGGCGCGCGGCCAGATCGGCGAGCGTCTCGGCGAGGAACACCAGGCGCTTGCCCGACAACCGCAGCCGCGCCAGCAGCGGCGCGTCGAAGACGAAGACCACCGGGAGCTCAGGGTGCGCGGCGAGCGCCGGGTCGTCGTCGCCCAGCGATTCGGCCGTGATCCAGACGGCCTCGGGGTCGACCCCGCTGCGCTCGATCTCGCGCGGCCCGCCCGTGGCCGCGACGTCGGGGTCGGCGCGCAACCGCGGGTCCTCTGCCACCTTCGGTCCGGCGTCCGCGTCGGGCCACGTCTCGATCGGGCAGGCGTCGCGCAGCGCGCACCGCTCGCAGAACGCGGGCGCGCGCTTCTCGACCTGCCAGCGGCTGAACCCGTAGGGCCGTCCGGTGCCCGCGCCGACGGTCCACTGCCACCCCAGCCGGTTGGCCGCGCGTGAGCCGTCGAGCAGGTGGGTGAAGAGCGCGTCGTCCCCGTCGCGCCAGTCGTGGCCCGCGCGGATCGTCCATTGCGACGCCAGCCACATGCGCGTCTGGTTCACCGCCCAGCCGTCGCGCTCCAGTTCGCCGACGACGGCGTCCATGCATGCCATCTCGCGCGGCCACGGCTCGTCCCACCGGGTCGGCGCGGTGGCGGGTGTGCGCCGCAGCGGCGCCCGGGTGGCCGCGCCCAGCCGCGCGTACACGTGACGCGCGTACTCCTGCCAGAAGAGCTCGTCGCGAAAACGGTGGACGTCGCGCGCCGGCCCGTCGGCGACCGCCCGCCACGCGCGCGGGAGTGTGATGAGGCCATGGCGGATGTAGGGGGAGAGGCCGCTGGCGCCGCGGCGTGACGGCGGCCAGACGGCGCTTCGTGCGCGCGCGTAGCCGTCGACGTGGAACCCCGCGAGCGCTTCGTCGGCAGCCGATTGCCCACCGCGGAATCGCGGCGACGGCACGACCCCGCCGGGGCCCTCCAGCGTCAGGTCGCCGAGGTGCGCGGCGACCCACGCCGCGGTGTCGGTGCCCGGCAGATCGGGGAGGCGCGTGGCGTCCACCCCTGGGGTACGGGCGTCCCCCGCGGAGGACTCAGCGGATGGCGAGCCGGCGCAGGTTCAGCGTGACGGTTGCGCGCTTGGTCGCGCCGCCGCCGGTTGCGCTGAGGGTGAAGCGGGCCTGGCCGCCTCCGCCGCGGGGGCCGGTCAGGCGGCGGATGGTTCGGCGCTGGGACGCGCTGGTCTTGATCGCGATGACGCGGGTCTGTCCGGCGCGCAACGAGATGACGGTGCGGCGCAGCGTGACGCGGGTCTTGCCCTTCAGGCGCAGGGCGCTGGTGATGGTCATGCGGCACGCGACCGGTCCGCAGGACACGCGGACGGGGACGGTCCCGCGGTCGAGCAGCAGCGAGCGTCCCTTGGCGCGCCGCGCGAGTGCGAGCGTCGGCTTCACGGGGGTGGGTGGCGTGACGTCCGGGGGTGTGGGTCCGCCGCCGCCGCCGAGCGCGACGGGCGGGTCGGGGACGAGCGGCGGGACGATCGTGAACGTGGCGGTTGCGGTCGGTCCGGTGGTGCCGGCCTGGGAGGTCGCGCGGACGCTGAAGGTGTGCGCGCCGTCGGCCAGCGGCCCGAGCGTGACCGGTGACGTGCACGCGGCGAACGGCGCGCCGTCGAGTGAGCATGCGAACGTCGCGGGGGCCGAGCTGGCGGTGAACGCGACGGTCGGGGACCGGTCGCTGCTGGACGCCGCGGGCGCCGCGGTGAACGTGACCACAGGCGTGGTGGTGTCGACCTTCGCCGCGGCGCTCGTCTTGTTGGCCTCGGTGTTCCCGGCGGTGTCGGTCGAGCGGTAGCGGATCTTCTCGCCGTTGTTCAGGGTCGGCTTGCTGGCGGGGTTGTAGGTCTGGGTCGCGCCGATCGTTCCGTCAGCGGCGACCTTCTCGAACGTCGTGGTCTGCACCCCCGCGGCGCCGCCGGTGTCGGTCGCCGTCAGCGTGACCGGGATAGCCGCCGCGGCGAACCCGGCCGGCACGTTGTCGGTGGTGCTCGGCGCGGTGAGGTCGACGGTGATCGTCACCTCAGTCGACGCGGAGGGCGGGAACTCATCCGGAGACGCGGTGATCGTCGCGGTGCGCGTCTGCTGGGTGGTCGGCGTGCCGCTGATGACGCCGGCCTCATTGATCGACAGGCCGTCCGGCAGCGCGCCGGCGCTCACCACGAAGCGCGGCCCGCCGGTGAACGCGAACGAGAACGCGCCGCCGCCGATTACCGCGGGCGGCGTGCCGGAGATCGTCGCCCGGCTCTGCCCGTCGTCGTTGCTGCCCCAGCAGGTGGGGGTGCCGTCGGTCTTGATCGCGCACGTGTGGGAGCTGCCGGCGGTGATCTGGGTCACGGTGCCGGTCCCGCCCGGGATGGTGGTCTGCCCGTTGCTGTTGTTGCCCCAGCAGACCGGGGTGCCGTCGGTCTTGATCGCGCAGGTGTGGAAGCCGCCGGCGGTGATCTGGGTGACGAATCCGACCCCGCCCACCCCGTCTGGGACGGTGGTCTGCCCGGAGGCGTTGTTGCCCCAGCAGGTGGGGGTGCCGTCGGTCTTGATCGCGCAGGTGTGGAAGTCGCCGCCGGTGATCTGGGTGACGGTGCCGGTTCCGTCTGGGACGGTGATCTGCCCGAAGGCGTTGTCGCCCCAGCAGACCGGGGTGCCGTCGGTCTTGATCGCGCA
>JAEMQS010000159.1 GCA_016463765.1 Solirubrobacteraceae bacterium | reverse complement strand
GAGGTCGGCGCGCGGATCATGGACCTGCAGGAGCCGACGCGGAAGATGTCGACCACCGGTGGGACGCCCGAGGGCACGGTCTACGTGACCGACGAGCCGAAGGCGATCGAGAAGAAGTTCAAGCGCGCGGTCACCGACTCCGGCAACGAGATCGTCAAGAGCCCGGAGAAGCCGGGGGTGTCGAACCTCATCGACATCCTCGCGGCGGCGCGCGGCATCACGCCCGCGGCCGTCGAGGAGGAGATGACGACCGCGCGCGGATACGGCGATCTGAAGATGGCCGCGGCGGAGGCCGTGCGCGACCTGCTGTCTCCGGTACGCGAGCGCTACGAAGAACTGCGGGCCGACGAAGAAGCCCTGGAAAACGCACTGGAAACCGGTGCGGAGAAGGCGCGCGCGATCGCCGGCGTCACCCTGGCGGAGGTGCGCGACGCCATGGGCGTCGGGCCCCGTCGGTAGCCTGCGTGCGCAGATGAACGTCGCCGCCATCCTGGACCTCGATCTCGAGGTCTTCACGGGCCCGTTCGACCTGCTGCTGACGCTCGTCCTGCGCGACGAGGTCGACCTCATGGAGGTGCAGCTGGCCGAAGTGGTCATCACGTACCTCGATCACCTCGAGAGCAAGGGCGAGCTCGATCTCGAGGTCGCGACCGAGTTCCTCGTGCTCATCGCCGCGCTGCTGGAGCTGAAGTCCCGGCTCATGCTGCCGCGCGAGGACGAGGACCTGCTCGACCTCGAGCCCCAGGAGGCGGCCGAGGAGCTGCTGGCCCGCATGCTCGACGCGCAGCGCTACCGGCGCGCGGCAGAGCACCTCACGACGCGCCTGGAGGGCGAGGAGGGTGTGCGCTACCGCCAGGCGCCGCTGCCGCCGTTCCTGCGCGAGTCGCGCCTGGAGGAGGCGGTCGCCGTCTACAAGCCGGCCCGGCTGGGCAAGGCGATGGGCGAGCTGCTGCGCCTCCCGCCCGAGGTCTCCACGAGCCACATGACGACACAGCGCGTCACCGTCGGCGAGCGCCTCGCGCACCTGAAGTCGCTGCTGCGGCGGGGTGCGACGACCTTCGACGAGGCCGTCAAGGGCGCCGACCGCGTGACCGTGGCCGTCACCCTCTGGGCGTTGCTGGAGATGTACAAGTCCGGCCAGGCCGACTGGCAGCAGGACGAGTGCTTCGGCGAGATCCGCATCGCCGCGGTCGAGGCGGGCGGGGCGTTCGCGAGGGCGGCGTCGTGACCGAGCTCGCGCGCATCATCGAGGCCCTGCTCTTCCTGTCGCCCGACCCCGTCGCGGTGAAGGATCTCGCGGAGGTCACCGCGTGTGATGAGGACGAAGTGGCCGAGGCGGTCGCCGAGCTGGACCAGCGCTACGCCCCCGGCGAGCACGGCCTGCAGCTCAAGCGGGTCGCTGGCGGCCTGACGCTCGCGACCGACCCCATTGCTGAGAGCGCCGCCCGGCGCCTGCTCGCCAAGCCGCGCACGCCGCCGCTCACGCCGGCGCAGGCCGAGACGCTCTCCATCGTCGCCTACCTCCAGCCCGTCTCGCGGCCGGAGATCACGCGCATCCGCGGGGTCAGCGCCGACTCGGCGACCGCGACGCTCATCGAGCGCGGGCTCATCGAGGAGTCGGGGCGCTCGCAGTTCGGGGCGATCCTCTACCGCACGACGCCGCTCTTCCTGCAGCTCTTCGGCCTCGAGTCGCTGAAGGCACTCCCGGACGTCAGCGCCTGGGATCCCACCCCGGAGGAACAGGCCGCGCTGCGCGATCGCCTCCTGCGGGCGGGCGAGGTCCGCGCCGGTGGCGGGGACGACGGCGGCGAGGGCGCTCCCGCAGGTGCGACGGGCGTACTTTCTGCGGTCGACGGCGGCGGCGAATCCAGCTAGCATTTTCGGGGCCGCGAGCCCGGTTCCAAGTCTGACGCACTGATGTGTCAGTTTGTTAGGCTTGCGCCATTCAGGGCATGCCTTCCGAGATGTCAGCATCTGATCAGCAGTTTTCAGGACTGGACGTCAACCAGGTCGCGCGCAACATGCGGCACATGGATGACGCGAGCGTCGCTGAGATGGTCGGTGGCGCGTACCGCGAGCCGGTGCTCGACGAGGTCTTCCGGCGCATGGCCGAGCACGTGGACCCGCAGAAGGCCGCAGGGGTCGACACGCTGGTGCGGTTCGAGATCGAGGGCGCGCCCGACGGCGGCGTCGATCAGTACGACGTGCACTTCCACGCCGGGTCGTGCCGCACGTCGCGCGAGCCGCTCGGCGACCCGGTGGCGATCCTGCGACTCGGCCCGGTCGAGTTCATGCGGATGGTGCTCGGCGGGGTGAGCGGGCTGACGCTGTTCGAGCGCGGCCAGCTGACCGTCGACGGTGACCTCGAGGTCGCCGGCAGCCTGCGGTCGCTCTTCGCGATCCCCGGCTAGGCAGCGGCGGCCTTGGCGGCCAACTGGCCGCACGCCGCGTCGATGTCCTGCCCGCGCGTGAGCCGGATCGTCGCGCGCAGCCCACGGTCCTCGAGCGCGTCGCGGAACACGTCGATCGCGCCGCGCGCCGACCCGTCGTACGGCGACCCGGTCGGGTTGTACGGGATGAGGTTGATCTTGTAGATCTTCGGGTCGAGGATCCCCGCCATCTGCACGGCCTGCTCGTAGCGGTCGTTGACCCCGTCGAGCATCACGTACTCGATGAAGACCTGACGGCGCTTCTTCTCGTAGAACCGCTCGCACGCCGCCAGGACATCGGCCAGCGGGTAGCGGTCGTTGACCGGCATGATCTGCGAGCGCAGCGCGTCCTCGGGTGCATGGAGGCTGAGCGCCAGGCGGATCGGCATGTCCTCGTCCATGAGCCGCTCGATCCCGGGGATCCACCCGACGGTGGAGATCGCGGTGCGGCGGTGGGTGACCCCGACGTCGGGCAGGCGGCGACAGGCGTCGAGCACGTGGTCGAGGTTCATCATCGGCTCACCCATGCCCATGAAGACGACGTGGTCGACCTCCTCGATGCGGCGGAAGTGCAGCGCCTGGTCGAGGATCTCCGACGCCGTGAGGTTGCGGCCGAACTTCATCGTGCCGGTTGCGCAGAAGGTGCAGGTCAGCGGGCAGCCGGACTGAGACGACAGGCAGAGTGAGCGGCGGCCGTCGCGGTAGCGCATGAGGACGGCCTCGATCGCGCGGCCGTCGTGCGTCTGGAACAGCGTCTTGATGGTGCCGTCGCGCGACTCGGCCTGGCGGATCGGCTCCAGGCAGCTGAACGGCACGCGCTCGGTCAGTTCGTCGCGCAGCGCGGCGGGGAGGTCGGTCATCTCGTCGTAGCCCTTGGCGCCGCGCGCAGCCCACGACCAGACCTGCTTGGCCCGGAAGGCGGGCTGGCCGAGGTCGTCAAGGGTCTGCTGGAGGAGGACGAGGTCCATACGCCTATGGTGACAGCGCCATGCGTCTCGCCAAATTCCTCGCCCATGGAGGCGTCGCCTCCCGCCGTGCCTCCGAGGAGATCATCCGCGAGGGGCGCGTCACGGTGGGCGGCGAGATCGTCACCGACCCGGCGCGCGATGTCGATGGCTCCAGCGGCGTGGCGGTCGACGGCGTGACGGTGGCCGGGGAGGAGCAGCGGGTCGTCTTCGCGGTCAACAAGCCCGCCGGATACGTCTCGACGGCGAAGGACACGCACGAGCGCAGGAAGGTCACCGATCTCGTGCCCGGCCGCCACGGGCGGCTCTACCCTGTCGGGCGCCTGGACGTGGACAGCACGGGTCTGCTGCTGCTCACCAACGACGGCGCGCTCGCGCACCGCATGATGCACCCGTCCTTCGAGGTGCCCAAGACTTACAAGGTGAAGGTCGCCAAGGGCCCGGTGAGCCAGCGCGCCGTCGAGCGGCTGCGCGCGGGCGTGAAGCTCGACGACGGCCGGACCGCGCCCGCGCGCGTCGTGCGCATGTCGGGCACGGTCCTCGAGATCACGATCCATGAGGGTCGCAAGCACCAGGTCAAGCGCATGTGCGAGGCCGTCGGGCACCCGGTCGTCGCGCTGGAGCGGGTGCGCTTCGGGCCGCTCGAACTGGGCGACCTGGCCCCGGGCGCCGTGCGGCGGCTGAGCGAGCCCGAGGTCGAGCGGCTGCGCCGCTCGGGCGTATGACACGATCCTCCGCGCCCATGCGCCTGTTCGCCCTGCGCGGCGCGACGACCGTCGACGCCAACGACCGCGAGAAGATCCTCGCCGCCACCGAGGAGCTCCTCCGCGAGATCCTCGAGCGCAACACGCTCTCGACCGAGGACGTCGTCAGCTGCATCTTCAGCATGACCGAGGACCTCGACGCCGAGTTCCCGGCTGTGGCCGCCCGCACGCTCGGCTTCAACCAGGTGCCGCTGCTGTGCACCCGCGAGATCCCGGTACCCGGCGCGCTGCCGCAGGTCATCCGCATCCTCATGCACTTCCACGCCGACCCCGCGCACGAGACGAAGCACGTCTACCTGCGCGAGGCGGCCAAGCTGCGCGCGGACCTCAGCGGAGCGCAGTAACCGGTTCGCGCACGCCGCCGTGCTCGTAGGCGGCGGGGTCGAACGCGCGGGTGCGGTGCCCGTACTCGACGTGCGAGCCGACCCACACCTGCGTGACCTTGCCGCTCTCGGTCGTGTACCAGCCGGGGCAGCCCGCGGCGAACGACGTGTGCTGCATCCGCTCCTGCAGGCGCGTGTTGAACGCGTCGTGGACCTCGGGCCGGACGTCGACCCAGCCGCCGGTGCGGCCGAGGTGCTCGATCGCCTCGCGCATGTAGTGCGCCTGGCGCTCGACGAGGTAGACGATGGTGTTCGT
>JAEMQS010000158.1 GCA_016463765.1 Solirubrobacteraceae bacterium | reverse complement strand
GGCGGATGAACTCGGTGCGCTCGAGCAGGTCGGCGAAGCCGTCGGAGTTCAGGACCACGGTGATGACGTCGGGCTCGGTCGCCTTGTACATCTCGACCAGGCGCGAGGACAGGGTGCGCCGCGCGACCTTCAGCCGGGCCTTCAGGCGGGTCAGCCGGGCGCGCTCATCGCGCAGGTCGCCGCGCAGCTGCTCGAGCTCGGCCTGCTTGCGGTCGAGGTCGGCCTGCAGCGTCGCCTGCCGGCTGGCGAGCACGTCGATCTTGCCCTGGAGGCGCACGATGCGCCGCGAGTAGGACTGGATGTCGACGGACAGGGACCTCTCGGCACCCTTCTTCTTTCCGACCTTGGAACGCGCGCGGTCGATCTTCGCGTCGAGCTCAGCGATCCGCGCCTGGTTCGGCGCGGCGCCGGAGACCAGAGGCAGGACCCCCCAGATGACGAGTGGGACGACCGCGCACGCGATGAGCAGGCGTACGCGCATTGCGGCCGCAGATTGTACGAGGACTGCCTGCAAACCCGAGGCAAGCAACAGTCCTTGCAGTTGGCGCAATACCCGTCATGCGTGTCCGGGGTTCTTCAGATGGGGTTAACCCACGGCACCTATGATCCCGGCCATGGCCACACGATCGAAGGTTCAGCTCAAGGCCCCGGCACAGCTCCGGGCGCGCATGCTGCTCACGATCTTCCTCCTGGGCGCGCTGTACGTGGCGTTCATGGCGGTGCTGTTCGCGAGCGGCGCCAACGGCATCACGATCGCGGTGATCGCCGGTGCCCTCTTCTTCTTCCAGCTGTTCACGAGCGACAAGATCGCCCTGGCCGCCATGGGCGTCCGTGAGGTCAGCCCCGAACAGGCCCCGGAGCTGCACGCCATGATCGAGCGGCTCTGCATCCAGGCCGACCTGCCCAAGCCGAAGATCGGCGTCATCCAGACCGACATGCCCAACGCCTTTGCCATGGGCCGGTCGCAGAAGTCCGCGACCGTCGTCGCGACCACCGGCATCATGCAGCGCCTCGAGCCGGCCGAGCTCGAGGGCGTCATGGCCCACGAGCTCGCGCACGTCATGCACCGTGACGTCGCGGTGATGACCATCGCGTCGTTCTTCGCCTCGATCGCCGCGCTCATCCTGCAGTTCGGCTTCTTCTTCGGTGGCAGTGGCGACGACGACGACTCCCCCGGCATCTTCGCGCTGATCCTCGCGTCGCTGGCGGTGTACGTCATCTCCTTCTTCCTCATGCAGGCGCTCTCGCGTCAGCGCGAGTTCGCCGCCGACCGTGGCGCCGCGCAGCTCACCGGGCGCCCGAGCGCGCTGTCCTCCGCGCTCATGAAGATCAGCGGCACGATGGAGCGCATCCCGCAGAGCGACCTGCGCGCGCACACGGAGATGAACGCCTTCTACATCGTGCCCGCGTCGGTGAAGGGCTCGCTGATGAACATCTTCAGCACGCACCCGCCGATGGAGAAGCGCATCGCGGCGCTGCAGGAGCTCGAGGCGCAGCTCCAGGGCGCCCGATAGCCTCGCGGGCATGGGCTTTCTCGACGGACTGCTGGGCCGCAAGAAGATGGTCGGCCCAGCGCCCGACCGCCTCTTCGCGCTGACGACCGCGTACGTCACGCTCGAAACCGGCCACCAGATCACCACGAGCGGCAAGGCCGCGATCGTCTTCCAGCCGATCGACAACGCGGACTTCGACCAGATCGCGCAGGAGATGGAGGCGCTCGTCCGCGGGACGGGCGAGGAGACCGGCACGTCGCTGACGACCACCGAGGACTCGTTCGACTACCGCTGGATGGTCTTCGACGACCCCGACGTGGAGGATCTCGTCGTCGGCATCAACGCCGTCAACGACGCGCTGCAGATCGGCGGCTACGGCGACCGCGTGCTGTGTGCGGTCTTCGGGTTCCGCGACGGTCGGGACCGGCCGCTGTACCTCATCTACAACGTCAAGCGCGGCGCCTGGTATCCGTTCGTCCCGGCGGGCAAGAACCAGCGCGACTCCCAGCGCGAGATGCAGATCAAGGCCATCCTCGGCACCGAGCTGCCGGTCGAGCCCGAGCTGGAACGCTGGTTCCCGCTCTGGGGCATCCCGATCTAGGCCCGTCAGTAACGGACCCAGCCGCGCATCCGGAGCGTGCCGGAGCAGCGGCCGGACGTGCGGCAGGTGATGACGCCCTCGAAGCTCTCGATCACGCCCTTGGCGCCGCGGTACTTGCCGCGCGCCGGCCCGCCGTCCTCGATGGCGCCCTCGCCGTCGTACTCGACCTTCTGCGACGTGCGGGTCGTCTTGATGTAGCGCCGCTTCACCGTCATCGAGCCCTTGATCCAGCCCTCGTCGTTCTCGAGGTCGAAGCGGGGATGCTTCGTGTCCGCGTCGCGCTCCGAGCGCTTCGTCCACGTCGTGACCGTCGACGCGCCGAAGGGCGACCCGCTGGCCCGGAACTCGTCGAACTGGTGCTTCGCGCTCCCCTTGGTGTCCATCCCGGTCACCCGCAGGACCAGATCGACGTCGCGTCGCTTCGTGCCGTCGTCCTGGGCGTTGCCGGCACCGGGCGCGCAGACCGCCAGGCTCAAGAGGACCGCCACGAGCACTCCGGGACCTCGACGCCACATGTGAGGCACGCTATCTCGAATCTTCGCGCCGCTCAACCTCACATTCCGGCGCGACCGCGCGTTGTTCCTGTGTCGACCCCGTGACACACCCATAACCCCCACGTCGGGCATGGGTTGGGCGGGTGACCACCGACGCTCACAAGGAGCACGCCATGCACACCGCCCCCGCCTCCATCGTCCTGCGCCCGGCCCGTCCGCAGGACGCCCCCGCGCTGCATCGACTCGCGGCCCTCGACAGCCAGGCCCCTCCCCGGGACGGCGCGCATCTCCTCGCGCTCGCGGGCGAGACGCCGATCGCCGCGGTGACGCTCGACGGGACCTGGCACGCCGCCGACCCGTTCCAGCGCTCGGCCGCCGCCCTCGAACTGCTGCGGGCGCGGCGCGACCAGCTGTGTGGCCCGGCCACCCGTCGGCCCTCCTTCGGGCTGGCCAAGCGGGTCCGTGCGGGTGCTGTCGCTGGTTGAATGACGCCACGCCCCAATCTGGAGGAGGGACCGTGGCGACATCCCCTGCCGTCGTGCTGTCGGAGATCCAGCAGGACACGCTGACCCGGCTGTGTGACACGTTCGTGCCCGCGGTCGCGCGCGCCGACGACCCCACCGGGTTCTGGGGGCGCGCGGCCTCCGACCTCGGCATCCCCGGACTGGTGGCCGAACAGCTCGCCGCCTCGGGCGACGAGGCGGCGCTCGAGGGCGTGCGGGCCCTGCTGGACGGTCTGCACGCTCAGGGCTTCGACGACCTCGACACCGCCGGACGCGAGGCGATGCTCCTCGCGATGGCCGACGGGGACGTCGCCGCGCGGGGCGGGCTGGGGTCCCTGCGGGGACTCACGACGATGCTGTTCTACGGGCTGCCGATCCCGGGCCCCGACGGCACGGTGAGCAACCCGAACTGGGCGGCGATCGGGTACCCCGGGCCGCGGCAGGCGCCGCCCTCACCCGAGGACGCGCCGAAGACGATCGGGGTGCTGCGTCCCGGCGACGCCGACCTGACCCTGACCGCGGACGTCGTCGTGGTCGGGTCCGGCGCCGGCGGCGGCGTGCTCGCCGGGCGGCTCGCGCAGGCGGGCAAGGACGTCGTCGTGCTGGAAGCCGGCGGGTACTTCAACGAGAGCGACTTCAACGGACTCGAGCTGTGGGCGTACGAGCACCTGTACCGCGGCGGCGGGCTGACCCAGACCGCTGAGGGCACCGTCGCGATGATGGCCGGCGCGTGCCTGGGCGGCGGCACGACGATCAACTGGACCAACTGCCTGCGCACCCGCCCCGCGGTGCGCGAGCAGTGGGAGACCGAGTTCGGCCTCGAGGGCCTGACCGGCCGCGACTACGACCGCCATCTCGACGCGGTCTGGGACCGCGCGGGCGTCAACGACCAGTGCTCGGACTTCAACGGCCCGACCCAGCGGCTGCGCGACGCGTGCGAGAAGGCGCAGATCGCGTTCACGACGATCACGCGCAACACGGACCCGTCGCGCTACGACGCCGACGCCGCGGGGCTGCTCGGCTTCGGCGACGCAACGGGATCGAAGCAGGGGACGTTGAAGACCTGGCTGCAGGACGCCGCCGATGCGGGTGCGCGCTTCCTTGTCGGCTGCCGCGCCGAGACCGTGATCACGGAGGGCGGGCGCGCCGCGGGCGTGCGGGCGACCGCGACGAGCGAGGACGGCAGCCGGACGCGCGTCGAGATCCGCGCCCCGCAGGTCATCTGCGCGGCGGGCGCGCTGGAGACGCCCGCGCTGCTGCTGCGCTCGGGCATCGGCGGCCCGGCCGTCGGCAACTACCTGCGCCTCCACCCCGCCACCGGCGTGTCGGGGCTCTACGGCGAACCGCAACGCGCCTGGTGGGGTGCTCCGCAGACCGCGCTCTCCGATCAGTACGCGGACCTGGAGGACGGCTACGGCTTCCTCGTCGAGACGTCGCTGCAGGCCCCGGCCATCGGGTCGACCGCGACGCCCTGGTCCTCGGGCGAGGGCCACAAGGAGCTCATGTCCCGCGGCGCGGAGAACGCGGCGTTCGTCATGCTCATCCGCGACCGCGGGCACGGACGCGTCACCATCGACCACGCCGGCAACGCGGTCCACAGCTACGCGCTGACCGACCCGCTCGACGACCGTCACTTCCGTCGCGGGATCGCCGAGCTCGTCCGCCTGCACGAACTCGCGGGTGCAGAGGAGATCATCACCTACCACCGCCACGAGACCCGCTGGCGGCGGGACGGCGACG
>JAEMQS010000157.1 GCA_016463765.1 Solirubrobacteraceae bacterium | reverse complement strand
ATCACGAACCCGCGCAAGGCCGCGAACGCGCTGCAGAACCTCGTCAAGGAGATGGAGGCGCGCTACACGATCATGTCGCTGGCGCGCACGCGCAACCTGCCCGAGCTCAACCGGGTACGTGAGGGTCGCGGCGAGCCCGCGCTGCCGTACATCCTCTGCGTCATCGACGAGCTCGCCGACCTGATGATGGTCGCTCCCGCCGATGTCGAGGACTCGATCATCCGCCTCGCGCAGAAGGCCCGCGCGGTCGGCATCCACCTGGTCCTCGCCACGCAGTCCCCGCGCGTGGACGTCATCACGGGCATGATCAAGGCGAATGTCCCGAGCCGCATCGCGTTCGCCGTCTCCTCGCAGACCGACTCCCGCGTGATCCTTGACCAGAACGGCGCCGAATCGCTGCTGGGCCAGGGCGACATGCTGTTCGCACCCGTCGGCTCGTCGCGGCTGCAGCGCATCCAGGGCGCGTACATCGACGAGCCGCAGATCGAGGAGATCACGTCCTTCTGGCGCCAGCAGGGCGAGCCCGAGATGCGTGAGGAGCTGCTCGAAGAGGTCGAGGAAGAGGTCCAGGACACGGGCTCCGGTTCCGGCGACGGTGACGACATGAGCCCGGACGAGGACCCGCTGCTCGAGGACGCCATCCGGCTGGTCGTCGAGATGGGAACCGCATCGACCTCGATGCTCCAGCGCCGCCTGCGCCTCGGCTACACGCGCGCGGGCCGCCTCATCGACATGCTCGAGCGCCGCGGCGTCATCAGCGGCTACGAGGGCTCCAAACCGCGCCAGGTTCTGGTGGGCGAGGGCGACGTCGAACGCTTCCTGCAGTCGCTGCGGGCACGGGAGGGCGGGGGTCAGCCGAGCGAGGCTGCAGCCGCGCACCCGGAGCCCGAGCCAGTGGCCGAGTAGCCTTCCGCCGGCATGGCGGAGATCGGTGAGACCCTGCGCGACGCGCGCATGCGCGCCAGGATCGATATCTCGGAGATCGAGGCGCAGACGAAGATCCGGGCGAAATACCTGCGCGCGATCGAGAACGAGGAATGGGACCTGCTCCCAGGCCCCACGTACGTGAAGAGTTTTCTGCGCACGTACGCGGAGGCGCTGGGCCTCGATGCACGTGCGCTCGTGGAGGAGTACAAGCTCCGCCACGAGCGGCTGTCCGACGACCAGCTGCGCCCGATCGGACCCCCGGGCACGGCCGCGAAGGGCGGCCGCTCGCGCGCGCCCTCCGGGGGGCCGCCGCGCCTGCTGGTGGTTGGCGTCATCGTGGCCCTGATCCTCGTGACCCTGGGCGTTCTCGGGAGCCTCGGCGGCGATGACGACGAGCCCGCGCTCACGACGGCGCAGACCACGGAGACCGAGCCGCGGACGACGACCACGCAGCGCACGACCACCACCCCGCGTGAGCAGGCTCCCGCGCGCCCGCGGGCGGTCCGTCTCCAGATCATCCCCACCGGCGAGGTGTACGTCTGCCTGGTCGCGGCGGGTGGGCGCACGCTGGTGCCCGGGGTCGTGCTCCAGGCCGGCGAGGCCACGGACACATTCCGGTCGACGCGGTTTCGCATGAACCTCGGCAACGGCAACGTCCGGCTGCGCATCAACGGCACCGAGCGCGAGGTCCCGGCGTCGTCGTCGGGCATCGGGTACACGATCACCCGCAACGGCCGCACCGACCTGCCCGAGGGCGAGCGGCCGGACTGCGCATGAGCCTTCGCGCGGGCATCGTCGTCACGGGGACGGAGGTCCTCACGGGGCGGGTCGTGGACCGCAACGGCCCATGGCTGTCCGAACGGCTGACCGAACTGGGCGTCGAGCACGCCTACACGCTGGTCGTGGCCGATCGGCCGGACGACGTGCGTGGCGCACTGCGGTTCTTCGCCGATCAGGGGTGCGAGCTCGTTCTGACCTCAGGCGGCCTGGGGCCGACCGAGGACGACCTCACCGCGCAGGTCGTCGCCGACTTCCAGGGCCGGCCGATGGCACTCGACGCCCCACTGGAGGAGCGCATCTGGCGCATCCTCGAGAACGTGCGGGTCCGCTGGCCCAACATCGATGAGGAAGCGCTGCGGGCGTCCAACCGCAAGCAGGCCATGGTGCCCGAGGGCGCGACGGTCCTCGAGCCGATCGGCACCGCGCCCGGGCTGATCGTCCCGCCGCCCGAGGGCATCGCCGGCCCGACGGTCGTCGTCCTGCCTGGGCCGCCGCGGGAGCTGCAGCCCATGTGGCGCGATGCCGCCGCGACGCCGGAGCTGCAGGCCGCGCTCGGCACGGCCACGGACTACGAACTGCGCATGCTGCGCCTGTTCGGGATCCCCGAGTCGGAGATCGCCGAGACCTTGCGCGCCGCGCGGGACGGCGGGATCGACATCGACAGCCTGGAGATCACGACGTGCCTGCGGCGCGGCGAGGTCGAGGTCGTCACGCGCTACGAGCCCGCACAGGCCGAGGTCTACGCCGCCTTCGAGCAGGCGGTGCGCGACCGGCACGCCGACACGCTCTTCAGCGACGACGGATCGGTCGTCGACGACCAGGTGGCCGACGCGCTGCTGGCCGCGGGAGAGACGATTGCGACCGCGGAATCCTGCACCGGCGGGATGGTCGCGGCGCGGTTGACCGATCGCCCCGGCTCGTCGGCCTATGTGCGTGGCGGCATCGTCGCGTACGACAACGCCGTGAAGACCGATGTCGCCGGCGTCGATGCGTCGCTGATCGCGCAGCACGGCGCGGTGTCGGAGGAGGTCGCCGCAGCGCTGGCGGCCGGCGCGATCTCCGGTCTGGGCGCGGATGTCGGCGTGGGCGTCACCGGCATCGCCGGTCCGGGCGGTGGGACCGAGGAGAAGCCCGTGGGGCTCGTGTGGTTCGCCGTCACGCACCGCGACGGTCGGTCCGTGACGCGCTCGGTGACCATCCCCGGCGGACGGGCCGACGTACGCGACCGCTCGACGACCGTGGCGCTGCATCTGGTGCGCCGGCTGCTGCTCGGGACGAGCGGCATTCCCGGCCGGTGAACGACACTGCGCGGCTGTTCGTCGCCGTCGATGTGCCCGGCGGCGTTCGCGAGGCGCTCGCGGGCTGGGCGCGCTCGATGGTCGGCTCCCGCGACGACCTGCGCCTGGTGGCTTCGGAGGCGCTGCACCTCACGCTCGTGTTCCTCGGCGACCGGCCGATGGCGCGGGTTCCGGCGATCGATGCCGCCTTGCGTGCCGCCGTGGACGGGCCGGTGCCACTGGGCCTGGGTGATCCGTTGTGGCTCGCGCCGCGCCGTCCGCACGTGCTGACCGTGGCGGTCGACGACCCCGCGGGGGCGCTTGCGGCGCTGCATCGAGGCGTCGAGGACACGCTGGTCGGCGCGGGCCTCCATACGCGTGAGCCGCGCGTGTTCCGGCCGCACGTGACGGTCGCGCGGGTCCGTCGTGGGGCCCGCGTGACTGCCGCCGAGCTGCCCGCACCAGAACCTGTCCGGTTCTCGGCCGAGGGGCTCACGCTCTACCGCAGCCGGCTGGGCCGTAGCGGGGCGCAGTACGAGGCGCTGGCCACGGTGGCGCTGCCCCGCCCGGCCTGAGGACGGCCCGGATCGATGGGCGAACGCCCGTTCGCCTTTCCGTCCGACGCAGACCGCACACTTTCTCCACAGCTTCGACGCAGACCGCCGCCGACGCGCGACGGGCGCGCGCGTAGCGTGCCGCCCTACCGCTCCAGAGAAAGGCTCCCACCTCATGTCCGTGATCGATCCCGCCAAGGCCGCCAAGGCTCGCAACGACGCCCTCCAGGGTGCACTGACCCAGATCGAGCGCCAGTTCGGCAAGGGCAGCGTCATGCGCATGGGGGACGAGGGAGCCCAGGTCAAGGTCAACGCCATCCCCACTGGCGCGCTGTCCCTCGACCTCGCGCTCGGGATCGGCGGCATGCCGCGCGGGCGCATCGTCGAGGTGTTCGGCCCGGAGTCCTCCGGTAAGACGACGCTCGTCTACCACGTGCTCGCCGAAGCGCAGAAGCTCGGCGGCGTGTGCGCGTTCATCGACGCGGAGCACGCGATGGATCCGCTGTACGCCGAGCGGATCGGCGTCGACATCGACGAGCTCCTCGTCTCCCAGCCCGACTACGGCGAGCAGGCGCTCGAGATCGCCGACATGCTCGTGCGCTCGGGCGCGGTCGACGTCATCGCGGTGGACTCCGTCGCGGCGCTGACGCCGCGTGCCGAGCTCGAGGGCCAGATGGGCGACCAGAGCGTCGGCCTGCAGGCACGCATGATGAGCCAGGCGATGCGCAAGCTCGCCGGCAACCTGAACCGCACGCAGACGATGTGCCTGTTCACGAACCAGATCCGCGAGAAGGTCGGCGTCATGTTCGGCTCGCCCGAGACCCAGCCGGGCGGCCGCGCGCTGAAGTTCTACAGCTCGCAGCGCCTGGACATCCGCCGGATCGAGACGCTGAAGGACGGCACCGAGGCCGTCGGCAACCGCGTCCGCGTGAAGGTCGTCAAGAACAAGGTCGCGGCACCGTTCCGTCAGGCCGAGTTCGACATCGAGTTCGGTCGGGGCATCTCGACGTCGGGCTGCCTCCTGGACCTCGGGATCGAGCATAACGTGATCACGAAGTCCGGCTCGTTCTTCTCCTATGGGGACGAGCGCATCGGCCAGGGCCGCGCGAACGCCAAGGCCTACCTGGACGAGCA
Organism: Solirubrobacteraceae bacterium; assembly: GCA_016463765.1. GTDB lineage: Bacteria > Actinomycetota > Thermoleophilia > Solirubrobacterales > Solirubrobacteraceae > Svornostia. The sequence continues at coordinate 162 of JAEMQS010000157.1, read as the reverse complement.
CCCGGAGATGTCCAAGGAGATCGAGGACAAGGTGTACTCGGCGCTCGGGCTCTCCCGCGATCTCGTCACCGAGATCGAGCGCGATCCCGACGCCGAGGTCCCCGAGGTCGGCGCCGCCGCGTAGCCGCGTTCCGTGCTGGAGCCCGCCGACCGCGTGCTGTC
>JAEMQS010000156.1 GCA_016463765.1 Solirubrobacteraceae bacterium | reverse complement strand
GGCGGGTCCATCGAGATCATCTGCTGCTGCTGGGCCTCGAGGGGGAGACCGACGTCGTTGAGCAGCAGGACCCCGCCGCGCTCGGACGAGAAGGACTCCCAGTCCTTCGTCAGCGCGTCGACGTCGTTCCAGCGCGTGATGGACCAGAACCCCGCCTCGTGCGGGTACTGGTTCAGCGGGCTCCAGTGCACCGGCGCCTCGGCGCGCAGGCGGGTGAACAGCTCGTGCGGCGGACCGTGCTCCCACAGCGACAGATCGCTGACGTCGACGGACTGCAGATCACTCTCGATGGTCAGGCCCATGAGATCTCTCCTGATCGGACTCGGCGGAAACCGTACCACCTATCCGGACAGAGTGTTCGAAACAGTGGAATCTGCGGCCTGCGGCCCTGATTCCATTGGGAGAAGCTCGCTGACGCTCACTTCTCCCGGTGAGAGGAAACAGGTGCGTTCAGCCGCTGCTGCTGGTGGCGCAGGCGGCCAGCAGGGCGGCGGTGAGGTACGTGCCGCAGTTGGAGGTGTCGAGGTCCTCGAGCTGCGCGACGCTCATGGTCGTCGCCGCCTGGTAGGTCACGTTCGTCTGCTGCTGGGCGTACACCGCGTTCGCGGCGGCCATGGCGACCGAGTTGCCGATCGTCTGGTACAGCGACCCCATGGCCATCGCGGGTGCCTCGCCGAGCACCTTGACGTTGGTCTGCGTGACGCTGTCGGTGATCTGGCTGTTCACGGTCTGGGCGGCCGCGGGCGCGGAGACGGCCAGAGTCACGAGGCCGGCCAGCATGGCGAGGCGAAGGACGCGCATGGGTGGGACGTCGGCGCCGCGGCGCCCGCGCTGGAGCCCGGAGGGCCGGAACTCGACGTCAGTACAGGCGCTTCTTGATCTCGCAGTTGCGGATCTTCGTCTGGCCGGGGCGGTAGTAGACGGTGTCACGGCCGGGCCCGCAGTCGACGGTGTCGTTCCCGGTCCAGGACGCCCGGATGACGTCGTTGCCGCCGCCGCCGCGCATGACGTCGTCGCCGTAGCCGCCCTTGAGCTCATCGTCGCCGGGACCGCCGGAGAGGACATCCTCGCCGCGGTCACCGGTCATCTCGTCGTTGCCGGTGCCGCCGTTGATGCGGTCGTTGCCCTTCCGCCCGGAGAGGATGTCGTGGCCCGCGCCGCCGTTCAGGACGTCGCTGCCGCCCGCGCCCTCGACCTCGTCGTCGCCGCCGTGAGCGGTGCAGACGTCCGGGCCGTCTGTGCCGTAGACGCGCTCGTCATCGTCGGAGGCTTCGTCGTCGCACGGGACGCCCGGCTTGTCCTCATCCTCTTCGCGCTGCTCCTCGCAGGAGGTCATGCGCTCGCGGTCCGATTCGAGGTTGTAGTAGGCGATGTCGAAGCCGGGGCCGCAGTCGATGGTGTCAGGGCCGGTGCCGCCCCAGATCTCGTCGTCGCCCGTCCCGCCGAAGATGGTGTCCACGCCGCGGTTGCCCTTGATGACGTCGTCGCCGTCGCCACCGCGCAGGGTGTCGTCGCCGTAGCGCGACTCGATGATCCGATCGGCTCCAGGGCCGCCGTCGACGCGGTCGTCGCCGTCGCCGCCGTCGATCGTGTCCCGGCCGGTGCCGCCGGAGACGTGATCGTTGCCGTCGCCGCCGCTGAGGGTGTCGTCGCCGCCGAAGCCGAGGATCCGGTCGTTGCCGCCCAGGCCGAGCAGGCGGTCGTCGCGACCGTCGCCGACGAGCCGGTCGACGCCGCCCCCGCCGGTGCGCGCGGTGGCGAACGCGACGGACGGCAGCGCGAGGAGCGCCACCAGCAATGCGTAGAGGTGAAGTCGATGCATCTCCGTGCAGTAATCGTCAGTGTGCGGTCCAGGTTCAGGGCCTGCCTGCTCTCTGGACCTATGACGGCGCGGGGGATACCGACATCAGGCGGGACTTCGTTTTTTTCCCGCGAGGCACGTGGCCGCGCAGCGCCTGCATAATGCGCTAGAACTTCTGACGTATTCGGACGGTCGTCGTCCGGAGCTCGTCGAGAGGGAGTGCCGTGTCGTCGTTCGTCCGCATCGTCGTTCTGGCTCTGGCCGGCGTCACGTTTCTGAGCGGCGTCGCATCGGCCGATATCGGCGAGCCTGTGCCGCCTGCCCCGGCGCCGCCTGCCCCGGCGCCGCCTCCTCCGGCCCTGCCCACGCCGCCGCTGACTCCCGACGACGCTCCCGTGACGGTGTGCACCTTCCCCGCTGGGGGCGGGATGGCCACGTGCACGGAGACGGGCGTACCCGCGTCATCCTTCGACCGGTCGCGGTGCTCGTGGTTCCTTCCCTTGTGGGCGGGCTACCCAGGGTCCGTGTACCCCGGTTCGGGGTGGTCTGTCCGCCTGTGGCAGTGCATCGTGTTCCCGGGCTATCCGGGCTACCCGGGCTACCCGGGCTACCCGGGCTATCCGGGGTATCCGGGCTACCCCGGCTACCCGGTGGATCCCGGCTCGAACGCGCCCGTGGTTCCTCCTGCAGACCCGCCCCCGATTCCGACCGAGCCCGGGGCCGGCGGAGCCGGGCAGCCGGCGCCCGGCCAGGGCACCGGCGGGGCGGGCCAGCCTCCGTCGGATGGTTCCGGTGGGAGGCCGCCTCGAGTGCTGTTCGCCGGGGGCCTGCTCCCGTCGGTGCTCCGGGCCGATCGCGCCGGTCGCGTCCGCGTCGCCTGCCGCCTGCGGGAGGCCGGCCCGGCGCAGTCCTGTCGGGTGACCGTCCGGACCCTGGGCGCGAAGCGCAAGGTCCTGGGGCTGGCGACCGTGAGGCTCCGAGGCGGTCGCGCGACGGTGCTCGTCAAGCTCAACCGGTCGGGCCGCAGTGCGGTGCGGCGCGCAGGTCGTCGCGGGGCGCGGGTCCGGGTCACGCTGGATGCGCTCGGGGCACGGCGCGCGCTCCTGGCCTCGACGAGTCGGACCGTCCTGTTGCGGATGCGGTAGCCGGCGTGCGACGGATGCTCGCGGCCGCGGCGGCCGCCGCCGTGCTCGTCCTCGCCGCGCCCGCAGAGGGCGCGGTGACGGGCGTCTCCGACGCCGGCACGGGCTTCTTCGACAGCGAGCACTACCGCGCCCTCGCGCTGGACACGGTCCGGCTCGTGGTGCCGTGGGACGCCGGGCTGCGGCCGGGACCCTGGGACGACTGGCTGCGCCGGGCGACGCGCGAAGGCGCCGACATCATGGTCGCCTTCGGCCACGCCGTCCCGAGTAACTGCCCGCTGCAGCCATGCCGGCTGCCGGGGGGTGAGGAGTACCAGGCGTCGGTCCGCGCGCTGATCGGCCGGCATCCTGCGATCCGCCATGTCGTGCCGTGGAATGAGCCCAATCACAGCAGCCAGCCGACGGCCGGCGCTCCTGAGGCGGCGGCCGGGTACGTGCGCGCGGCCGCGCGCGCCTGTCCCTCGTGCACGATCGTCGCGGGCAACCTGCTCGACGACGCCTCGATGCCGCGCTATCTCGCCCGTTACCGCGCCGCGCTCGACACCTCGCCGGACGTGTGGGGCGTCCACAGCTACTGGGATGCCACGTACTTCATGCGCCAGGGGATCGAGCACGTGCTCGCGACCGTCACCGGGCCGGTCTGGATCACCGAGACCGGAGGGTTGGTCGCGTTCGGCACGCTGCCGTACGACGAGGGCCGGGCGGCGGCGTCGCTGCGCTGGATGTACGGGCGCGCCGACGCCCATCCGCGGATCGGGCGCATGTACGTTCACCAGTGGCAGTCCGACCCGGGCAACCCCTTCGACTCCGGGCTCCTCGGCGCGTCCGGGCGGCCGCGGCCGAGCTACGAGGTCGTCGCCGGGCGGGTCGGCCCGCGGCGGCCGGGGCAGGCCACCGGGCGGCCGGAGCCCGGACCCCCCGGGGCGGCGGACGGACGTGGTCCGAGCTCGCGGGCGACCGCACCGACCACGAGCCTCCGCGTCGCCGGGAAGACCCTCCGCATGCGACGTGACCGCCGCCTCGCACTCGCGCTCAGCTGCGCCGCCGCGCCGGCCGACAGGTGCCGCGGCGTCGTCGACGTGCGTGTCGGGCAGGGCGCTCGGACACGGGTGCGCGTGGCGCTCCGAGCCGGCCGGTCGACCCGCCGATCCGTGCGGCTGCCGCGCACCGGCGTCGTCTCACTTGCACGCGCGCAGACGCCGCGAGTGGAGGTACGCGTCTGCCACGCCACGACGGCGCGGTGCGACAGGGCCCGCGTGTGGCGGGTCACGGTGCCGCGTGCCGTCCGGCGCTGGGTTGCCCGTCAGTCGCGCGCCAGCTCGTAGCCGTACTCCCCGCGCTTGTACGCCAGCCGCGCGATGTTGCGCATCGTCGTGTCGTCGTTGCGCTCGGTCTGGTCGAGCATCCCGTGGACCCGCCGGCCCGCGCGCTCGCAGAAGCTCGATGCGATCAGTCGCTCCTGACCGGAAGCCTCAACGCCCTGCGCCCCGAAGAGCGCCGTGACGCGGCTGAGCACCGCGACCTGGGCCAGGATGTCGCTCACCGCATCACTGATGCGGCGGTGCTGCAGGCCCTGGTGCACGATGGCGCCGCGGTGCTCGCGCAGCAGTCGCTCGCACGTGCCGCGCAGGCGCCCGACCTGCTCGGTGACGCTGTCGGCGTACCGCTTGAGGTCGGGGTGCGCGTGCTCGACCCGGCCGCCGCCGCGGATCCGGCCGCCCACGTAGTCGGCCAGGACCCCGAGCGAGCCGATGGGGTCGTTGAGCCCGATGCTGCCGAGACCCTGGAGCTTCTCGCCCAGCGGCTTCATCCCGGTGAGCGCGACGTAGCTGCGCAGCACGTCGTTGGCGCCCTCGAAGATCGGGAAGATCCGGATGTCGCGCAGGATCTTCTCGTAGCGGTTGCC
>JAEMQS010000155.1 GCA_016463765.1 Solirubrobacteraceae bacterium | reverse complement strand
CGACGGCGGTGGTCCCGGTGGCGGTGGGGGCCGACGGCGCCGGGGCGTACCCGGGCGGCGGCACCGAACGGGCGGTCTCCATGCGGGACTCATCGGCAGCGCGCGGCCGGCGATTGACTCCCGCGGTGCCAGCCGGACGACCGGCGAACCGCCGGACACGCTTGACGCGTATCGTGGAGCACGCATGCGTCGCGCCCCCGCAGTCCCGCTGGAGATCGTCGTCGGTGTCGTGGGGCTTGCGACCCTCGGTGCCGAGATCGCCGCCGCCCGTCTTCTCGCCCCGTATTTCGGGGCGTCGACGATCATCTGGGCGAACACCATCGGCATCGTCCTCGTGGCCCTGTCGATCGGCTACTGGCTCGGCGGCCGCCGCGCGGATCGTGATCCGACGCCTGAGGGGCTGTACAAGATCGTGCTCCTGGGCGCCGTGCTCGTCGGTGTCGTCCCGTTCATCTCCGGCCCGTTCCTCGACGTCGCCGTCGACGCGCTGGACTCCATCTCGGCCGGCGCCTTCGCGGGGTCGCTCCTCGCCGTCCTCGTGCTCGTGGCGGTCCCGGTGCTCGTGCTCGGCATGGTCGCGCCCTACGCGATCCGGCTCGCGGTCGACACCGTCGAGGAGGCCGGCACGGTGTCCGGCCGGCTGTACGCCATCTCGACGGTGGGCTCGCTCCTGGGCACGTTCAGCTCGGCACTGCTGCTGATCCCGCTGCTCGGCACGCGCCGGACCTTCCTCGTCTACGCGATCCTGCTCGCCCTCGTGGCGGTCGTCGGCCTCGCACGGGCCCGGTGGGTCGTGATCCCGGTCGGGCTCATCGCGCTGATGGCGGTCCCGGTCGGCATCGTCAAGGCGGACGCCGGCGCCGGGAAGGTCATCTACGACAAGGACACCGAGCACCAGTACGCGCGGGTCGTGGAGCGCCCTGACGGTGCGCGCTGGCTCGAACTGAACGAGGGCCAGGCCGTCCATTCGATGAAGAAGCCGAACACCGTGCTGACGGACAACATCTGGGACGAGTACCTCGTCGCGCCCTTCGCGGTCCTGGACGAGGCACCCGGGCGGATCGCGATCCTCGGCAACGCCGCGGGCACGACCGCCCGCGCCTACGGCGAGCTGTTCCCCGACACCGTGATCGACGGGGTGGAGATCGACGGCGACCTGACCGAGATCGGCCGCGAGTACTTCGACATGAACAACCCCAACCTGATCACGCACACCGCCGACGCCCGACCCTTCCTGCGCCAGACCGACGAGCGCTACGACGCGATCCTCGTCGACGCCTACCGGCAGCCCTACATCCCCTTCTACCTCACGACGAAGGAGTTCTTCGAGCTCGCGCGCGACCGGCTGAACCCCGGTGGCCTCGTGATGGTCAACGTCGGGCACCCGGAGGGCAACGACGACCTCGAGAAGGTCCTCAGCCGCACGATGAAGGAGGTCTTCCCGACGGTCCTGCGCGACCCGGCGGAGGACACGAACACGCTGCTGATCGGCTCGGAGGCCCCGGGCTCCGCCGAGCAGCTGGCCGCCGCGATCCCGACGCTGCCGCTCCAGATCCGGCCGCGCGCCCAGGAGGCGGCGATGCGCATCGGCCCTCCGCTGGAGGGTGGCACCGTCTACACGGACGACAAGGCGCCCGTCGAGTGGCTCATCGATCTCTCGATCGTCGAGTTCGCCGCCGAGGGCGACGCAGGCTGACGCCCATCGTGTGACGGATCGGATGTGCGATCGTAGGACCGGTATGCGCTTGCTGACCGCCGGTCTGATCGCCCTCCTGCTGCTGTCGGCCGCCGCGCCCTCGGCCACCAAGGCTGCGACGCCGTCGCGACTCCCGTCGTTCTCCTCCTGCACGGACCTCGTCGACTTCGCACGACGCAACCTGTCGCGTCCTGCCGCGCCGCCGCGGGTCTTCCCGCCGGCCGAGGCGGGCGTCGCACCGCGTGCGCCGCTGGCCCAGCCCGACCCCTCCCAGCCACAGCCGATGCCCGGGATCGCGATCTCGACGCCGACGGCGGCCCCCGAGGCCTCGCCCGGCGAGGACTACTCGACAACCAACGTGCAGGAAGTGGGGATCGACGAGCCGGACCTGGTCAAGACCGACGGGCGCCGGCTCTACGTGGTGGCCGGGACCGAGCTGCGCATCTACGACGTCACGACGGACGCGCCGGCGCTGCTCAGCGTGCTGAACCTCGAAGGCGCGGGCGGCGAGATCCTGGTCCGCGGAGATCGCATCCTGCTGGTCGGGCCCGCTCCGGCCGCCCAGTCCGCGCCCACCTCGGTGCCACCGCCGACGGGACCGGCGCCGGCGGTGGTCGCGCCGACCGAGGTGACGTCGCAGACGCGCTTCGTCGAGATCGACGTCCGCGATCCCGCCGCGCCGCGCATCGCCCGCACGATGACGGCGCCCGGCCGGTACGTCACGGCACGGCTCACGGGCGGCACCGCGCGCGTCGTCCTTTCCAGCCCGGCGGCGCTGCCCGACGAGCCGGTGGCCGACACGCCGCCGGGCGTCAGCGCGTTCGTACCGCGGACCGTGCTGCGCAGCCGCATCACGAAGCGCACGTTCCGCCGGCAGCTCGTGCCGTGCGCGAACGTCCGTCACCCGCGTGCGTACGCGGGCAACGACCTGCTTACGGTGCTGAGTGTCGACCTCGACCGCGGGCTGTTCGACGTCGACCGGGATGCCGTGATGGCGGGCGCGCAGGTCGTCTACGCCTCGGCGACAGGGCTGTACGTCGCGAGTCGGAAGGCGGCTCGGATCCGCGCCGACGAGGTGCCGGAGGGGATCCGCACCGAGATCCACCGCTTCGACACGACGATCGCGGGCCAGACCACGTACGCGTCCAGCGGCAGCGTCGCCGGGTTCGTGCTCAACCAGTACGCGCTCTCCGAGCACGACGGGGCCCTGCGCGTTGCGACGACCGAGGAGCCCCAGTGGGTGACGCCGGACGCGGGCGAGCGCGCGAGCGAGAGCGCCGTGTCGGTCCTGCAGGAGCGCGGGACCCGGCTGGAGCAGGTCGGGCGCGTCGGAGGCCTGGGCCGCGGCGAGCGGATCTATGCCGTGCGGTTCATCGGGGAGGCGGGCTATCTCGTGACCTTCCGCCAGGTCGACCCGCTCTACACCCTGGACCTGCGCGACGTGACGGCCCCGAAGGTCGTCGGCGAGCTGAAGATCACCGGGTACTCGGCGTACCTGCATCCCATCGGCGACGGCCTCCTGCTCGGCGTCGGGCAGGAGGCGACCGAGACGGGCCGGGCACTCGGGCCCCAGGTGTCCGTCTTCGACGTGTCCAACCCCGCCAGGCCGGCCCGGCTGCACCAGCAGGTGCTCGGCACGGGCGGGAGCTCCCAGGCCGAGGTCGATCCGCACGCGTTCCTGTGGTGGCCGGCGCGCAAGCTCGCGCTGCTGCCGTACGAGACGTGGCGAGCCGCCGGCGGCGGATTCGACCGCGGGATGCTCGGGCTGCGGGCCGGGCGCGCCGAGGGCCTGAGCGAGGTCGGGCGGATCGTGCACGGGCCGGAGTGGGACCAGGCCGCCGTCGCCCGCTCGGTTGTCGTGCGCGACCGGGTGCTGACGGTGTCCGACCTGGGCGTCGCGGTCCACCGGCTCGACGGGCTGGCGCCCGCCGGCTTCCTGCCCTTCACAAGCTAGGCGGGACGGACCTCGCCGAGCCCGCTCGCGCGGATCCCGGAGACCAGGCCGCCGCGGAACGACCAGGTCCAGGTGATCTCGGCGAAGATCTGCTGGCTGCCGATCCGGCCGCGAACGTCGCCACGGGCGACGACGCCACCGGGCCCAGGGTGAAAGGACCTCGGCGCGAAGCGCAGGTCGTCCCACACCCGGCGCGTGTCGGCGAAGTACTCCCGGACGCCGTCGTGGCCGCGGTAGGGCTCGTGGCGGCCTGCCAGCCGCCCGGTCGCCTCGAGGTTCAGGACCACGTCCGGGGTCATGCACTCCAGGGCGGCCTCGATGTCCTCCCGGTCGAACGCGTCGTAGACCGCGCGGACGGTGGCGATCTCCTGCGCGAGGCCGTCGGGCGTGTCGGGGGACGCGGTCATCAGGACCGCATGCACGTTACGCCAGCCAACGATCCAGCGGTAGCGCTTGACCGACGCGGGCCAGCGCCGCGGGGGTCGTGTGCTCGGCGCGGCCGAGGGTCGCGACCTCGACCTCACCGAGGTGCTCGATGGTCTCCAGGTTGGATCGCTGCATCGCCGTCGGGTGCTCGGGCCACGGCGTCATGACCACCGCGCACACCTGGAGGCCCACCGACCGGGCGGCCTCGATCGTCAGCAGCGTGTGGTTGATGGTGCCGAGGCCCGGGCGGGCGGCGATCACGAGCGGCAGCCCGAGCATCACGGCGAAGTCCCGCACGAGGTACGTGTCGCGCAGCGGGACGAGCAGGCCGCCGACTCCCTCCACGATGAGCGCGTCGGCCTGCGCCCCGGCGTTGCGCGCCGCGACGACGAGCACGCCCGGGTCGATGGGCGTCCCGTGCTCCTCGGCGGCGAGGTGGGGCGAGACGGCCGGGCCGAACCGGTACGGCGTCACGCGCTCGGGGTCGGCGGCCCCCGCGGCGGCCGCCAGCAGCTCGTGATCGGCCGGGTGGTCGGGCACGGGCTCGTCGATGCCCGTCACCACCGGCTTGAACGGCGCCGCGTTCTCGCCTCTGGCCGTCAGCGCGGCGAGGATCGCCCCCGCGACGAAGGTCTTGCCGACCTCGGTGTCCGTGGCGGTGACGAACAGGCCACGGCTATGCGCGGGAGCGGGATCGAACACGGACGGCGGCGTGCGGCTGAGCTACGCCGCGCGCGCGACGGACTCGGCCTGCTGGTCGAAGACGCCGCCCGCGCGGGGCGGGGGCGGGGCGTCGGG
>JAEMQS010000154.1 GCA_016463765.1 Solirubrobacteraceae bacterium | reverse complement strand
CGTTCGGGCAGGTGCACCGCCGGACGAACGCGCTGGCGCATGCGCTCGCGGCCCGCGGCATCCAGTCAGGCGACAACGTCGCGCTGCTGTGCCGCAACCATCGCGGGTTCGTCGAGACGACGATCGCGCTGTCGAAGCTCGGGGCCCACGCGCTGTACCTCAACACGATGTTCGCGGGCCCGCAGATCGCCGACGTGTGCGCGCGCGAGCAGCCGACGGCGCTCGTCTACGACGAGGAGTTCACCGAGCTGTGCGCCAGCGCCGGGGACGACCTCCAGCGCTACGTCGCGTGGACCGACACCGAAGGTCCCCGCACGGAGGAGACGCTCGCCGAGCTCATCGCGACCGGCGACCCGACGGACGTCACGCCGCCCGACAAGCCCGGCCGCATCGTGATCCTGACGAGCGGCACGACGGGCACGCCGAAGGGCGCGGCCCGTCCGCAGCCCAAGTCGCTCGACCCGGCCGCGTCGCTGTTCAGCAAGATCCCGCTGAAGGCCCACGAGCACACGATGATCGCGGCGCCGCTGTTCCACTCCTGGGGCCTGGCGCACTTCTTCCTGGCGATGTCGCTGCGCTCGACGATCGTCCTGAAGCGCCGGTTCGACCCGGAGGCCACGGTCGCCGCGGTCGCCGAGTACCGCTGCAGTGCGCTCATCGTCGTCCCGGTGATGCTCCAGCGCATCCTCGACCTCGGTCCCGAGGTGCTCGCCAAGTACGACACGTCGAGCCTGCGGGTCATCGGCGCGTCCGGCTCCGCCCTCCAGGGCGAGCTGGCGATCCAGGCGATGGATCAGTTCGGCGACGTGCTCTACAACCTCTACGGCTCGACCGAGGTCGCGTGGGCGACGATCGCCACGCCGGAGGATCTGCGCGCCGCGCCCGGCACCGCCGGCAAGCCGCCGCACGGCACCATGGTCCGGCTCTACGACGAACAGGGCCGCGAGGTGCCGCAGGGCACCGTCGGCCGCATCTTCGTCGGCAACGAGATGCAGTTCGAGGGCTACACCGGCGGTGGCGGCAAGGAGATCATCGACGGCCTGATGAGCTCCGGCGACGTCGGGCACTTCGACGAGGGCGGGCGCCTGTTCATCGACGGCCGTGACGACGAGATGATCGTCTCCGGCGGCGAGAACGTCTTCCCGCGTGAGGTCGAGGACCTGCTCGCCAGCCACGACGCGATCCATGAGGTCGCGGTCCTCGGCGTCGAGGACGCGGAGTGGGGCCAGCGGCTCGTCGCCTTCGTGGTCGTCCACGAGGAGGGCGTCATCTCCGAGGACGAGATGAAGGAGCTCGTGAAGGTGAACCTCGCGAAGTTCAAGGTGCCGCGCGAGATCTACGTCGTCGAGGAGCTCCCGCGCAACGCCACGGGCAAGATCCTCAAGCGCGAGCTGCGCGAGCGGGTCTAGCCGGAACCGAGGTCGAGCACCGCGGCGCCCTCCAGGCGCCCGGTGCGCAGGTCCTCCAGCGCGCGCTCGGCGTCTTCGAGCGCGTACGCCGTCGTGCGCGTCGTCACCCCGGCGCGCTGCGCGGCGTCCAGGAAGAGCGCGCCGTCCTCCCGGGTGAGGTTGGCCACGGACCGCAGCACGCGTTCGCCCCACAGGTCGGCGTACGGGAAGCCCGGGATGTCGCTCATGTGGATGCCGCCGCAGACGACGCTGCCGCCCTTGGCGACGGCACGCAGCGCGGCCGGGACGAGCGGGCCGACCGGGGCGAAGATCAGCGCCGCGTCCAGCTCCACGGGCGGGGACTCGTCCGACCCGCCCGCCCACACGGCGCCGAGCTCGCGGGCGAACGCCTGCGCGGCCTCGTCTCCGGGTGAGGTCAGCGCGTAGACCTCGCGGCCCTCCGCCACCGCGACCTGGCAGACGAGGTGCGCGGCGGCGCCGAAGCCGTAGATCCCCAGGCGCGGCGCGTCCCCGGCGAGACGCAGGGTGCGGTGACCGATGAGCCCGGCGCACAGCAACGGCGCCGCGGCGACGGGGTCGGCGGCGATCGCGTCGGGCAGCGGCAGGCAGAAGCGCGGGTCCGCGACGGTCCACTCGGCGAAGCCGCCCGGCACGTCCAGACCGGTGAACCGCGCCGCGTCGCACAGGTTCTCGCGTCCCGTCGTGCAGTACCGGCACACACCGCACGTCCAGCCCAGCCACGGGATGCCGACCCGGGCGCCGGTGTCCTGGCGCTCGCCGACGATCTGGTGCCCGCACACGACCGGGTAGCCGGCGTCGCCTGCGCTCGGGCGGACCTCGCCGTCGCGGATGTGCAGGTCGGTCCGGCACACCCCGCAGGCCAGGACGCGCACGAGGACCTGGTCGCGGCCCGGCTCGGGGACGGGGAGGTCCGCGGGCCGCAGCGGCTGTCCGGGGGCGTCGAGGACCATGGCGCGCATCGCTGCATCTTCTAGCCTGGAGCCATGGCCGCCAAGACCGACACGTTCGACCTCGGCCGCCTGCGGCTGAACCCCGGGGAGGGGCGGCGGGTCGACCTGTCCGTCGCCTTCGAACCGCTGACGTTCGGCTCGGAGGCCTACACCGCCGACCCGGCGGACCTCGTGCTCGACGTCAGCCGGATGTCGAACTCCGGCTTCAGCCTGCGCCTGCGGCTGGAGACCGACGTCCATGGGCCGTGCATGCGCTGCCTGGAGGACGCCGTCATCCATCAGCCGATCGACGCCTGGGAGATCGATCAGCCCGGCGGCGGCGACGACCTGACCAGCCCGTACGTCGACGACCACGACGTGCTCGACGTCGCGGCGTGGGCGCGTGACGCGCTGGTCCTCGCGCTGCCGACCCAGCTGGCGTGTCCCGACACCGAAGCGTGCAGCGAGCGCCAGCGGGCGATGGCCGAGCGCGGCGGCGTGGGGGCGAGCGACCTCGAGGAGGGCGACGCCCCGGAGCCCGCGGTCGATCCGCGCTGGGCCAAGCTCTCCGAGCTCAAGTTCGACTGACGCTCGCGTCCTCGGCGGGCACGAACAGGCGGGTCGGCACCGACCGGCCGCGCAGGACGACCTCACCGTCGGGTGCCCACCGCGCCTGTTCGTCCGGGTCGGCGCCGCGCTGGACCACGCTCGCGGACGCGAGGAGCCGGCCCGGCTTGGACTTCGCGAGTTCGGTCAGGCGCGACGCCTCGTTGACGGGGTCGCCGATGACGGTGTACTCGAAGCGCGCCGCCGAGCCGACGTTGCCCGCCAGCGCCTGCCCGGCGGACACGCCGATCGCCGCGGTGAGCTCGGGGACGGCGGCCTCGAGCGCGGCGTGCAGGTCCCGGGCCGCGCGCAGCGCGTCGCCCTCGGCGTCGGGCCGGTCCAGTGGCGCGCCGAAGATGCAGAGCGCCGCGTCGCCCTCGAACTTGTTGACGAACCCGCCGTGCTGGTCGGTGATCTCGACGACGACCTCGAAGAAGCGGTTGAGCAGCCCGACGACCTCGGTGGCCGGACGCTCAGCGGCCATGCTCGTCGAGCCGACGATGTCGATGAACAGGACGGCGACCTCCCGCAGCTCGCCGCCGAGCTGGACGCCCCGCTCGAGGGCGAGCTGGGCGACGTCCTGACCGACCTGACGGCCGAAGAGGTCGTGCAGGCGCTCGCGCTCGCGCAGGCCGCCGACCATCTCGTTGAACCCGGCCTGCAGCATCCCGATCTCGCTGCCGTCGTAGACCGGGGAATGGGCCTCGAGGTCGCCGCGGCGCAGGCGTGAGACCTCGCGTCGCAGGGTGATGATCGGATCGGCGATGGAGCGGGCCACGAGGAGCGTCGCGAGCGATCCGACGATCAGCGCCGTGCCGGCGAGGCAGAGCATCGCGATCGCGAGCCGGTCCGGCGTCGCGTTGAGCACGCCGACGATCTCACCCAGGCCGATGAGCGCGGCCGCCACGACCGGCACGCCGGTGCTCAGGCCCCAGGTCGCCAGGATCCGGACGCTGACGCTCGCGGTCGTCGTCGTCTCCGGCGGGCCGGAGCTCAGCGATCGCGCGGCGAGCGGACGCAGGATCCGCTCGGCCAGGAGGTAGGCGAACCCCCACGTGCCGAGGGCCGCGAGCAGGGCGGAGATCGCGATATCGAGCGCGAGCTCGGGGGAGTAGAGGGCGAACCCGAAGGCGGTGAACAGCGCGCTGCCGGTGAGCCACAGAACCACCTGGATGGCCACCAGCCGCCAGGGCAGGCGCAGGACGAGCTCCTGCTCGGCGGGCGTCGCCTCGCGGCCGCTGATCGCCCAGTCCCGGACGGGGTTCGTGCGCCGCAGGCTCAGGACGATGCCGATGGCGACGGCGATGGCCACGTAGGCCCCGAGCATGAGCGCCGGGAGTTCCCAGCTGCGGCGGTCGAGCTCGTCGAGGGCCGGGAACGGCACGACCCAGACCACCATGACGAACGCGATGACCGCGCCGATGAGGTTCGCGACCACCATCGCGAGGGTGAGAAACACCCGGATGAGGGCATAACGGGCCCGCGGGGACCGCAGCGTGGCGAGGATCCGCTGATACCGCGGCCCGCGTTCGGCGGGGACCGTGCTCTCAGGGACCCGCTCGCTCTTGTATCCTCGCCTGCCCATGGCCGTACCAAAGCAGAAGCAGTCACATTCACGCACGACGAAGCGCCGCTCGCAGCACAAGCTGACGGCCCCTTCGTACAACTCGTGCCCGCAGTGCCACAGCCCGCGCCGACCGCACCGGGTCTGCCCGACCTGCGGCTTCTACGCCGGCCGTGAGGTCGTCGCGCCCGCCTCCGGTGGGCACGACCACGATCACGACCACTAGGTGACATCGGTGCCGTGGCAAGCGCCGGCGGGGACGATCACCGTCGCCGTCGATGCCAACGGAGCCGATCTCGGTCCAGCTGAGGTAGCTGCAGGTGCGGCGCTCGCCGCAGAGCGCGGCGTTCGCGTGC
>JAEMQS010000064.1 GCA_016463765.1 Solirubrobacteraceae bacterium | reverse complement strand
TGGAAGGACTACTTCCGGATCAACACCGACCACAAGGTCATCGGGATCCAGTACGTCGTCACGTCCTTCTTCTTCATGTTCATCGGCGGGCTCATGGCGATGCTCATGCGCGCCGAGCTCGCGGCCCCGGGCCGGCAGTTCGTGGACCCGTCGGCGTACAACGGCCTGTTCAGCGTCCACGCGTCGATCCTGATCTTCCTGTTCATCATCCCCGTCTTCGCGGGGCTGGCGAACTACGTCATCCCGCTGATGATCGGCGCGCCGGACATGGCGTTCCCGCGGCTGAACGCGGTGTCGTTCTGGCTGCTGCCCGCGGCCGGGGCGATCATGCTGCTGTCGTTCTTCGCCCCCGGCGGTTCGTTCGCCAGCGGCTGGACGGCCTACGCACCCTTGTCGACCACCGCGCCAGACGGGCAGGTGTTCTTCACCATAGGCGTGCAGTTCGCGGGCGCATCATCGATCGCGACCGCGCTGAACTTCCTGGTGACCATCATCACCATGCGCGCACCGGGCATGTCGTTCTTCCGGATGCCGCTGCTGGTGTGGGCGAACTTCTCGACGTCGCTGCTGGTCGTCATCGCGACGCCGTTCGTCGCGGCCTCGCAGTTCTTCGTCCTGCTCGACCGGGCGCTCGGCTTCAACTTCTTCAACGCCGCGGCCGGGGGCGACGTGCTGATGTACCAGCACGTCTTCTGGTTCTACAGCCACCCGGCCGTCTACATCATGATGCTGCCGGGCTTCGGCATCATCAGCGAGATCCTGGCGGTCAAGAGCCGCAAGCCGGTCTTCGGCTACCGGATGATGGCCTTCTCGCTGCTGGCGATCGTGGTCCTCGGCTTCACCGTCTGGGCGCACCACATGTTCGTCTCCGGCATGCAGTCGTGGATCCGCGTCCCGATGATGGTGACCACGGCGATCATCGCGGTGCCGACCGGCATCAAGATCTTCAGCTGGCTCGCGACGATGTGGCGCGGCGTCCTGAAACTCGACACGCCCATGCTGTTCGCGCTCGGATTCCTGACGATGTTCGTGCTCGGCGGGATCAGCGGCGTGATGCTCGCGATGCTGCCGTTCGTCATCCACGTCAGCGACTCGTACTTCATCGTCGCCCACATCCACTACGTGCTCTTCGGCGGGTCGCTGTTCACGATCTACGCCGGCGTCTACTACTGGTTCCCGAAGATGACCGGGCGGATGTACAACGAGAAGCTCGGCAAGCTGCACTTCTGGCTGACGTTCATCTTCTTCAACGCCTCCTTCGCGCCGATGCACCTCATCGGCGTCCAGGGGATGCCGCGCCGCGTCGCCGACTACAGCGAGCAGTTCGCCAACTGGAACATGGCGATCTCGATCGCGAGCTTCTTCCTCGGCCTCTCGACGCTGGTCTTCCTCTACAACATGGTCGCCTCCTGGCGAGGC
Source organism: Solirubrobacteraceae bacterium (assembly GCA_016463765.1). Lineage (GTDB taxonomy): Bacteria > Actinomycetota > Thermoleophilia > Solirubrobacterales > Solirubrobacteraceae > Svornostia. Next base: position 18,244 of record JAEMQS010000064.1, on the reverse strand, counting down.
GGCAAGCGCGCGACCGCGAACCCCTGGAACGCGCTCACGCTCGAGTGGCAGGTCTCGTCCCCGCCGCCGATCTTCAACTTCGACCGCATCCCGACGGTGGTCGGCGGCCCGTACGAGTACGGCGTCCCCGGCGCGGTCCACGGGATCTTCGAAGAGGTCGGCGCCGGAACCCAATCGTCCGCCGAAGAGCGGCAACCCGCAGGCGCGGTGGACAGCACCGCAAAGGAATGAGGTGAGCCATGCCCAACGTGTTGGTCATCGCCAATGAGACGGTCGGCGGTCAGTCGCTGCTCGAAGCAGCCCTGTCGCGGCACAAGGACGACCCCTCCACCCACTTTCACCTCGTGGTGCCGCAGACGCGCCCGCGCTCGGGCCTGGTGATCTACGACGACGCCGTCCGCCACGGCGCGCAGGTCCGCGTCGACCTCGCGACCACGGTCATGAAGGGCCATGGCATCGACATCACCGGCGAGGTCGGTGACGGCGACCCGTACAACGCCGCCATGGACGCGCTGCGCGACGCCAAGTACGACGAGCTCGTGGTCTCCACCCTGCCGGTCAACGAGTCGCGCTGGCTCGGTCGCGATCTCATCCAGCGCCTCGAGGAGGAGTCGAACGTCCCCGTCACGCACGTCGTGACGGACCTCGCCGCGGAGGGTCTGCCCTTCCACATCACCCTGGTGGTGGCCAACCGGACCGCGAGCGACGACACGCTCATCGCCCGCATGAAGGAGAAGGCGGCCGACCACGAGCAGCAGCTCTTCATCGTCGTCATCCCCCAGGAGGGCGGCAAGGGCCACCACGCCGGCGCTGCCCGCGCGCGGCTGGGGAACGCCCTGGATCGCATGCGTGCCGAAGGGCTGACCGTCGCCGGCATGATCGGCGACCCCGACCCGTACGACGCCACGATGAACGCGCTGCAGTTCTTCAACGTCGACGACGTGCTCATCTCCACCCTGCCGACCGAGCGCTCGGGCTGGCTGCGCCAGCAGTTGCTGCCGCGGGTGCGCAAGGCGTCGAACGTCGACGTCGAGCACCTCGTCGCCGAGCGGTCCGCGACCGAGGCCGCGTAGCCACGATGGAAGCCGCCACCGTTCACCATCACCACGGGCCGCCGGAGGCCAACCGCAGCTCGCGGGTCCATCCCGCGCTGCTCGGCATGCTGCTGTTCATCATCAGCGAGGTGATGGTCTTCGGGGCCTTCTTCACCGCCTACTTCTTCATCCGGGTGGTGGTCCCCGACGCGCAGTGGTTCCCGTTCGACGGGTTCTCACTGCCGGTGGGCGTCGCGGGTGTGAACACGGCGATCCTGCTGAGCTCCTCGCTCACGCTGCACTGGGCGCAGGTGTCGATCAAGAACGGCAACCACACCGGGCTGAAGGTGGGCATGGCGCTCACCTTCCTGCTCGGCGCGACGTTCCTGTTCGTGCAGATCAACGAGTACGTCACGCTGACCAGCGAGGGCATCACGCCCCAGGCGTTCGCCCAGGGCACGATCTTCTACGGCTTGACCGGCCTACATGGCGCGCACGTGTTCATCGGCCTGTTGATCCTCGGCGTCGTGACCTTGCGCGCGTTCCGCGGGCACTATTCGGCCGAGCACCATGACGGCGTCGAGATCCCCGGGGTCTACTGGCACTTCGTCGACGTCATGTGGATCGTCGTCTACACGTCGGTCTACATCCTGTGAAGGCGCCGTGGCGTTCGGAGCAGGCGGCGTTCAGCCTCCTGCTCTGGACCGCTGCGGTCTGCGGGGCGATCATCGCGATCGTGCTGCTGAGCCGCGCGCTGTTCTAGCGTGCCCGCGACGGCGGCTCGGGTCATCGCCCGGTCGCCCCACTCGCCGCGGGGGTCCGCCTGATCGGGCGCGTCATCGGCGGCCTGCGGCCTGGCACGCGCTCCACCGACGAGTGAACGTCGGAATGTGGCGGTCGTGGGCGCCGAGCGTCGGAATGTGGTGGCCAGCGCCGCCATATCTCGACGTTCGGCCGTGAGGTGCCGCCGGCGCGCGGCCGTCACGCCGCGAGGGGCGGGCGGACGGCGCGCGGCACGCCCGCACGCTGAACGTCGAAATGTGGTCGCTGCAGCCACCACATTTCGACGCTCGCCCCAGAGAACCGCCAGATTCCGACGTTCGGCGCCCCACGGGGAGCGCCGGACGCGCGCGGCCGGCTACTCCTTGACCGTCAGCTCGCCGACCATGCCGCCCTCGCGGTGGCCCGGCACGGAGCAGAAGTACGTGTAGGTCCCCGGATCGACGTCGACCTCGATGGTCGAGACGCCGCCGTCCTTGACGACCTCGCCGATCTCGTCGCCGCTCTCGAGCTCCAGCGCGATGTTGTGGTCGACCGACGACTCGTTCGGGCTGTCGATGCGCAGCGGGCCCGGGGGCGCCGAGGCCTTGTCCGTGACGTACGCCAGCTGACCGCCGGGAGCGGCCGGGATCTCCAGCACGCCGTTCTCGGCGACGGCCGGCTCACCAGAGCCCACGGCCTCCACCGCCGCCGCCAGCGCGCCCGTGTCCTTGCCGGACCGGCCGGTAACCGCCGCGACGTAGGCGGCGACGTTGACGGCGTCGCGTCCCTCGACGAGCTTCGGCGGCATGTACACGGGATTCTTCGCGTCCAGCATCGCCGGGTAGAGGATCTGATCGTGCACGGCCCCGCGCACGGTGGCGCGGTTCATGCCGTCCTCGAGCGACTGACGGAACGCGTCGTCGAGATTCGGCCCGGTGACGCCCTTCGTCTCGGCCCGGTTCAGCACGTGGCACGCTCCGCACTTCTCCACGAACTGCTGCTTGCCGGCGACCAGATCGGCCGGTTCGTCACCACCGGAGCCGCAGGCCGACAAGCCGAGCGCAAGCGCGGCCAGCACGACCGGGGCCCCTCTCCTCCCGAGACGGATCCTCATGTGCGGGAATCTATCCGAGAAGGCGGACCCCTGTGCAAGGTGCAACCCGGTCGGGCGACCTGACGCCGGGGTCATCCGTTAAGGTCCCGGTCGTGAGCGAGAAGCAGCGTTACCGGATGCGCACCCCTTCCACGGGGCGCGAGGTCATCATCGAGGCCGAGCCCGACGTCGTCTACCGCGACCGGGACACCGGCGAGGAACTGCAGGTTCTGGGGAAGGTCCTTCCCCTGGCCCCGTCGAAGTCCAAGCTTCCGTGGACCGTGGAGAACCTCAGGATCTCGCCCTACACCGGGCAGATGATCCCCAAGGACCTGAACGACGACCCGATCACGGGCCGTCGCCTGCCTCCCCTGCCCTCGCAGGACTGAGACGCGCCGTGCGCCGGCGCCCGCTCGTGCTCTTCGCCTGCGCGGCCCTCGCGGCCGGCGGCGTCGCGGGCTGCGGTGGTGGCGACGACGACGTCGCGCCCCAGCCGGCCAGCACGCCGGAGATCACCCCGCCCACCGGCGAGGTGCCCACCGCCACGAGCGCGGAGGACACAGACACCACCACGTCGACGACCTCGACCACCGACACGAGCACCACGCCGGCGGCCGACGCCGGGAGCTCGTCCGGCGCGTCAGGCGGCAGCGCCACCCCCGCTCCGGCACCGTCCGGCGGGGCCGCGACGCCCGCACCCGCGCCGCAGAGCGACGGCCAGGGCGGCGCCACGCCGCAGACGGGCGGCACCCAGCAGCAGCAGCCCTCCGGCGACAGCCAGGGCGGCGCCCAGTTCGACGAGTCCAGCGAGTTCTGCCAGAACAACCCTGGAGCCTGCTGAACGCTGGCCCAGGGGGCCAGGTTCAGCCGGAAGAACTCGCTAGCGCTCCTTGCCGGATCGCTCGCTGGCGCTCCCGATCCAGCCGGAAGAACTCGCTAGCGCTCCTTCTTCCCCCTACGGGGTGGAGATCAGCGTCGCGCTGTACGTCACGCGCTGGTTGCGGAACAGGCAGGCGAACTGGGCGGCGTTCTTGCTGCCCAGGAGCGCGGACTGGGTCTGCGTGTCCGCGCAGGCGTCCTTCGCCTGGCTGCTGCGCCACGACGTGTCGCCGCCGAGGCCGAGCTGGAGCAGCGGGGCCCAGGTCGGGACGGTGATGCCGATGACGTCGTTCTTGCGGACGCGGAGCGTCCGCACGAGCGGGAACTGCGCCGTCTGGCCGAAGTAGTCCGTGAGGGTCGTCATCGGGCCCTTCGCGACGACCGTGTAGTTCAGGCTCTTGCCAGGCCGCAGGACGACGACGGCCGCCTGGGCGGCGCCGCCGAAGGTCTCGGTGAAGAACTCGGCCTGCTTCGGACCCGGCTTGCCGAGCGCGAGGGTGAAGGCGACGATGCGGCCGTCACGAGGCACGGTCATGAGACCGCGCTTCTCGCCCACCTTCGCCTGGTAGGCGGTGGTACGGGTGATGGCCCGGCATTCCTTGTCGGGGCAGCTGCCGCGGACGGCCTCCTCCATCGCGCCGAGCTCCTCCAGCCGCGCAGACGCGGGGGACGCAGCGATCGCGAACAGGGTCAGAGCGGCGCCGATGGCGATAAAAAGACGATGCATAACGGGTGATTCAACACCACCTGCCTGCGCAGGTTGCGGTGCGAAACGGCCGTTGCAGACGCAACGGTCACTAGAGTGCGCCAGATGCCCGCCATCGAGACCATCGATCTCCAGCGCGAATACCCCGCGCGGCGCGGGGCCGGGCTCCGTGCCGTCGACGGCATCGACCTCGCCGTCGAGCCCGGCGAGGTCTACGGCTTCCTCGGTCCGAACGGCGCCGGGAAGACCACCACGGTGCGCATGCTCGTCACGCTGCTGCGCCCCACCGGGGGGCGCGCGACGGTCGCCGGGTTCGACGTCGCGACCGAGCCTGCCGAGGTGCGCAAGCGCATCGGTGTCGCGCTCCAGGCCGCCGCGCTGGACCTGCTGATGACCGGCCGCGAGATGCTCGAGCTCGCCGCGACCCTGCACGGGATCGCCCCGGAGTCCGTCGTCGACCGTGGCGGCGACCTGCTCGAACGCGTCGGGCTGTCCGCCGCGGCCGACCGCCGCGTCGGGACCTACTCGGGCGGCATGCAGCGCCGCCTCGACCTGGCGATGGCGCTCATCCACGAGCCCGAGGTCCTGTTCCTCGACGAGCCGACCACCGGGCTCGACCCCACGTCGCGGCTCACGCTGTGGGACGAGGTGCGCCGCCTGCGCGACGAGGGCACCACCGTCTTCCTCACGACGCAGTACCTCGAGGAGGCCGATCAGCTCGCCGACCGCGTCGGCATCATCGCGAGCGGGAAGATCGTGGCCGAGGGCACCCCGGCGTCCCTGAAGGCCGAGGTCGGCGCCCCGCACCTCGACGTCACGCTCGTCGACGAGAGCCACCGCGACGCCGCGCGCGAGGTCCTCGCCCGGTTCGGCGACGGCCGGCCGCCGACCAGCGACTGCGATCTCTCCGTCGCGCTGCCCGACGGCTCCGCCGGGCTCGCGCCGATCGTCCGGGCGCTCGACGACGCCGGGGTCCAGGTCGCGACCCTCGACGTCAAGGAACCCTCCCTCGACGACGTGTTCCTGAACAAGACGGGCGAGCACCTCGAGGGCGCGGACGCCGCGCCGGAGCCCGAACCGGAGCCCGCGGCGTGACCCGCGCGTCGCTGGCGCTGATGCGCCGGGCGCTGCGCAACGCGTTTCGCCGGCCGCAGTTCCTCGCCCCGCTCGTCGTCTTCCCCACGCTGTTCCTCGCCGTGAACACCGGCGGCCTGGAGGCCACCACCGCGCTGCCCGGGTTCCCGGAGGTCGAGAGCTTCCTGGACTTCCAGCTGGCCTCCGCGATCGTGCAGTCGACGATGCTCGGGGGCGTCAGCGCGGGCATCGCCATGGCACTGGACATCGAGGCCGGGTTCTTCGACCGGCTCGTGGTGTCCCCCATCCCGCGCACGGCCATCGTCATGGGACGGATCGGCGCGGCCGGGGTGCTCGGCTCGCTTCAGGTGCTGTGGTTCCTGGCGATCGGCTTCATCTTCGGCGCGCAGATGGCGACCGGTCCCGGCGGGGTGCTGGTCGTCGTCGCTCTCGGCGTCGTCGCGGCCGTCGCGTTCGGCGCGTTCGGCGTGCTCATCGCGCTGCGGGCGCGCAGCGCGTCGACCGTGCAGGGCATCTTCCCCCTGGTCATCGTCGCGCTGTTCCTCAGCTCGGCGTTCTTCCCCATCGAGCTGCTCTCGTGGCCCGCTGACGTCATCGCGGAGTACAACCCGATCAGCTACCTCGCCGAGGGCCTGCGCGAGCCGATCGCGTTCGGCTGGGACGCCAAGATCATCCTCGAGGGCTTCGTCGCCGGGCTGGCGATGGCCGGCATCGGCATCGCCCTCGCGATCTCCGCCCTGCGCGGACGGCTGCAGGCGGCACGATGACGGCCGAACTGCGCGTCACCTGGGCGCTCATGCGCCGCGGCCTGAACGAGGTCCTGCGCGTGCCCGGCGCGTCCATCCCGGGCATCCTGGCGCCGACGATCTTCCTGCTCGGCCTCAGCGCGGTGTTCAGCGAGGCCGCGCAGCTGCCGGGGTACGGCACGACCGACTTCACGCAGTTCATCGTCCCCGTGAGCCTGTTGCAGGGCGCCGGGTTCACGGGTGCGGCGACCGGGGTCAATCTCGCCCGCGACATCGAGCGCGGCTGGTTCGACCGGCTGCTGCTCGCACCGGCGCCGCGGTCGGTCGTCCTGCTCGGGATCGTGGGATCGGCGGCGCTGCGCTGCCTGCTGCCCGTGACGTTCCTCCTGCTCGTCGCCTTCGCGCTGGGCGTCCCGTGGCCCGGTGTGGGCGACCTCGTCGTCTGCATCCTGCTCGTCATGGGCTTCGCCTCGGCGATGGCGTGCTGGGGGACGGTCATCGCGCTGCGCTTCCAGACCCAGCAGGCCGCGCCGCTCATGCAGGCCGTCGCGTTCTCCGCAGTGCTGTTCACCACGGCCTACGCCCCCATGGAACTGCTCGCGGACTGGCTGCAGGTGATCGCGACGATCAACCCGACGACGCTCGTCATCGACGCGATGCGCGACGGCTTCATCACGACGATGAGCTGGTACGACATCTGGACCGCGGTCCTGGCGATCGCGGGGATGATGATCTTCTTCGGGCTGCTCGCCGTGCGCGGTATGCGCCGGCTCGGCCGGTAGCGCGGCGAGTCAGGCCGCGGCGGCCAGGTGCTCGCGCACCGCGGCGCCCCACGCGTCCCCCGCGTCGGTGCCGAGCAGGTGGCCGGCGTCCTCGAGCAGCACGAGCCGCGCCCCCGGGATGCGCTGCGCGAGCGCCCGCCCCGCGCGCGGCGGGATGAGGACGTCCTCCGTCCCGTGGACGACGGTCACCGGGAGCCCTTCGAGCTCGTGCAGCCGCCGCCGCGTGTCGTGCCGCGCGACGGCGAGCATCTGGGCGGCGACGGTCACCGGAGAGGTCGCGTCGTCCAGGCGGACCGCGTCGTCCTCGGCGATGAGGTGGGGGAACTCCTCGCGCGTGCGGCGGCTGTAGAGCGCGGTGCTGACCATCGGCCACGTCCGCTCGGCCCCGAGCACCGGGCGCAGGCCGGCCGCCGCGAGCAGCCGCCACGGCGGCTCGTTGCTGATCACGATCCCGCCGGGCGTGGTGCAGCCCAGGATCAGGGACCGCACGCGCTCGGGGTGGCGCAGCGCCAGGTGCTGGGCCACCATCCCCCCGAGCGAGACGCCGTGGACGTGCGCTGACTCCACGCGGGCGGCATCGAGCACGGCGAGGGCATCGCCGACGAGGTCACCCATCGACACCGGTCGGGTGATCGGGTCGCTGAGCCCGGTGCCCCGGTGGTCGAACGTCAGGACGCGATAGTCCGGGGTGACGTGCGGGAGCAGGCGCGCCCACGCGCGGGCGCTGCCGCCGAGGCCCATGATGTGCAGGACCGGCGCGCCGCCGGGCGCGCCCAGGTCGTGGTAGCGCAGCGCGACGCGGCCGTTGCGCGCGACCGCCATGCCGTCACGCCGCGCGCTGGAGGTGCGCGAGCAGGGCTTCGGCGTAGCGGTCCTCGGCGTCCGTGCTCATGACGTGGCCGCACTCGGGCAGCTCGACGAACTCGGCTCCGGGGATGCGCGACGCCAGGTCACGGCCGACGCCGATCGGGATCAGGCGGTCCTCGTCGCCGTGGATGACCGTGACGGGCAGCCCGTCGAGCCGGTGCAGGCGGCCGTGGGCACGATGCCCCGCCGCGGCCACCAGCTGCGCGGGCACGGTCCGGATCCCGATCCGCTCACCGGCGCGGACGCGCAGGTCCTCCTTGATGCGGTCCCGGCGCTCGGTGATCGTCCGCCGCGCGTACAGCGCCGGCTCGACCATCTGCCACGACCGGCGCGGGTCGAACGGCCCGAGCGCGCCCCCGGCCAGCAGGCGCCAGGGCGGCTGCTGGCGGACAAGGCGGTGCCCCGCCGTCGTGCAGCCCAGCGCCAGCGAGCGGACCCGCTCGGGATGGCGCAGGGCGAGCTGCTGGCTGATCATCCCGCCCATCGAGACGCCGTGCACGTGCGCGGACTCCACGCCGGCGTCGTCGAGGACCGCCACGACGTCACGGACCATGTCGCCGAGCTGCAGCGGCCGCCGCAGCGGCGGGTCGGATGTCTGACCCGTCCCGCGGTTGTCCAGCACGAGCGTGCGGTACTCCGGCTCGACGTGCGGCAGCATGCGAAACCACGACGCCCCGCTGCCGCCCAGGCCCATGATCAGGACGAGCGGCGCGCCGTCACGGGGACCGCGATCCTCGTAGTGGACCGTGACCCCGCCGTGGCGCGCCTCGGGCACTCAGCGCCCTTCGTACGTCGCCTTGCCGGGACCCTGCGTGAGGAAGCTCTGCACCGCGTTCTTCAGGTCCTCGGTGGCGAACAGCTCGCCGGAGACCTGCGGCGTGATGTCGTCCGCCGCCCGCGCGCCGCCGGCGATCTGCATGCGGATGATCTGCTTGGTGGCGTGGTGGGCCTTCGTCGGCCCGTTGGCGAGCTTCAGCGCGAACGCGCGCGCCGTCTCGGCGAACTCGGCGTCGGGGTAGACCCGGTTGACGACGTTCCACGCCTCGAACGTCGCGGCGGTGAACAGCTCGCCGGTGAAGATCACCTCGCGCGCCCGCGCGGGGCCCGCCCGCTCGGCCAGCCGCTGCGGGCCGCCCATCGACGGCGTGAGGCCGACCACGATCTCGACGAGCCCGAACTTCGCCGACTCGGACGCGAGCAGCAGGTCGCAGCCGAGCGCGAGCTCCAGCCCCCACGTCAGGCACAGGCCGTGCGCGGCGAAGATCGTCGGGTAGGGCAGGTTCTCCACGCGGTGGATGAGCTCGAAGAGGTCGGTCCACAGCTGCGCGCCGGTCTGCGGGGTGAGGCCGTCGAACTCGTGGACGTCGACGCCCCCGGTCCACACCTTGCCCTCCGCTGCGAGCAGCAGCGCGCGCGGGGGGTCGGCCTCGAGCTCGTCGAGCGCGGCCAGGAGCGCCTCGTACATCGCGCGGTCGAAGAGGTTCACCGGCGGGGCGGCGACCGTGAGGATGGCCAGCGGGCCGTCGCGGTCGATGCGGACCTTGGACTCGCTCATGCTTGCAGCGCCTCTCCGGCGGCGGCGATCTCGTCGCTGTCGCCCGGCGTCGGGGTCCACGGCAGGCGCAGCGGGTCGCCGTCGTACCGCGGGATCACGTGGACATGGAAGTGAAAGACGGTCTGCCACGCGGCCGGCTTGCACGAGTTCAGGACGTTGACGCCGTCGGCGCCGAGCTTCTCGGGCATCGACTGGGCGAGGCGCTGCGCCGCCGCGAAACAGGCCGCGAGGTCCTCGGACCCGATGTCGAAGAGATCGCGGGCATGGTCGCGCGGGATCACCAGCGCATGGCCGCGCGTCGCCGGGTTGATGTCCATGAACGCGATGGTGCGTTCGTCCTCGGCAACGACGGTCGCCGGGATCTCCCCCGCGACGATCTTGCAGAACAGGCAGTCCGGTTGCAGACCCATCAGACCGGCCGGACCCTACCCGACCGCCGCGCGGCATGGCGCGCGCGTCGTAGGGTTGGTCCATGGGCACGACCGCCGCCCACGCACGCGCAGCGACCCACGACCCCGAGGTGCTGGCCGAGCTCGAACGCGCCGTCCGCCACCTCGCCGCGATCGACCGGCCGTCGGCCTCCGAGGGCGAGACGCGGGCGGCCCTCTGGATCGCCGAAGCCCTGCGCGAGCACGGGTTGACCCCGGACGTCGAGGCCGAGCGCGCACACGGCACGTACTGGTGGCCCGTCGGCCTGCTGAACGCCGCGGCGCTGGCTTCGCTGGGGCTGGCCCGCCGTGGCCGGCGGCGCCTCGCGTTCGGGCTAGCGACCGCCGCGACCGTCGCGCTGATCGACGACCTCGACCATCGCCACCGCTGGTTCCGCCGCGCCGTCCTGCCCCACAAGCCGACGCACAACGTCACGGCGGTCGCCGGGGACGCGGCGGCCGACCGCACGCTCGTCGTCGTCGCCCATCACGACGCCGCGCACTCCGGGGCCATCTTCGACCCCGGGCTCCCCCGCGAGCTCCAGGCGCGCTTCCCCAAGACGTACGACCGCGCAATCTTCCATCCGCCGCTGCTGTGGCTCACCGTCTTCGGCCCGCTGTTCGCCATGCTTGCCGCCGCCCACGGCGGGCGCCGTGCCCGGCGGTGGGCGCGCTTCTTCACGGTCGGCACGATGCTCGGCATGGCCGACATCGGCCGCCGGCCCGCGGTGCCGGGCGCCAACGACAACCTCACCGGCGTGGCGGTCCTCCTCGGACTGGCCCGCCGCCTGCACGAAGAGCCCGTCCGGGGCCTCCGGGTGCTGCTGGTGTCCGTCGGCTCGGAGGAGTCGTTCTCCGAGGGGATGGCGGCCTGGGGACGCCGGCACTTCCTCGGCCTGCCGCGCGACGCGACCTGGGTGATCGCCGTCGACAGCGTCGGCTCGCCCACGCTGTGCTCACCGATCTCCGAGGGGTTCCTGCGCCCGTACGACTACGACGCCGACCTGCGGCGGGACGTCATCGAGGCCGCCGGCGCCCACGGGATCGACATCGACGTCGACTTCCGGTTCTCGTTCGCGAGCGACGCGCAGATCGCCCATCACGCGGGGTACCGCTCGATGCTGCTCGGCTCCGTGGACGAACTGCGCTCGCCGTCGAACTACCACTGGCCGAGCGACACCGCCGACAACGTCGACTACACGACGGTCGCCGAGGCCGTGACCGTCGTCGACGGGGTCATCCGCCGTCTGGCTCCGGCGGATTGAGCGACTCGCGCGCCCAGACGATCGCGTCCTCGCGCGTGGTGACATCGCCTCGGTACTGCGCCTCACCGAGCCGGTCGAGCAGATCACCGAGCCACGGCCCGGGCGGGAGGCCCAGCTCGCGCGCCAGCTCGTCGCCGCGCAGCAGCGGCGCCGGTGGGCCGTCGGCGTGCCAGACCAGGGCGTCGCCGATCAGCTCCCGGGCGAGCTCCAGGTGCTTGCCGATCGCCTCGTCGGCCTTGCGCCCGCGCGTGGCGAGACGGTCGGCCACCGAGAGCACGGTGACGTCGACGGCGACCGGGCCGCACGAGCGCAGATAGCGATAGACGTCGCCGCGATCGAGGGGGCGCTGGTGGACCAGGAACCCCAGTCGCAGGTGGTGGCGCGCGAGCCCCGCGACGTGCGAGCGCATCTTCTCGCTGGTCTTCAGGCGGCCGAGGACCTCCCGTGACGCCTCCGCGCCCTGCCGGTCGTGGTCGGGGAAGCCGATCCGCCCGCCGCCGAAGTCCGTCTGCGTCTGTGGCTTGGCGACGTCATGCAGCAGCGCGCCCAGCATGAGCCCGACGCCGCGGTCTGTCTCGTCGGCCAGCGGCTCGGCCAGCACCCCGCTGATCTCGGACGCCCGGGCGACACCGAACACCGGCGCGGGGTCGGCGCGCAGCAGAGCAGCCTGCTCCAGCACCGCCATCGTGTGGTCGTACACGTCGAGGTGGTGGTAATGGCTCTGCTCGACGCCGCGCAGGGCGTGCAGCTCGGGCAGCAGCGACGCGACGAGCCCCAGACGGTCCATCCACGCCACGCCGGCGACCGGGTCCGCCGCCGCCAGGATCCGCCGGAGCTCGGCGAAGACCCGCTCCTGCGCCACCTCCGCGGCGGCGGGCGCCGACGCCCGACCGAGCGCGATCGTGGCGTCGTCCGGGGCGAACCCCAGCTCCGTGGCCATGCGCGCGACCCGGACGACCCGCAGCGCGTCGTCGGTAAACGACGAGGGCCCCACCGCCCGCAGCGTGCCCGCCTCGAGGTCGGCGGCCCCGCCGAACGGGTCGACGCGGTCGCCGCCTCCGAGGGGCAGCGCCATCGCGTTGATCGTGAGGTCGCGGACCGCGAGGTCCTCCTCGATCGTCGCGCCGCGTAGCGGGTTGAGATCGGCGTGCCACGAGCGGTCGGGCGCGATGACCCGCCACGCGCCGAACTCCTCCGACAGCCGGAACATCGGGCCGTCGACGGCGTCCGCGAGGCGCCGGGCCGCGGCGCGCACGTCACCGGCCATCGCGAGGTCGAGGTCGGCGACCTCGCGGCCCATCGCAAGATCCCGGACGGCCCCGCCGACGAGCCACGCCTGATCGACGGCAAGCGCCTCACGGGCGATGGTGAGCGGCGCGGCGAGGGTCAGACCGGTGCTCCGTCGCTGTGCACCACGCGCGGGACCCGAGGCAGAAGTCCACACGTGATCTCGTAGTTGATCGTCCCAAGTGTGCGGGCGACGTCCTCGGCGAGGATGCGCTCCGTGCCCCGAGTCCCGAGCAGGACGACCTCGTCGCCGACCGAGGCACCCGTGCCCGGGCCCAGGTCCACGGTGACGTTGTCCATGCTCACGGTCCCGACCTGCGGGAACCGCCGGCCGCCGATGAGCACCTCGGCGGCGTTCGTCAGCCCCCGTCGCCAGCCGTCGCCGTACCCGACGGGCACCGTCGCGATCCACCCGGGCTGCGCCGCGACGAACCGGCGGCCGTACCCGACGCTCTCCCCTGCCGCGATCGGCTTGACCGCGGCGGCCCAGCTGACGAGCTCGAGCGCGGGCTCCAGCCCCCGGGGCACGGGATCGACACCGAACGGGTCGAGCCCGTAGATGCCGACGCCGACCCGCACGAGATCGAAGTGTGATGCCGGGTCGCGCAGCACGGCCGCGCTGTTTGCCGCGTGGGCGAGGACGTTCAGGCCCGCGCGGCGCAGCTCGTCCAGCCAGCTCGTGAACCGGTCCAGCTGCTCGGCGAAGAAGGAGTCGCGCGGCTCGTCGGCCGTGGCGAAGTGCGTCATGGCCCCGACGAGATCGACCCCCGGGATGCTCGCCGCCCGCCTCGCCAGCGCGGTCGCGAGCGCGGGGTCCCTCGTGCCCAGCCGGCCCATGCCGGTGTCGAGCTTGATGTGGACCCGGCCGCCACCGCGCGCGCCGATCGCATCGAGGAGCCCTTCGGTCCAGACAACGACGTCGGCCCGCGCCGCGAGCGCGACATCGAGTTCCTCGGTGCTCAGCGCGCCCATCACGAGGATCGGGGGCTCGGTGATCCCGGCCTCGCGCAGTGCGGCCGCCTCGCTGGCGGAGACGACGGCGAGCCAGGTCGCCCCGCCGGCCAGTGCCGCCCTGGCGGACGCCACAGCGCCGTGGCCGTAGCCGTCGGCCTTCACGACTGCGCACACCGCGGAGCCGGGCGCGGCCGCCGCGAAGGTCGCGACATTACGCGCGATGGCCGCGACGTTCACGCGGGCCTGCGCCCGAACGGTCATGTCACGTACGCGTCATCGCCTCGAGCACGTCGAGGCGGGTGACGAGACCGACGAAGCGGCCATGGTCGACGACCGGCAGGCGGTTGTGCCCCTGCTCGGCGATGATGCGGCCGGCCTCCTGCACGGACGTCTCGGGGCTGACGGTCACCGGGTCGGCGGTCATCATCTCGTCGACCTCGGTGGCCATCGCCTTCTCCAGGCGCTGCTCGAAGTGCTTGAACGACTCGAGCCAGATGACGCCGCCCATGATGTCCAGGTGGTGGGGCAGGTGCAGGTCGCCCTCCTCCTCGGACAGGATGAGGTCGGCCTCGGTCACGATGCCCACGCACCGTCCCGCCTCGTTGACGACGGGCAGGCCCGGGAGCGCGTGCTCCTTCATGAGGCTCAGGACCTCTTGGACGGGGGTGCCGGGCGCGACGGTGACGACGTCGCGCTCCATGATCTCGGAGACGTGCATTGCGGCCGAAGGCTACCCGGCCGCCAGGTCGCGCGCGCGGCCCAGCGCCGCGACGACATCGGAGGCGATCACGCCGTCGGCTCCCCGCTCGGCGCCTGCGAGCCGCCCGGCGAGCGCGTGGAGGCGGACCCCCGCGGCGGCGGCGGCCAGCGCGTCGATCCCGGACGCGAGCAGCGCGCCGATCGTCCCCGCCAGGACGTCGCCGGTCCCGGCGGTCGCCAGCATCGGCGCGGCGATCGGGTTGACGACGCTCGTCCCGTCGGGCGCGGCCGCGATCGTGTCGTCGCCCTTGAGCACGACGACGGCATCTGCCAGCCGCGCCGCCTCGCGCACGTGGTGCAGCCGCCGCGCCGTGACGTCACTGGAGGACACGTCGAGCAGGCGGCCGAGCTCGCCCGCGTGCGGGGTGAGGATGGTGGGCGCGGTGCGCGCCGCGATCGACTCGAGGGCACCCGCGTGCGCGTTCAGGGCGTCGGCGTCGACGACGAGCGGGGCGTCGACCGTCGCTGCGACGTCGCGCGCGAACGCGAGCGCACCGTCCGTGCGCCCGAGCCCCGGTCCGAGGACCAGCACGCCGCCGTGCTGCGCCACCGCATCGGCGACGTGAGACGCCCCGGACGCGGTGTGGGCCCCGTCAGCGTCCGGCAGGCCGCGCGTCATGACCTCCGTGAGCTTGATCTCGAAGATGTCCTCCAGCCCGGCCGGCACGAGGGCGGTCACGTAGCCGGCCCCCGCGCGCGCCGCGGCCTCGGCGGCCAGGCACGCGGCGCCGGTCATCCCGCGCGACCCGCCCGCCACGAGGACATGGCCGCCGGTGAACTTCGTGCTCGTCGCTCCCCGCCGCGGCAGCCGCCGGATCAGCGTGTCGTCGGACAGCCCCGCCTCGGGTGTGACGGGCGCGCCGGGCGGGATGCCGATGTCGATGACCTCGACGCGCCCGGCCAGCGCCTTGCCGGGCTGCACCCACAGGCCGGGCTTGGCCGCGGCGAACGTGGCGGTCGCCACCGCCCGCACCGCGTCGCCCGCCACCTCCCCTGTGGATGCGTCGACGCCGCTCGGGATGTCCGCGGCGACCACAGGCACGCCGGACCCGTTCAGAGCGGCGATCACCGCGTCGGCGGGCGGGCGCGGCGCGCCACGGACCCCGGTGCCCAGCAGGGCGTCGACCGCGACCGCCGCGCCGTCGAGCACCGCGGGATCGAACGCGAGCAGCGGGACGGGCAACCGCTCGAGGTTCGCGCGCGCATCACCGCTGTACGCGTCGGCCTCGGCCACCGCCACGACCGTGACGTCGCGCCCCGCGTCGTGCAACAGCCGCGCGGCGACGAACCCGTCCCCGCCGTTGTTGCCCGGCCCGCACAGGACGACCACCCGCCCCTCGGGCGCCGTGTCGGCGATCACGCGGGCCAGGCCCTCCCCGGCGCGCTCCATGAGATCGAGGGACGGGATCTGCAGCTCGTCGATCGCCCATCGGTCGGTGGCACGCATCTGCGGGGCATCGGGGAGCGGGGTCGTCCACTCCGGCAGTGTCATCGCGCCACCACCACGGCCACCGCGCCTGCGGTGTCGCGCGAGTGCGTCAGGGAGATCTCGACGTCGACGTCGCGATCGGCCAGCGCACCATGCAGCGCCACGCCGATCTGCGCCCCCTCGCCGACCACCTCGATGTCGTGGTGGTTCCACGCCTCCAGACGCAGGGCCTTCGCGACGGCCTCCTTGACGCAGAACCGCGCCGCGAGGTGCTGCGCCGGCCGCGCCTTGCGCGCCGCGTAAGCGCGCTCGCCCTCCGTGAACACGCGCTCCTCCAGCCCGGGGCGACGCTCCAGCGCCTCCTCCATCCGGGAGATCTCCAGCAGGTCGATGCCCACGCGCACGCCGTCAGCGTACCCGTCCGGTCAGCTCACTCCACCGTGACGGTCTTCGCCAGGTTCCGCGGCTGGTCGACGTTCAGCCCGCGGGTGCGGGCGATCGCGTAAGCCAGCAGCTGCAGCGGGATGACCGCCAGGATCGGCTGGAGCATCCAGTCGATCTTCGGCACGCGCAGGACGACCTCGGCGTGCTCGCCGATCTCCGTGTTGCCCTCCGTCGCGACCGCGATGACGTGGGCGCCGCGCGCGCGGACCTCCTGCATGTTGCTCACGACCTTCTCGAGCACGGGCGAGTCGGTCGCGACCGCGACCACCGGCGTCGCCTCGTCGAGCAGCGCGATGGGACCGTGCTTCATCTCCCCCGCCGCGTAGGCGTCGGTGGCGATGTAGCTGATCTCCTTGAGCTTCAGGGCGCCCTCGAGCGCGACCGGAAGCCCGATGTGGCGCCCGATGTACAGGAAGAAGCTCGACGGGCCGAAGCGCTCGGCGACGGGCTGGATGCGCGCCTCCTCACCCTCGAGCAGCTCGGTGATCGCGTGCGGGATGCGCTTGAGATCGGCGATCAGCTCGCGGCGGCGCGGTTCGGGCAGCGTGCCCTGCAGCTCGGCGAGCCGCAGCGCCAGGAGGTACATGACCGCCACCTGGCACAGGAAGGTCTTCGTGGCCGCGACCCCGATCTCCAGCCCGGCCCGGGTGAAGAGCACGCCGTCGGCGTCCCGGGTGGCCTGCGAGCCCATGACGTTCGTGATCGCCAGCACCGTCGCGCCGCGCTCGCGCGCCAGGCGCATGGCGGCCAGCGTGTCCGCGGTCTCGCCCGACTGGGTGACCCCGATGACGAGGTCGCCCTCCCCGAGCACGGGGTTGCGGTAGCGGTACTCGGACGCGACCTCGACCTCGACGCGCATGCGCGCCCACTCCTCGATCGCGTACCGGCCGATGAGCCCCGCGTGGTAGCTCGTGCCGCACGCGACGACCACGATCCGCTTGACGCCCTGCAGGAGCTTCTCGTCGAGCGCGCCCGGTTCGTCGAGGTCCACCCCGTCCTCGCGGACGGTGCGGTCGGCGATGGTCTCGGCGACGGCGTCGGCCTGCTCGTGGATCTCCTTGAGCATGAAGGTCTCGAAGCCGCCCTTCTCGGCGGCCTCCTCGTCCCAGTCCACCCGCTCGACCGCGCGATCGACAGGCGTGCCGTCGGGCGTCTGGAGCTCGACGCCCTCGGGGCGGACGACGACGATCTCGTCGTTCTCGATGAGCTGGACGTCGCGCGTCTCCTTGAGGAACGCCGGGATCGCCGAGGCGATGAACTGCTCGCCGTCACCGCGACCGATGACGAGCGGGCACTCCTTGCGGGCGCCGACCAGCAGCCCGGCCTCGTCCGCGCTCATCGCCACGAACGCGTAGTGGCCTTCGAGCTCGGCGTACGCCGCGCGCACCGCGGTCACGAGATCGCCGTCGACGAGGTGCCCGCTGATGAGGTGCGCGATGACCTCCGCGTCCGTCTCACTGGTGAAGGTGCAGCCCTCGGCGAGGAGGCGCTGCTTGAGCGCCATGTAGTTCTCGACGATGCCGTTGACGACCACGTGCACGCGGTCGGTCGTGTCGAAGTGCGGGTGCGCGTTCTCCTCGTTGACGCGCCCGTGCGTCGCCCAGCGGGTGTGGCCGATCCCGGTCGCGAGCTCCTGCGTCGCGGTCGCGGTCGCGGTGGTCTCAGCCGCCGGTGCGACACCCTGACGGGCCGCGATGGCCTCCTCCAGGTGGCTGAGGTTGCCGACGGCGCGGACAGAGTCGATCGCACCGTCGCGCAGGACGGAGACCCCAGCGGAGTCGTACCCGCGGTATTCGAGCTTCTGCAGACCGGCGAGGAGGAGCTCCTGGGCCGGCCGTGTCCCGACGTATCCGACGATCCCGCACATGCGGAGAGCCCTTTCTGCGGGGTGCAAACCAACGCCCGTCCTGGGCGTAGGACGGCGTTCGACAGTAGCAGTCGGCCTCCTGCGCAGACCGGCGATCAGTCGGGCGGTGTGACGCCTGTCACGCGACGCCGGCGGTCTCGCGGACCAGTGCCACGAGCCGGTCACACACGTCGTCGGCCTCCTCGTCGCCCGGCGCCTCGACCATCACGCGCACGAGCTGCTCGGTGCCGCTGGCGCGCACGAGCACGCGGCCGCGGCCCTCCAGCGCCCCGTTCTCGCGCTCGATCGCCGC